>JBIIVW010000040.1:0-21165 GCA_044339205.1 Rhodoferax sp. | reverse complement strand
TCAGAGCTGATGGGCCGCACCGAGTGCAACCGGGTGGTGAATTTTGTCGGCCAGCCGCGCCTGATCGGACAACTGGTGGACGTCAACATCACTGAAACCCGCAACTTCTCGCTGCGCGGTGAGGTGCTGACGCGGGACGTGGCGAGCTTGGTTTGACCAGCGGGTGTCGTCCGCCTGAGCACATCAGCATCGTGTTCAAAAAACATAGCTGCTCACGATTTAAATACGCCGGCTAGAGGGCTAAACAATGCATAAACAGGGCATCAGCAGCGCCGCCTTCTACACGCTGCTGTTGGTGGCCTTGATGATGGGCGCCAACCATGTGGCGGCCCGCTTTGCGTTCAATAACGGTGTGGACGTGGCCACGGCGGTGGCGTTCAGGAGCGGCATCACGGCGGCGGTGGTGGCCCTTCTGCTGGTCGTGCAAAAAGTGCCCCTTGATTTGAGCCGCCAGCACCTGAAAGCGCTCGCGGCCATTGGCGCGCTGCTGGCCGTGCAGAGCCTGAGCCTGTATGCCTCGGTGGCCCGCCTGCCGGTGGCACTGGCCTTGCTGGCCTTCAACACTTACCAGATCTGGACCGCGTTTTGGGCCTGGGCGCTGTACCAGCGCAGCCCGGAGCGGGCGGCCCTGATCGCCATGCCCGTCATCCTGGTGGGTCTGGCCCTGGCGCTGGATGTGCTGGGCGGCGCCTCCGGGCTGGGCGCGGCCGGCCAATGGGGGCAAATTGGCGCTGGTGTGGCGTTTGCCCTCACGGCGGCGGCCACGTTTGGCCTGGCGCTGGTACTGACCCAACAGCATGCCGCCGATGTGGACGGGCGCCTGCGCACTGCCGTCACCATGGGTCTGGTGGGGCTTGTGGCCCTGAGCGTGGTGGGTACACAAGACGGTCTGCAGTTGCCCACCGCCCCTTCCGGCTGGTGGGGGCTGGCGGCGCTCACTGTGCTGTATGGCACGGCGTTCACCGTCATGTTCACCCTGCTGCCCAAGCTGGGCGTGGTGGGCAGCTCACCCATCATGAATGTGGAGCCGGTGTTTGCGCTGGTACTGGCTTGGCTGTTGCTCGGACAGACCATCGCCCCCATGCAGATAGCTGGCGCCCTGCTGGTGGTGGGCGCGGTCATGGCGCTGGGGCTACGTGATAAATTTGATAGCTACCGGAAAAGGAAAATCGCCGGCTAGAGGCCAAAAAGGCTTAAATTCCGGGCACCATGCTTTGGTGCAATCCGCGCGCGGTCGCGCCAAGGCACCGTGGCGGCACGGGACCGCTGGACGCTACCCCCGCCCGGGGGCGGGCACCACCGTCTTGACAACATCCCGAACACGTCAAGTCATCAAAAGATCAATACCCAGGGAAAACCCTAGGCATGGTTGGCAAATAGGCTAAGATTTTCAGTTCTCCGTTTGGCGCACCTGCGCTGGCACCTCTGAACTTTTGGAAACCTTGGCACCATGACCCCCACACAACGCATTCAGCACCCAGGCCTCCAATCCCGCATCATGTCCGCCGAGGCGGCTGCCGAGCTGATTCCGGCCGGGGCCAACGTCGGCATGAGCGGCTTCACGGGCGCCGGTCACCCCAAGCTGGTGCCCGGCGCGCTGGCGCGGCGCATGGAGCGCCTGCATGCCGCGGGCGAAGCGTTCCAGATTGGCCTGTGGACCGGCGCCTCCACCGCCCCCGAGCTGGACGGCGTGCTGGCCCAGGCGCAGGGCGTGTCCATGCGCCTGCCCTACCAGTCAGACCCGCATGTGCGCCAGCAAATCAATGCCGGACACATGCAGTACACCGACATTCACCTGTCGCACGTGGCGCAACTGGCCTGGTTTGGCTTTCTCGGCCCGCTGAATGTGGCCGTGATTGAAGTGGCCGGGGTGCTGCCCGATGGCCGGCTGATTCCCTCAAGCTCGGTGGGCAACAACAAAACCTGGCTGGACCGGGCGGACAAAATCATTCTGGAAGTCAACAGCATGCAAAACCTGGCGCTGGAGGGCATGCATGACATCTACTACGGTACCCGCCTGCCCCCGCTGCGCCGCCCCATTCCGCTGCTGCAGCCCGGCGACCGCATTGGCGACCATTACCTGCAATGCGACCTGAGCAAGGTGATTGCCGTGGTGGAGACCAACCAACCCGACCGCAACTCCGCCTTTGCCGCACCCGACGAAAACTCCGGGCGCATTGCCGGCCACATCATTGACTTCCTGCAAACAGAGGTAAAGCAAGGCCGGTTGCCCGCCGATTTACTGCCCTTGCAGTCGGGCGTGGGCAACATTGCCAACGCGGTGCTGATGGGCTTGAACCAAGGCCCCTTCAGCAACATGACGGCCTACACCGAGGTGCTGCAAGACGGCATGCTGGACATGCTGCGCTCGGGCAAGCTGAGCATGGCGTCGGCCACCGCGCTGTCCTTCAGCCCGGCGGCGCTGGCCGATTTCAATGCCAACATCGACTACTACCGCCAACGCATCGTGCTGCGCCCGCAAGAGGTCAGCAACCACCCCGAGGTGATTCGCCGCCTGGGCCTGATTGCCATGAACGCCATGATTGAGGCCGACATCTACGGCAACGTCAACTCCACCCACGTCATGGGTTCCAGCATCATGAACGGCATTGGCGGCTCGGGCGACTTTGCGCGCAATGCCTATTTGTCTTTCTTCATGACGCCGTCGACTGCCAAAGGCGGCGCCATTTCGTGCCTCGTGCCCATGGTCTCGCATACCGACCACACCGAGCACGACGTGGAGATCATCGTCACCGAACAAGGCCTGGCCGATTTGCGTGGCCTATCGCCCACGCAGCGCGCACGCCGGGTGATCGAAAAGTGCGCCCACCCCGATTTCCGCCCCGCGCTGCGCGACTATTTCGAGCGCGCCCTGCGCGATGCGCCGGGCAAACACACGCCCCACCTGCTGAGCGAGGCGCTGTCCTGGCATGACAACTTCGTCAAAACCGGCCGGATGCTGCCCAACAAGCCTTGAGCACGTGAAAAAGGGCGCTGAACCGGTTCAGCGCCCTTTTTGATTAGTCCTGATTTAATAGCTACCGGCACAGGAAACGCGCCGGCTAGAGGCCAAAAAGGCTTAAAAAAGGTTTAGAAAGGCATTTTGGGCATGCCTTTCATGCCCCCCATGCGTTTCATCATCTTCATCATGCCGCCGCCCTTCATCTTCTTCATCATGTCCTGCATCTGCTCAAACTCCTTGAGCATGCGATTGACTTCCTGAACCTGCACGCCAGCGCCCATGGCGATGCGGCGCTTGCGGGTGGCTTTGATCAACTCGGGCTTGCGCCGCTCCAGCGGCGTCATGCTGTGAATGATGCCCTCCTTGCGTTTGATGTCTTTTTCCACCTTGCCCATGTCCATCTGCCCGGCTTTGGCGGCCATGGAGGCGGGCAACTTGTCCATCAGACTGGACAGGCCACCCATTTGTTTCATCTGTTGAATCTGGGCCAAGAAATCATTCAAGTCAAAACCAGCACCACTCTTGACCTTGGCCGCCAGCCTTTGTGCGGCCTCCATGTCCACGCCCGCGGTGACCTGCTCCACCAGGGCCAGGATGTCGCCCATGCCCAGAATGCGCCCGGCGTGGCGCTCGGCGTCAAACACTTCCAGGCCGTCGAGCTTCTCGCTCGTGCCGGCAAACTTGATGGGGGCGCCGGTCACCTGGCGCACGGACAGGGCCGCACCGCCGCGGGAGTCGCCGTCGAGCTTGGTCAGGATGATGCCGGTGAGGGGCAGCGCTTCCTTGAACGCCCGGGCGGTATTGATCGCGTCCTGCCCCTGCATGGCGTCCACCACAAACAAAGTCTCCACCGGATTGAGCACCGCATGGAGGTCCTTGATTTCGCGCATCAGCGCTTCATCAATGGCCAGGCGACCTGCGGTGTCGACCAGCAGCACGTCAAAGTAGTGTTTTCGGGCGTAGTCCAGCGCGGCCAGCGCGATATCAACCGGCTTTTGATCCGCCGTGCTGGGGAACCACTCGGCACCGGATTGGGCCGTGACCGTCTTCAACTGCTCGATGGCCGCAGGGCGGTAGACGTCGCCGGAGACGGTGAGCACTTTTTTCTTGCGTTTTTCGATCAGGTGCTTGGCCAACTTGCCGGTGGTGGTGGTCTTGCCGGCACCTTGCAGGCCAGCCATCAAAATCACCGCTGGCGGCTGGGCCGCCAGATTGATGTCGGACACGCCCTCGCCCATGGTGGCGGCCAGCTCCCGGTTGACGATGCTCACCAAGGCCTGCCCCGGGGACAAAGAACTCAGGACCTCCTGGCCCAGTGCCTTCTCCTTGACGCGGGCAATGAAGTCGCGCACCACGGGCAGCGCGACGTCGGCCTCCAGCAGGGCCATGCGGACCTCGCGCAGCATGTCGGCCACATTGGCGTCCGTGATGCGGGCCTGGCCACGAATTTCCTTGACGAGGCGGGAGAGTTTGTCGGTAAGGGCGGAAGCCATAAGGAGTATTCCGGAAAACGGAACCAAAGTTGGGTGCCAACAGGCACTGGCAATGTGCAAAACGCTAAACTGTCGCCATGATTTTAGCCAGTGCGACTCCGCTCACTTTGACCTTGGCCCTGGCTTCGGCTGGTGCCTATGCCGTGTCGGCCGTCGGGGCGGCGCGCCTGGGCCAGCGCGCTGTGCGCACAGCGGTTTGGCTGGCCTGGTTGCTGCACGGTATTTTACTCGGCTGGAGCCTGTTTGGAGAGCAGCCCCTGTTTGGTTTTGCCCCGGCCTTGTCGATGACAGCCTGGTTGGTCGCCGCCGCTTATGCGGTGGAGAGTCATGTTTACCCCCTCCTGAAAACCCGCTGGACCTTGTCGGCTTTGGGCACCGTGACGGTGCTGCTGTCTGTGGTGTTCCCCGGCAGTCCGCTGCATGCCAATGCCTCGCCCTGGCTGCCGTTTCATTGGGCGGTCGGCATCGCCTCCTACGGCATGTTCGGGGTGGCCGTGGTGCATGCTTGGATGATGTCGCGCGCCGAGGAGCGCATCCGGCTGGCCGCTGACCCCCACAGCGGCATGCCTTTGCTGACCATGGAGAGGTTGACGTTCCGGTTTGTCGGTGCGGGTTTCGTGCTCTTGACCGTGACCTTGGTCGTGGGCCTTCTTTTTGGCAAGCAGCTTTACGGCAGCGCCACATTGACCTACTGGAATCACAAAACCATTTTTTCCGTGCTGTCCTGGTTGACCTTTGCCGTTTTGTTGATTGGGCGAGCTCAATTTGGCTGGCGCGGTCGCCGAGCGGTAAGGTTCCTGTATGCCGGGTCCGGGTTGCTTTTAATGGCCTATGTGGGTTCACGCTTTGTCATGGAAGTCATTCTTGGGCGGGCCTTATGAAAGCCATCCTCCTGATATTTGTGATTTTGTTGGGCGTGTGGCTCTGGCGCTCAAGCCGGCCCACCTTGCCCCGACCAAAGCAACCTGAAACGGGCACCGAGGCGCAACCACTTCACATGGTCTCCTGCGCCTTTTGCTCGGTTCACCTCCCGGCGGCAGAGGCCATTCAGGGCAAACAGGGGGTGTACTGCAGCGCGGACCACCTGGCGCGCGCGGAGCACCAAGATTGAGCATACCGTCAGAAAGCTTGTCCTGGTTAGGCCCTTACCTGCCTGATCAAGGCAGCGAGCAGGCGGACACGCCGCTTGAGTTCGAGCGTTTATGGCGAGGATTCATGACCGCCCGCGTCACCCTGGGGTTGGTATTGCTCGGGCTTCAGGGCACGCTTCAAGCACTGGGTTCCCCGGGAGACACTTGGCTGATCTGGTTTTGCGCCGCCTATTTTGCCGTGGCACTGGCAGCACGCCTGTCGGCGAAACCGGGCCAGTTGGGCCAGACCCTGGGTGTTCAGTGGATCAGCACGATGGGGGTCGATATCCTGACCTACGCCGTGCTGCAGTGGGCTCAGGGGAGCAACATCAATTTCACGCCTTTTTTTGCACTGCCCGTGTTGATGGCCGCAGTTCTTGGCTCACTCACGTTGGCCATGGGGGCTGCAGCCAGCGTGACCTTGCTGATGTTTTCACACGGCGCCTGGATCAGCCTGTATGGTCAGACAGACAGCGCGCCCTATTTTTTGCAAGCCGCACTGACGGGCACAGGGTTTTTTGTGATCGCGTTTGTGGCGCACCAAATCGCCACCCGACTGGCCAACGTCGAACTTCGGGCTGAACGCAGCCATTTGGCAGTACGGGTGCAGCGGCAAGTGAACGAGCTGGTTATCGAGTCGCTGACGGACGGGGTATTGGTTATTGACCAAAACAGCATGGTGCGCGCAGCCAATCCTGCCGCACGCCAGCTGCTGGACGCCGAGACGGCAGTCCGGTCCACTTCATTTGACCTGGCCTCACAAACGGGCTGGCAGGGGCTGGATGATCTGATGCGGCAGAGTTTTTCGGGCAACACACCAAGCCAGGCCGACGTCACCATCCATCACCCCGGGCGGGGGCCCAGGCGCGTGCGGGTTCGCACCCAATTGACTGCCACGCCCGACGGCGCAGGTGGCACGGTGGAGCGCCTGTGCGTGATGTTTTTGCAAGATCAGCGCGAAATCGAAGCCCGCATGCGAACCGAAAAAATGGCCAGCATGGGGCGCATGTCGGCCGCTGTTGCGCATGAGATACGCAACCCGCTGGCAGCCATCGCACAAGCCAACGCCCTGCTGGATGAGGACCTCTCAGACCCCAGGCACCGGCAACTCACACACATGGTGCAGCAAAACGTCAAGCGGCTTGACAAAATTGTGGACGAGGTCCTGGATATCTCTCGTGTGCAAGACCGTGAAAACACCGGTGCACCCGAAACACTTCCATTGATTCCGTTGGTCGAGCGGATCTGTCTTGACTGGCAAGCCCAGACCGGTCACCCACGGGAAGTGCAACTCCACCTGTCTGCCTTGGCCATGGAAGTCCGGTTCGAGACAGAACACCTTCGCCGCGTCCTGGTCAACCTCCTGGACAATGCACGCCGGTATGCGAGCACTCAAACCGGCGCCATTCAAGTTTTTGCCGGCGCCTCCACGGTGGGCCAAGGCCTGCTGAGCGTGTGGAGCGATGGCGCAGCCATGGATCAGTCGGTGGAGCGGCATTTGTTTGAACCTTTTTTCTCCTCGGAGAGTCGCTCCAGTGGTTTGGGTCTGTATATTTGCCGCGAACTGTGCGAGCGCCACGGCGCCAGCATCGCCTACTACCGGACGAAAAAGAGCGCTCTGGGCAAATTGCGTGAGGGCAACGAGTTCATGGTGACCTTCGAGGCCAAGCCCCTGCACAATGGTGGTCTTATGCCACCTGACACCACTGCTCCAAACTCATGGCTTCAAACCCGGCACTGAGTGCACCCCGAATACTGGTCGTCGACGACGAGCCGGATCTGAGAACGCTGTACGAACTCACCCTGCTGCGCGAAGGCTACCGGGTGGAGACGGCCGAGAGCTGCGCCGAGGCGCTGCAGTGCTTGCTCGAACAGCGTTTTGACGTGGTGATCACCGACATGCGCCTGACTGACGGCCTGGGGCTGGCGCTGATCCGGCAACTGAAGGCTGACCTGCGGCCTGAGCGTTGCGTGGTCATTACGGCTTACGGCTCGGCCGACAACGCCGTGGAGTCACTGAAGGCGGGCGCTTTTGACTATTTGACCAAACCTGTTGACCTCAAGCAGTTCAGGGCCGTGATTGCGTCTGCCGTCCAGAACCCTGCGTCTCAGCCGGCCAGGCGCCGGGAGCCCGATGGATTGCCGTCCCTCCCGGAAGGCGGTACGTCCCGACTCTCAAAAGGCGAGGCCGCCCTGCAACGCCTTGTGGGTGATTCACTGTGCATGCGCATGGTGCGTGAGCGAATCGTCAAAGTCGCGCGCGGTATGGCGCCAGTCCTCATTACCGGTGAGTCGGGCACCGGCAAGGAATTGGTGGCGTGCGCCATTCATGCCAATAGCCATCGGGCTGGCCAGGCGCTGGTTGCGGTGAACTGCAGCGCCATTCCCGAGAACCTGCTGGAAGCCGAGTTCTTTGGCGCGAAAAAAGGCGCCTATACGGGCGCCACCCAGGACCGGGAGGGTTTTTTCAAGGCGGCCAGCGGCGGGACCCTGTTGCTCGACGAAATTGGAGACCTGCCGCTGGCCATGCAATCCAAACTTTTGCGGGTCATTCAGGAACGCGTCGTGCGCCCCATCGGATCGACTCACGAGGAAACGGTTGACGTTCGCATCATCAGCGCAACCCACAAAAACCTGGCAGCCGAGGTACAGGCGGGGCGTTTCCGGCAAGACCTTTACTACCGCCTGAACGTGATTGACATTGCCCTGCCGCCTCTGCGGGAGCGCCGACAAGACCTGCCAGCGCTGTGCAAGGCCCTGCTTCACAGGATTGCACACGAATCGGGCATTCCCGAGCCCGCGCTCTCCCAGGCAGTCCTCAATCAACTCGCGCTGGACCCGCTCTGGGGCAACGTGCGGGAGCTGGAAAATCTTCTGCACCGTGCCATCGCCTTGAGTGAACACCATGATCTCCAGCTGGAGTCACCAACCCAGCAGGTATCTGACCAGGCACCGAGGCTGACGGCCGCGGACACCTCGCCCATGCCAGAAGGTCCATCCATCATACCCAGCGACTTGCAAAGCCACCTGGACAACCAGGAACGAGACATATTGGTACAGGCCCTGCGGGAAACCGGCTTCAATCGCACCGTGGCAGCGGCCCGATTGGGTATCAGCCTGCGCCAAATGCGCTACCGCATTGCCAGGCTGCACATTGAAACACCCAACAGCAGCGAATCTTCCGATGAAACGAACTAGCGCGCCAAGGCCAACGCCGCTCTGGGTGGACGGCTGGTATCAATTTGCAAGCCATATTGAATCGCCTAATTTCGGACCACGCCCACCCGGCAGCAAGCCTGAGTTGATCGTGGTGCATGCGATCAGTCTGCCGCCAGGCTGTTACGGCGGCAATGAGGTTGAGCAACTGTTCACGAATCAACTCGACTGGAACCAGCACCCTTACTTCAAGACGATTCGGGGCATGGCGGTGTCAGCACATTTTTATATCCGGCGCCGGGGTGAACTGAAGCAGTTTGTCAGCGCAGATAACCGCGCATGGCACGCCGGCGTTTCCAGTTACCGCGGACGCGACAATTGCAACGACTATGCCATCGGCATCGAACTTGAAGGGGCTGAAGGCGGCTCCTTTGAAGACGCGCAGTACGAAACGCTGACGGCCCTGTGTGCTGCCATCTTGGCGCATTACCGGATGGCCAATCTGGCTGGCCATGAGCATGTGGCCCCGGGCCGCAAGACCGATCCGGGCGCCGGATTTGATTGGCAGCGACTTCAGAAGTCGCTGGGGCTGACACGCGAGCAATTGCCCGAAGGAATCGGCCAATAGACGAATTTTTGCAACATCCGGCTGTCTGTTACAAGGACAAATCCTGCCGCCAAGAATTTTTCCAGCCTGACGTATTACACTACTGGTAGTGGCTTGTCTTCACTTCAGACCCTATATATAGTGTGTGGTGATCTCCACCACAGCCCGTAGAAAAAATCGGGGCTTCACCTGGGTGTCCAGGAATCCAAACAAAATCAAGTTACAGACGAGGAAGAAATGCAATCAACTTTGACCCCCCTTGCCCCTACCCACGCCAACGCCAGCGCAATAGCGCCGCATGCCGCCTTGGGTAACAACAGCCCGGCGCCCAGCGCACTCAATCAGTACCAGATCATTCGCCGCAACGGTGCGGTAGTGCCGTTCGAGCCCACGAAGATCGCCGTCGCCATGATGAAGGCGTTTTTGGCCGTGCATGGCACCCAGGGCGCCGCCTCGGCCAGCGTTCGCGAAACAGTGGACGAGTTGACACAAGGCGTCATTCGAGCCCTGATGCGCTCTCGCCCCGGTGGTGGCACCTTTCATATCGAAGACGTCCAGGACCAGGTTGAACTCGGTCTGATGCGCGGAGGACACCACGAAATCGCCCGTGCGTACGTGCTCTACCGTGAAAAGCACAACCAGGAGCGCGCCAAAAAACTGGAGCAAGAAGCACCTCAGGCGCCCTTGCTGCATGCCCTGGACAAAGGCGAGCGGATCGTTCTGGACTTGGTCCGTCTGGAGCAGATCATCGAGTCAGCCTGCGCCAACCTCGGTGCCGACATCAAGGCCGCACCGATCCTCGCAGAAACCATGCGCAATCTGTATGACGGCGTCCCCATGGACGAGGTGTACAAAGCCTCCGTTCTGGCGGCTCGCACGCTGATTGAAAAAGACCCCGACTACACCTACGCGGCAGCGCGTCTCCTGTTTCACACCATGGCCAAGGAAATCCTGGGCCGGGACGTGGCGCAAGCCGACATGGCCGCCGCCTATGTAGATTACTTCCCCCAATTCATCAAAAAGGGCGTGGACAACGAACTGCTCGATGAAAGGCTGCAACAGTTTGATCTGGCCCGTTTGGGCGCAGCACTCAAGGCAGAGCGAGATTTGCAGTTCGACTACCTCGGACTCCAAACCCTGTATGACCGTTATTTTCTCCACGTGGGCAAAGCACGTATCGAGTTGCCTCAGGCATTTTTCATGCGCGTGGCCATGGGCTTGTCGCTCAATGAAGCTGACCGGGAAACACGGGCCATCGAATTTTATGAAGTGCTGTCGTCGTTCGACTTCATGTCCAGCACGCCCACCTTGTTCAACAGCGGCACACTGCGCTCACAGCTCTCAAGCTGCTATCTGACCACGGTGCCTGACGATCTCGACGGCATCTACGAATCCATCAAGGAAAACGCGCTGTTGTCCAAATTCGCAGGCGGCCTGGGCAACGACTGGACGCGCGTCCGTGCGCTGGGCTCCCATATCAAAGGCACAAATGGCGAGTCGCAAGGTGTTGTGCCGTTCTTGAAGGTCGTCAACGACACGGCTGTGGCGGTCAATCAAGGCGGCAAGCGCAAGGGCGCGGTGTGCACTTACCTGGAAACGTGGCACCTCGACATCGAGGAGTTCCTGGAGTTGCGCAAAAACACAGGCGATGACCGCCGGCGTACCCATGACATGAACACGGCCAACTGGATTCCCGACCTGTTCATGCGCCGGGTGATGGAAAAAGGTCAATGGACACTGTTTTCACCGAACAACGTGCCTGATCTGCACGACAAATTCGGCGCTGACTTTGAAGAAGCCTACGTCGCCTACGAAGCCAAAGTGGCGCGTGGAGAACTGTCTCCAAGCCGCACCATGCCAGCGGCAGACCTATGGCGCAAGATGCTCACCATGTTGTTCGAAACAGGGCACCCGTGGATCACATTCAAGGACGCCTGTAACGTCCGCTCTCCTCAACAGCACGCCGGTGTGGTCCATTCCAGCAACCTGTGTACCGAGATCACGCTCAACACCAGCGACACGGAAACCGCCGTTTGCAATCTGGGTTCAGTCAACCTTCTGCAGCACTTGAAAGACGCCACAGATGGCAGCAAGGTGCTTGACCATGCCAAACTGCAAAAGACCATCACCACCGCGATGCGCATGCTCGACAACGTCATCGACATCAATTACTACGCGGTGAAAAAGGCCCGTGACTCCAACATGCGTCATCGTCCCGTGGGGCTCGGCCTGATGGGCTTCCAGGACAGCCTGTACGAGTTGCGCATTCCTTACGCCAGCGATGCCGCAGTGGCTTTTGCGGATACCTCGATGGAGGTCATCTGCTACTACGCTTACTGGGCGTCCACAGAGTTGGCGCGTGAGCGCGGTCAATATGACAGCTACAAAGGCTCGCTGTGGGACCAGGGCATCTTGCCGCTTGACACCCTGGACATGCTCGCCCGTGCGCGCGGTGGCTATGTGGAAGTCGATCGTTCATCCACGCTGGACTGGGAAAGTCTTCGCCAAAAAATTGCCAAGGATGGCATGCGCAACTCCAATTGCACGGCTATTGCGCCAACTGCGACCATCTCCAACATCATCGGAGTCGATGCATCGATCGAACCCTGCTTCGGCAACTTGTCCGTCAAGTCCAACTTGTCGGGGGAATTCACCATCATCAACAGCTACCTGGTGCATGACCTCAAGCGACTGGATTTGTGGGATGACGTGATGGTGATGGACCTCAAGCACTTTGATGGCTCGCTGAGCCCGATTGACCGGGTTCCTGCGGAAATCAAGGCCTTGTACGCGACTGCCTTTGAAGTCGAAACCCGCTGGCTGGTAGAGGCCGCAGCACGCCGCCAAAAGTGGATTGATCAAGCCCAGTCGCTCAACATTTACATGGCGGGCGCCTCTGGCAAAAAGCTGGATGAAACCTACAAGCTGGCGTGGATTCGCGGCCTGAAGACGACCTACTATCTGCGTACGATGTCGGCCACCCATGTCGAGAAATCGACGGTGAGTGCCGGCAGAATGAATGCGGTGTCCTCTGGCCAGGAAGCAAGCCCGAGTGCACCCACGATGAGCGCTCTCGACGCCGCTGCAGCTGCGGCACAAATGCAAATGGCAACCGGTCCCGCCACCGACATCAAATTTTGCGGTGTCGATGACCCAACCTGCGAGTCATGCCAATAAGGCGTGAACCAAACGAGGTTCACGATGCAGTTGCGCAACACTTGAAGACACATTACGGCAGCCATGTGAATGAATACTTTTCATTTCATTTCGCTGCTCTCATAATCTGCTGATTGGAAATATTTATGTTGAATTGGGACGAAGAAATCAAGCCCGTACTGTCCGCTTACACACAGGATTCGTCTGGTAACCCTCCGGCCGAACTGCCGTTGGCAGCGGCACAGGCCGGCACGCCAGCTGCAAGCAGCCCAAGACGCGTGAACGCCGCTGACAAGCGCATCATCAATGGCAAAACAGACGTGAATCAACTCGTGCCCTTCAAGTACAAGTGGGCTTGGGAAAAATACCTGTCGAGTTGCGCCAACCACTGGATGCCGCAAGAAGTCAACATGACGCGGGACATTGCGTTGTGGAAAGACCCCAATGGATTAACTGATGATGAGAGACTGATCGTCAAACGCAATCTCGGTTTCTTCGTGACGGCCGACTCCTTGGCGGCCAACAACATCGTGCTGGGCACCTACCGCCACATCACGGCACCTGAATGCCGCCAGTTCCTGTTGCGCCAAGCTTTCGAAGAAGCGATCCACACCCACGCCTACCAATACATTGTGGAGTCTTTGGGTCTGGACGAAAGCGAGATTTTCAGCGCCTACAACGAAGTCAAATCCATTCGTGACAAAGACCAGTTTCTGATCCCGTTCATCGAAGCGATCATGGACCCGAATTTCAAGACCGGGACGCATGAGACAGATCAAACGTTGTTGAAATCGTTGATCGTATTTGCCTGCCTCATGGAAGGTCTGTTCTTCTATGTCGGATTCACCCAGATTCTTGCTTTGGGTCGGCAAAACAAGATGACCGGTGCAGCCGAGCAGTATCAATACATCCTGCGGGATGAGTCCATGCACTGCAATTTCGGTATTGACCTGATCAACCAGCTGAAACTTGAGAATCCGCTGCTTTGGACACCTGAGTTCAAAGCAGAAATCAAGGTGCTTTTTGAGCAGGCCGTGGAGCTTGAATACAAATACGCTGAAGACACCATGCCGCGTGGCGTTTTGGGCATGAATGCATCCATCTTCAAAGGCTATCTGCGCTATATCGCCAACCGCCGGGCCATGCAGATCGGATTGGAAGCGCTGTTCCCGAACGAGGAAAATCCGTTTCCGTGGATGAGTGAAATGATCGACTTGAAGAAGGAACGTAACTTCTTTGAAACCCGTGTTATCGAGTACCAATCTGGCGGAGCACTTTCCTGGGACTAATTGGACACATGACCACAAGAACTTCACACACGGCGCACCGGCCTTTCCAGGTCGAACGCTGTGCGTGCCCCCGAATTCATGGCGCTGGGACTTAAACCCAACCCCATGAGTCGCTTTGTGCACTCCAACTCGCATGAAGTGCTCTTTGTAAATTTATCAAGGAGATATTAAATGGCAACTGCAAAAAAACCGATCGCAAAAAAGGCCGCACCCGCGAAGAAGGCTGTAGCAGTCAAACAAGCTGCTCCCGCAAAAAATATAACCGCTCAAAAGGCTGCTCCTGCAAAGAAAGCTGCACCAGTGAAAGCTGTCGTTGCGGAAAAAGCAACTCCAGCCAAAGCTGTCATCGCCAAAAAAGTGGCACTGGCCAAAGTCGTCACGGCGAAGAAGGCTGTGCCTGCAGTGAAAGCATCACCAGCTAAAAAGGCAGCGGCAGTCAAAAAGCCTGTTGTTCAAAAAGCGGCACCAGCCCCAAAAGCGACTGTTGCAAAAAAAGCTGTCGCCACCAAACCCGCTGCAAAGGCAGCCCCGAAACCCGTTGCCAAAAAAGCAGCCAAGGCACCAACAGCCAAGCCAGCGGCCGTGAAGGCCAGCCCTTCGGCCCAAACCACATTGAATCCTCAGGCTGCCTGGCCGTTTCCAACAGGCAGCAAGCCCTGAGCACTGTAAAGTGCGACAGCCTCAAGCCCGATGCCAACCCGGTATCGGGCTTTTTTCATGATGTTCTTTGAGAGCACCATCCGAATCAAGGATAGAACGCCAGGATTCGATAGCCGGCAAACCGGTCAGAACCGCCCGGCGGATTGACCGACATCATCAACGACACCGGTCGCTCAGAACCCGCAGCAATGGATTCTGGCTCGCCGTTGATTTCGGACAGGATCAATACCCTGCGAATGACTGGCTTGTCAAGCGTGTCCGTCAGGGTGAGTTCCAGCGCTGGCATGGCGACGGAGACAGCCTCCACATTCTTCAGTGTCAGGCTCAACCTGTAGGAATCGCCATGCACCCGCGTGAAGGCCGAACTGTCAATCACGATCGATTCAATCTTTCGCCAAGGCGATAGGCTGCAATTCATCCGGTCGCAAATGGCTTGCAGCCATGGCCTGAGATCGGGTCTCAAGGCCGCAATATGGTCGCGCTCATGCAGGACTATTTGTCCTGCTACGCCCAGGAGCAACGCCGCACTCAATAGAGACCAAGTCGCTCGCATGAGCAAACTCTGATTTTTCGCGGGGCCCCGTGCCTCGCGCAAAAAAGAAATATCCCTCGAATCTGCTCGACTCTCAAACTCAGGGTCGTGCGACGCCTCAAATGACGAGGGCGTGGCCTGATCCAGCAAGCGCGGCTCTGGCGACTCTTGCGGCTCTGGTGTTTCCACGTGCGGCTCGGGCAGCGACAGGGGATGCTCCTCAGAAACCAATACGGCTGGTGCCTCAACTGAGGGCAACCCGCCACCGGGCATTGCCCCGCCCGTCCACATTTCAGCCTCAGGGGTCGACGTGATAACGAGATCCTCCAGCGCTGGCTCATCCCCTTGGAAAGCCGGCGCATCCGGGGCCGCAGCCGCCGCGCTCACCGGCACCAAAGATTGCACGAGATGCTGTGAAGCGTCGAAAATCTCGTCACACTGCCCACACCTCACCCAACCTTCAGAAATTCTGAGCTGATCAGGAACGACCTTGAACAAGGTCTGGCAGGCCGGGCAACGTGTAATCAGACTCATGAGGGGTGAACTGTCAAACCGCGCCGTGAATCTTTCAGCGGGCTGCTGTCATCAAAATCCAGCCATCTTCCTGGTCAGAGACCATCAGTTCGCAGTACGGTCGGTAGGCTTCCTTGAGCTCGTCTGCCTGCCGCTCGAGAATGCCTGCAAGGACCAGAGACCCACCGACGGCCACGCGAGACCACAGCAAGGGCGCCAACACCTTCAACGGTGTTGCCAGAATATTGGCAAGCACAGTCTGGTAAACGCCCGTTACATCATCCGGGAACCCGGCTTTCAAGTTGACTTGGTTGGCCTCGGCATTCAGGGCTGTAGACTGGATCGCGGCCTCATCAATATCAATGGCATCAATGTCGGTGGCGCCATGCTTGGCTGCGCCTATGGCCAGAATGCCAGAGCCGCAGCCGTAGTCGAGTACCCGCCCCAGATCATGACTGTTAGCCAAACCGTCAGCCCGTCGTGTCCGTGCAATCCAGCGCAAGCACATGCGGGTCGTGGGATGGGTCCCGGTACCGAAGGCCAAACCTGGGTCCAGACGAATCGTGATGCGGGCCTGTTCGGGTGGCTCATGCCAGGTCGGCACAATCCAGAATTCAGGCGTGATTTCAACCGGCGTGAACTGCGACTGGGTCAATCTGACCCAATCCTGTTCAGGCACTTCCTGCAGACCCAAAAACTGGCAATCAGTAAAAAAGTCCTGGGCTTGCAACAGCGCCAAAGCGGCGCTGGCACCCGAGTAGGTGGGAAACAGGGCCAGCACCCGTGAGCGCTGCCAGCCGTCTTTGGGCGGCGGCATGCCGGGCTCACCAAACAAGGCCTGCTCGGCATCGGTCTGAGCGTCCGCGTCCTCGACGCTGACGCTCAGAGCGTCCAGTGCTTCAAGTGCATCACTCAAAGTTTCGACCCGGTTCTCCGGGCACATCAGGCTCAGTTCAAACATGTGATCCCAATTTATGACAGGGCCGCATGCACTTGCTTCGCGTCAGTGCGGTCCGTCCTGCTAGTTTCAATTTAACGCTTGTGCTGCGCCAACCATTCTTCAAGGTAATGGATGTTGGTGCCACCGGCCATGAACTTCGCATCCACCATCAACTCCCGGTGCAACGCGATGTTGGTGTTGATCCCCTCCACCACCGTTTCGCCCAGAGCGGTGCGCATGCGGGCCAAAGCCTGCTCGCGCGTGTCGCCATGCACAATGATCTTGCCGATCATGGAGTCGTAATTGGGCGGCACAAAGTAGTTGGTGTAAATGTGGGAATCCACTCGCACGCCAGGCCCACCCGGTGCGTGCCACATGGTCACCCGACCCGGTGAAGGTGTGAACTTGTAAGGATCTTCGGCGTTCACACGGCACTCTATGGCATGGCCACGAATCTCGATTTGGCGCTGCGTGAAGGGCAGCTTCTCGCCCGCGGCCACCATGATCTGGGTCTTGACAATGTCAATACCGGTAATCATCTCCGTGACCGGATGCTCCACCTGCACGCGGGTATTCATTTCAATGAAATAAAACTCACCGTCCTCATACAAAAATTCGAACGTGCCTGCACCCCTGTAACCGATTTTTTTGCAAGCCGCCACGCAGCGCTCGCCCACACGCTCAATGAGCTTGCGCGGAATGCCCGGTGCGGGAGCCTCCTCGATGATTTTTTGATGCCGACGCTGCATCGAACAATCCCGCTCGCCCAGATAGACCGCGTTTTTGTATTTGTCGGCAAGGATCTGGATCTCGATGTGCCGGGGATTCTGGAGAAACTTCTCCATGTAGACCGCCGGATTACCAAACGCGGCACCGGCTTCGGCTTTGGTCATGGTGACCGCGTTGATCAGCGCTGCCTCGGTGTGAACCACCCGCATGCCCCGGCCGCCACCGCCACCCGCCGCCTTGATGATGACGGGATAGCCCACCGACTTGGCGATACGGCGGATTTGCACCGGGTCATCCGGCAATTCGCCCTCCGATCCGGGCACACAAGGCACACCGGCTTTAATCATGGATTGCTTGGCAGACACCTTGTCGCCCATCATGCGGATCGATTCTGGCGTCGGGCCGATGAACTGAAAGCCGCTCTTCTCGACCCGTTCGGCAAAGTCAGCGTTTTCGCTCAAAAAACCATAACCGGGGTGGATGGCTTCGGCATCCGTCACTTCGGCCGCCGAAATGATCGCCGGCATATTCAAGTAACTCAAGGCAGAAGACGGCGGGCCAATGCAGACCGCCTCCTCCGCCAGTTTCACGTATTTGGCTTCGCGGTCAGCCTCGGAATAGACCATGACGGCCTTGATCCCGAGCTCGCGGCAGGCGCGTTGGATTCTGAGGGCGATTTCGCCCCGGTTGGCAACGAGGATTTTCTTGAACATGGGAATTGGCGCCTGGCTTCACTCAATCACGAACATGGCTTGGCCGTACTCAACCGCCTGGCCGTTGTCACACAGAATCCGGGTCACAACGCCGGTTTTGTCCGCCTCAATTTCATTGAGAATCTTCATCGCCTCAATAATGCAGATGGTTTCACCTGACTTGATTGAATCGCCGACCTCAACAAAAGCCTTGGCCCCGGGAGAGGCGGATCGGTAGAACGTGCCCACCATCGGCGACTTTACGGGGTGGCCTACGTCAGCGACAGGAGTTGCTTCAATAACCGGGCTGGGGGCTGCCGAAGGCGCTGGCGCCGCGGCCGCCATAGGCGCTGCGTAGTGCTGAACCATCGCACCACCGCCCTTGACAATGCGAACCTTGCCCTCTGCTTCAGTGATTTCCAGTTCAGAGACATTTGATTCAGACACCAGGTCAATCAATGTCTTGAGTTTTCTAAGATCCATAGAGTCTCCAACGAATTTAAAGCAACGACCGCGAATTTACCTTAATTTTCGCTAAATTGCGGCCATCTTCTTCTTTTATAAAAATTGAACCCTGGTTTTCAGGTCAGCAAAACCTCTGTTCCATGGGTGAGGCGTTAGCAAAAAAGGACCAGCTATGCCCTCAATGACTACGTCAGCGCAGCCCAGGCACGCAAGTCTTCCGGGCTCACCTTGCCCATTTTACGATGCAGCACCAAACCGTCTGACCCCAGGACCACCGTGAACGGCAAGCCTCCGCTTAAATTACCCAGGGATTTGACCAACTCCATGCCGGACACACCCGCCATCGCCACAGGAAAGGTCACGGGCGTCTTGGCCAGAAAACGCTTGACTGGGTCCAGTTGATCTACGGCCAAACCCAGAACTTGCCAGCCTTTAGCTGTATTTTCCTGATAAAAGGCACTCAATAACGGCAATTCCTCCACACAAGGAGGGCACCAGGTCGCCCAAAAATTTAGCAACAAGGGCTTGCCACGCAGAGTCTGCATGACCAGCGACTTGCTCTCCAGACCCGCAAATTCCGCCGCCCATAGCGCAGCTTCAGCCTGCGGCACCATGGAGTGCGGCTGATACCGCCACCAAGCCAAGCCAGCACCCCCTAACGTAGCCGCCCCGGCGACGGCTCCCATCAACCAGCGCCGACGGGACCAGTCCGCACTCCCTTCAGCCCGCGGAGGCAATTCATTCATTTCAGTCATATCGGTTGCTCATTCAATAAACGTTTGACGGCCAACACGTCCCCACGGGGCTTGCGACCTTTTGCATCCAGCCGCAAGGCGCCGCGAACATCATCCCGGTCGTAGACCAGCAGGTGCACACCCACCTCTTCCTGCAGTCCGGGACAAAAGGAATGCACGCTCAGCGCCTCGACAGATTCGCCATGAAAACCGGTCACCGTCCGGGGCACATACTTTACCTGGTGATCAATCAGCGATATCTCAGCCGATTTACAGTCATCACAAAACAACTGGATATAAATATCAGACAACCGGGTTGCCGTGCCGTGCCACACAGACCCGCCCAAGTGGGGGGAAAACTCTGCCATGCGCTCCATCCAGACCGCCGCCAACTCACGCAAGGCGGCCAGTTCGCCGGGCTGCGTGTCCTGGCAGAACACCGAAATGTAATCCACCACGGCATCTTCAATCTCGTCGTTCCCCGGCAAAGGCGTACGGGATGGAAGGCCGAGCTGCTTGATGGCCCGCCGCTTGGCAGGGCCGTATTCCAGCCCCTCTTCCACCACCAGCCGGGCAGCCATGCTTGAAATTTCTGATTTGAGGGAATCCATGGGACTGCATTTTGCCCGGAATGCAGCAGCCTAAAATCCGGGCATGCACATTCATATTCTGGGTATTTGCGGCACATTCATGGGCGGCCTGGCCGCATTGGCACGCGAGGCGGGGCACCGGGTCACGGGCTGCGACAGTGGTGTGTATCCGCCAATGAGCGACCAATTGCGAGCCTTAGGCATCGATTTGATTGAAGGCTTTGGCGCCGAGCAACTGAGCTTGCAGCCCGACATGTTTGTGGTCGGCAATGTCGTGAGCCGAGCTCACTTGAACGATGGCACACCCAAATTCCCTCTGATGGAAGCCATTCTGGATGCAGGCCTGCCCTACACCAGCGGGCCGCAGTGGTTGGCTGAGCACGTCTTGCAGGGCCGCCATGTGATTGCGGTGGCCGGCACCCATGGCAAGACCACCACCACGGCCATGGTGACCTGGATATTGGAGTGTGCGGGCCTGCAACCTGGCTTTCTGGTCGGAGGTGTGCCTTTGAATTTTGGTGTGTCAGCGCGCCTGGGCGGTGGGGTGGCAACGGATTTTGCGCAGGTCAAGGAGGAGCCCGCAAAGCGGGCGGGGGACACGGAGCAAAGTCCGTTGCCACCCCGCCGCCCAGTATTTGTCATTGAAGCGGACGAATACGACACCGCATTTTTTGACAAACGAAGCAAGTTCGTGCACTACCGCCCCCGCACAGCCGTACTCAACAATCTGGAGTTTGACCACGCTGACATCTTTGATGACCTGGCCGCCATTGAGCGTCAGTTTCACCACTTGGTACGCACTGTGCCAGGCCGGGGCCCGCACGGCACGGGCCGGATTGTGGTCAACGGCTTGGAAGAAAGCCTGGCGCGGGTACTGCACATGGGCTGTTGGAGCGAGGTGTGCAGCTTTGGGACAACAGTGAGCGATTTCACGGCGCTGGGCGAACCGCACGACTTTGACGTGCTTTACCAAGGACGCACCGTAGGCCATGTAGCCTGGGGCTTAAGCGGCGTGCACAACCAGTTGAATGCGCTGGCAGCCATTGGCGCAGCGCAGCACGTGGGCGTTTCACCGGAGGCCGCAGCCGCAGCCCTGGGTCGCTTTGAAAACGTGAAACGCCGCATGGAAGTGCGCGGCACCGTGGTACGGCCGGGCGGCGACATCACGGTGTACGACGACTTTGCCCACCACCCAACGGCTATTCGCACCACGGTGGACGGCTTGAGGCGTCGCCTGAAACCCGGAGAACGCATTCTGGCCATCTTCGAGCCACGGTCCACCACCATGAAACTCGGCGCCATGAAGGCCCAACTGCCCTGGAGCCTGGAACAGGCAGACCTGGCGTTTTGCCACAGCGGGGGGCTGGGCTGGGATGCCCGGGAAGCCCTGGCTTCCATGGGTGAGCGGGCGCAGGTGGCCGAGTCCATTGACTTGCTGGTCGCCCAAGTGGTTGCGCAGGCCCGCCCCGGCGACCACCTGGTGTGCATGAGCAATGGCGGCTTTGGCAGCATCCACC
>JBIIVW010000189.1:0-6390 GCA_044339205.1 Rhodoferax sp. | reverse complement strand
AGCTCTGTAGCGGCCGTTGGCAACCAATGAGCGACGGGCGGCTATCTGGTGACCACTTTGTCAATCTGAGCACCCGCGGGCTGATAGCGGTCGCTCGCACAGATCAGGGAGAAAACAACTGAGCAGCGTTATCGGATGGCCGCCAATGCCCGGTTTCGGGAAGTCCAGCGGCAGCACCATATTCAGCAAAACTCCGTCACACTGCATGAAGCAGTGCAACGGGTTTGAGACCCACAGCACCTATCTGCGTACTGTTTACTCTCAGAATAGAAGTAACTACTAGCTATTTCATAGAGCTGAAGCCAAACATGTTGCCCTCGGTGTCTTCACATAGGCTTACCCAGCCGAACTCTCCAATGGAAAACTTAGGCCGAACCACCTTTCCACTCGCAGTGACAACGCGCGACTCTTCTTTCGCGCAGTCTTCTACGCTGAAGTACACCATGGTTCCACCCACGCCAGGACGAGCATAGGGTGACTTAACCAATGCACCCCCAGCACCATAGACTCCCATATCTGTGGGGAAACTCATCATTTGGGTTTCGCCGGTGGGGTCGCCTATGGGCTCCAACTTTTTTTGCAACACAGCTTCATAAAAGCTGACCGCCCGATTCATGTCAGCGACGTAGATATCAAACCAACCTATTGCATTCGACTTTGCCATGTGGCACTCCTGTTTTGTTAAAGAAGCGCTCAGTCTAGGAAGCAATCAGGCTTTCGTATTGTGTAAATCAGACATCGAACTTATCGATGTATTTGGCTGGGGTGTAGCCGGTGATTTTTCGAAACGAATGGATGTAGTGCGACTGGTCGGCATACAGATCCAGATAGTGCTGCTTGAAGGACTGCTGGATGCGCAAGACTTTGAGCAGATCATGCGGTGAAAATCCTGTGGTTTTCTTGAGGTTGCGCTGCAGTTGACGCGCAGAGATGCAGGCCACTGCGGCCATGTCCGCCACAGTGCGAATGTCATCAAGCTTCGCCAGTATTTTTTCTGTTGCAGGGTTACGAACAACCAGGTTGGCATTGATAAACCATTGCACTAACCCAGTCATGAGCTCCTGCTTACCGGAAAAGCCGCGCAGGACGAGTTGCCTGCTGGTCGCAACCAAAGGTAGGCCCCCTGAATACGGCGTACCGACAAATTGGTCGGCAATCTCTTGCGGATTACCCTGCCACACGCCGGGCAGCAGCTGTATGCCGACATAGTGAAATGATTTCCCGAGATTGAGCACTTCAAAGGTGGTGCGCAGTGCGGTAACTCCAGCAATTTCTGTTTCCGCTTGGTTGAACAAGATGTTCACGCAGGCGTCGGGAACGGCATGGAGGCAGAAATCTTCCTTGAGGGGTGCCTCAGTTTTTAGCTCCCAGTAGCAATGAACCACGCTGGAAAGGTGCGTTGGGGGCTTCTCTACCGCATACCGGACGGACAGTACGGTTTTGTTTATGCCGTCTTGTATCGGATCGTACATATTGGGTCAAAAGTTCAGCATCAATGGAATCGCATAGCCGAAGGTTAGTCACGTGGAGACTTCCGTGCGGCTTTTACAGCGGGTTTCTTTGTCCCTGCACGTTTGACGGGTGCTTTGGGCGCTTTTGCGCGCAGCGCGCATTCCATTGATAACCGCGCCCACGGGCGCATGGCATCTTGTGAGTCCATGGCATCTTCAGGTGCGGTGTAGTAGCCCATCGAAGCCGTCTTGGACTTTCCGACATATACAAACCGTTCACACCCAGCCGCCTCAAAGCGGCTTCGAACGGCTTCATCTGCCTTGAGCCAAAGTTTGTCGCCGCCGCCAAGGTCAGCAATGATGGCGAAAGTCAGCCCGTCAACGGATATGCCCCAGCCGCCAAACATGCGCTTGGCTAAGCAAGGCCCCTGCGTGGAGAGTAGATCGCAGCAATAGTCAGCAAACTGGCGATTTTTTACAGGGTTAATGTTGGCTGGCATTCTCATATCTTAATGAAGCAGTCGGCAATTGCAAAACGAACTCGATTACCTCCTTGCCCACCATCCTGCTCTCGTGCTTTTCACTGGCGGACAGCGGAGTTGTGAATCATTTCTGTCGCAAGTTTCAATGACCGGTTTGAAGTCGGTGATCTTGACACTGGTATTACCAGTATTTGAGCTCCGGCATTCTTCCCCGGCCAAAACTAGAACGACTCCAATCGCGGCCTAAGCGAAGTATTCGAATGACTCCTGACCGGCATTGCATTGGACTACCTGAAAGCTGGCAGTCGCCAATACCCGGTATCGCTGCAGACTTGTCTGACGAAAGCACCGCATGAACACCCGCTTAGGGTCTTAACCAGTCACCGAACCGGCTTTAAGCAGGCACCTGATTTCTCGCCTCCATTTACAGCCGCATCATGAGCGACTTGAACACTGCTAGCAGAGTTGTCAAAGTCCGGTGGTCCTGGGGTGTCAGCGAGAGAAAAAGAGGCCCCGTCTGATCACACAACCCGATTGTTGGCGCTGCAGTGTTTGGCACAGTGCGCAGGTGGCGTTTGAGATATTTTATGGCTTTAGCTGACGTTCTTATTGCCTTATTAGCTATCAAAAATAGTAGTTAATTTTCTGCTGATAGGTGTATTCTTTTCGTACCAACACGGCTGGCTGCCGGTGTCATCGGCCTCCATAAACCAAAACCTGGGATGCTCGTTTTGTGCCTAATCCAGCCGCTGGGAAACGCCGCACCGATCGTGCCCATAGGATTAAAAAAATTGATTGACCAAGCAGTGCGGAAAAAAATCAAAAAAAACGGCCCGCAGGCCGTTTGTTATCTGGCTTTCCAGCCGTCTTATTCGACCTTGGCCTTGGCGCGCAGGTCGTCCTGGTACTTGGTCATTTTTTGCTGCTGCAATTGCTGGGCAATCTGCGGCTTGACCTCTTCAAACTTGGGCAACTGCGCATCGCGCACGTCATCCAGACGGATGATGTGATATCCAAACTGGGTCTTGACAGCCGTCTCTGTCGTTTTGCCTTTGGCCAGCTTGGTCATTGCGTCAGAAAACTCGGCCACAAAGTTACCAGCGCTGGCCCAGTCAAGATCGCCACCTTTGGCACCAGAGCCTGGGTCTTTGCTTGATTTCTTGGCGATTTCATCAAACTTGCCACCTTTTTTCAGTTGAGCAATGATGGCTTTGGCTTCGTCTTCTTTTTCCACCAAGATGTGGCGGGCACGGTATTCCTTGCCGCCGTTGGCTGCGGCGAATCGGTCGTATTCAGCCTTCAGGTCTGCATCTGTGATGGGGTTAGCTTTTTGGTAATTGGCAAACAACTCACGAATCAAAATGGTCTGGCGGGCCAGTTCCATCTGGGTTTTGAAGTCGTCGGTGGTGTCCAGGCCCTGTTTTTGGGCTTCCTGGATGAAGATTTCGCGGGCAATCACTTCATCGCGCAGTTGACCCTGCATTTCAGGGGTTACCGGGCGGCCGGAGCGGGCGATTTGTTGCGCCAACGCCTCGACACGAGCCGAAGGCACGGCTTTGCCGTTGACGATGGCAATGTTTTGTGCCAAAGCTAAAGGAGCCAGGGTGGCCAGCATCGCCGCTGTGGCAATGGCTGTCATCAATTTCATTTTCATTCGGGATCCCTAAATTAACGAAGTTCTAAGTAAAAAATCAAGCCTTTGGTGGGCTGGCTTCAATCGCCAGGGCATGAAGGCCCTGATCCATGAAATCTTGCACGGCATCATACACAAGGCGGTGCCGCATCACGGGGGACTTATCCGTAAATAAGTGTGAAGTGATTCGCACCCGAAAATGGGTACCAAAACCGGTGCCATTGGCGCCAGCATGGCCGCCGTGTTGGTAACTCTCATCGATGACTTCGAGCGCGACCGGTTGCAGCGTCTCGCGCAGGCGTTGGTCAAGCTGTGCGGTAGTGTGTGGCAAAGTTGCAAGCATGGAATTCAGACCTTGGGTTTGTCGTCAGAAATATAGCGGGAGATGTAGAAACCCTGGCCCACGATAAAAACCAGCGGGAACGCGTAACCCCAGAGTTTGAAGTCGACCCAGGCTTCAGTGCTGTAGTAAGCCGCCACGTAGGCGTTGATGAGGGCCATAAAGACGCAATAAGCAATCCACACCACATTGAGCCTCATCCACACCGGGTCTGGCAGCTCCAGCTGGCTGCCCAGCAGCATCTTCAGAAAATTCTTTTTCATGACCCACACAGCCACAGACAGTCCGACGGCCATGAAGCTGTAGAGCACCGTGGGCTTCCATTTGATAAAGCGGTCGTCGTGCAGCACCAGCGTCAAGGTGCCGAAGGCCAGCACCAGCGCCAAGGTGATCTTGTGCATGGCAGTGAGCTTGTGGTCCATCATGTAGATGATGCCCATCTGAACCACGGTGGCAGCCATCAGCACGCCGGTGCCGACGTAGATGTCATAGAGCTTGAATGCGCCAAAAAAGAGCAGGATGGGGAAAAAGTCGATCAGTATTTTCATTGTGGCGTGAAGTTTAACGAGGCCGAGTTCATGCAGTAGCGCAAGCCGGTGGGCGGTGGCCCGTCGTTAAATACATGGCCCAGATGGGCGCCACAGTCGCTGCAATGCACCTCGGTGCGCAGCATGCCCATCTTGGCATCCGTCTGGGTGCCCACGGCGGCCTCGTCAATCGGGGCGAAGTAACTTGGCCAGCCACAGTGAGACTCAAACTTGGTGCCCGCGTCAAACAGCGGTTTTCCGCAGCAGATACAGCTGTACACGCCTGCATCCGCGGTGGCCTCGTATTTTCCTGTGTAGGCGCGCTCGGTGGCTTCATGGCGCGTAATCTCGAAAGCATGAGGCTCGGCGCCTTTTTCAGCGAGGAGGGCGCGCCACTCGGCGTCTGTTTTTTCTATTTTGTAAGTCATGGTGTCATCCGGGTTGTAGGGTTCAGGAGCTGCAGCTTATTTCAATGCTGCTGGCCCAGTCGGGCGGGAAGCCGGCATGCTCCTCGAAGCCGGGGTGTTCGTCAAACGGGGATTCAAGCAACATCAGTAAAGTGTCGACTTGCGAAAAGTCTTTAAGTTTTGCTTTTTGAATGGCTTGTTCTCCCAAATGGTTGCGCAAAACAAACTTGGGGTTGGTCTTCAGCATCAAATCGACCGCTAGCCGGCGGTTTATATTGCTCAATCTAGCAGAATAACGTAGCAACCAAGCCTGAATGCCGGATTGATCGACAAAGAGGTTTCGCACGGCTTGGAGGTCGGTGCCTGCGTTGGAGTGGCTCAGGCGGCGCCAGAAAATGGTGTAGTCCACCCGTTCGCTGGCCAGTAATTTCAGGATGTCTTCGATCAGGACGCGGTCCGAGGGGGTGGTGTCTGGCGTGCAGTCAAGCAAACCGAGTTTGGCGCACATGAGGGCTTCAAAGGCAGCCGGAAACACGGTCTTGTAGGACTCCAGGGCGGCAATGGCCAGGTCTTGCTCACCAATGAGCGGCAAGAGTGCCTGGCCCAGGCAATACAGGTTCCAGTAGGCCATGTTGGGCTGCTTGTTAAAGGCATAGCGGCCCTGGTTGTCGGAGTGGTTGCAAATATGGCCGGGGTTGAAGCCATCAAGAAACTGGAAGGGCCCATAGTCGATGGTCAGGCCCAAAATGCTCATGTTGTCGGTGTTCATGACGCCGTGGCAAAAACCAACCGCCTGCCACTGCGCCACCATGTGCGCTGTACGCTCGCTGACACATTGCAAGAGGTTGGCATAAGGATTGCATGCCAACCCTGGGCTGGTTCGGCATTCCGGGTAAAACCGATCAATCACATAGTCGGCAAGGATTTTGAGTTGGTCGTGTTGCCCGCTGTGCGAGAAATGTTCAAAGTGACCAAAGCGCAAAAAACTCGGCGCCACCCGGGTGACCACGGCAGCGGTTTCAGTGGTTTCACGGCGTATGGGCGCGTCCGAGCCCGTCACGCACAAAGCGCGTGAGGTCGCAATGCCCAGGCCCTGCATGGCCTCGCTGCACAAGAACTCCCGAATGCTGGACCGCAGTACCGCCCGCCCATCGCCCATGCGTGAATAAGGCGTGAGGCCGGCGCCTTTGAGCTGGACCTCAAGCCCCCTGGTTTCACCGAGCAAAATCGCGCGGCCATCCCCCAGTTGGCCGGCCCATTGGCCAAACTGATGCCCGCTGTAGACGCTGGCCAAGGGCTGGGTGCCACGCAGGGGCAGGTTGCCCGTGAGGACATCAAGCAGTTCATCTGAGTCAAGCCAGTTGGCATCCAGCCCCAGTGTGCGAGCCACTGAAGGGCTTCGGCCCACCCAATAGGGCACGGGCAGGGGATGAGGGGCGAGCGACGTGAAGAAGCCGTTGCCGAGTTGCGCAAAGCTGTTGTGCCAATCCAGTCCGACATCCAGCGAGCCTGTGTTTTTTGAGTCCTTGGTCATGCCCTAATTGTCTCCC
>JBIIVW010000039.1:0-21337 GCA_044339205.1 Rhodoferax sp. | reverse complement strand
GCATTTTCAACAAAGTCACCAAGACCTTCCAGTGGGGCCAAAACACGGTCACCATGGAGACTGGCGAAATCGCACGTCAATCTACCGGCGCTGTGCTGCTGGATATGGACGGCACTGTGGTGCTGGCTACCGTGGTCGCCAAAACCGAAGGCAAAGCCGGCCAGGATTTCTTTCCCCTGACGGTGGATTACCTCGAAAAATCGTACGCTGCAGGCAAGATTCCCGGCAGCTTTTTCAAGCGCGAAGGCCGTCCCAGCGAGTTTGAGACGCTGACCAGCCGTTTGATTGACCGCCCCATTCGCCCCCTGTTCCCCGAAGGCTTTTTCAACGAAGTACACGTGGTGGTTCACACTCTGTCACTGAACCCTGAAGTCGATGCTGACATTGCCGCACTCATCGCGGTCAGTGCCGCTTTGTCGGTCAGTGGTATTCCCTTCAGCGGCCCGATCGGTGCCGCTCGCGTGGGTTACGTGAACGGTCAATACGTGCTCAATCCCGGCCAGACAGCCCGCAAGGACTCGATCATGGATCTGGTCGTGGCAGGCACCGAAGCCGCCGTGCTGATGGTCGAATCGGAAGCCCAGCAGTTGTCCGAAGAGATCATGCTGGGTGCTGTGGTCTTCGGCCACGAGCAAGGCAACATCGCCATCAACGCCATTCACGAATTGGTTCGTGATGCCGGCAAGCCGATGTGGGACTGGAAAGCACCTGCCAAGAACGAGCCTTTGATCGCCAAAGTAGGCGTATTGGCCCAAGAGAAGCTGGCAGCGGCCTACCAAATCCGCAACAAGCAGGCCCGTACCCGTGCCTGCCGCGAAGCCTACGCCGTGGTGATGGCTGACTTGAAGCTTGATGGCGTCCCGTTTGACAGCGTGGCGGTCGAAGGCATGTTGTTTGACATCGAAGCCAAGATCGTTCGCAGCCAGATTCTGGCTGGCGAGCCCCGCATTGACGGCCGCGACACACGCACCGTGCGCGCCATCGAGATCCGCAACAGCGTGTTGCCCCGTACCCACGGCTCCAGCCTCTTCACCCGCGGTGAAACCCAGGCTTTGGCGGTCACTACCCTGGGCACCGAGCGCGATGCTCAGCGCATTGATGCCTTGTCGGGCGACTATGAAGACCGCTTCATGCTGCACTACAACATGCCTCCGTTCGCCACGGGTGAAACCGGTCGTGTGGGCACGCCCAAGCGCCGCGAAATCGGTCACGGCCGCCTGGCCAAGCGCGCTTTGATGGCCGTGTTGCCGTCCAAAGAAGAGTTTCCGTACACCATGCGTGTGGTGTCGGAGATCACCGAGTCCAACGGTTCATCGTCGATGGCTTCGGTTTGTGGCGGCTGTTTGTCCCTCATGGACGCCGGTGTGCCCATGAAGGCACACGTGGCGGGTATCGCCATGGGTCTGATCAAGGAAGACAACCGCTTTGCGGTGTTGACCGACATCCTGGGTGATGAAGATCATTTGGGCGACATGGACTTCAAGGTGGCCGGTACCACCAACGGCATTACTGCGCTGCAGATGGACATCAAGATCCAGGGCATCACCAAGGAAATCATGCAAGTGGCGCTGGCGCAAGCCAAGGAAGCGCGCATGCATATTCTGGCCAAGATGCAGGAAGCCATGGCTGAAGCCAAGACCGAAGTGTCCAACTTCGCGCCTCGCCTGTTCACCATGAAGATCAATCCCGAGAAAATTCGTGACGTGATCGGCAAGGGCGGCTCGGTGATCCGCGCCCTCACAGAGGAGACTGGCACCCAGATCAACATCGACGAAGACGGCACGATCACGATCGCATCGGCTGACCCAGCCAAGGCTGAAGAAGCCAAACGCCGCATTCAGCAGATCACGGCCGAAGTTGAAATCGGCAAGATCTACGAAGGTGCGATCACCAAGATCCTGGACTTCGGCGCTTTGGTTAACCTGCTGCCGGGTAAAGACGGCTTGTTGCACATTAGCCAGATTGCCCATGAGCGTGTCGAAAAAGTCACCGACTATTTGTCGGAAGGCCAGATCGTTAAGGTCAAGGTCATGGAGACCGATGAGAAGGGTCGCATCAAGTTGTCCATGAAGGTCTTGCTGGATCGCCCTGCCCACAACGGTGGCGATCAGGGTTGATTGGATAACTTCTTAAATTGATAGCGCGGTGTGCTTTAAACACGCCGGCTATCGTCTGATAAGACCATGAAAGCTATAGAAATTACCACTTTTGGTTCCCCTGAGGTGCTGCAATTGGGTGAGCGTCTGATGCCCACTGTGGGTGCGGGCGAGTTGCTTATTCGCGTTGCAGCCAGCGGTGTCAATCGGCCCGATGTGCTGCAGCGCACCGGCAACTACCCGGTGCCGCCGGGTGCATCGGACATCCCAGGCCTGGAAGTCGCTGGTGTCATCGAGCAGGGCGATGCCCAGGAGATGCTGCGCTACGGCTTTAAAGTGGGTGACCGAGTGTGTGCCTTGGTGGCGGGCGGTGGCTATGCTGAATTCTGCGTAGCCCCCGTTGCGCAGTGCCTGCCCGTACCCCGTGGGCTCACTGATGTTGAGGCGGCTTCGCTGCCTGAGACCTTTTTCACGGTGTGGAGCAATGTCTTTGACCGGGGGCGTCTGCAAGCAGGCGAGACCTTGCTGATTCAGGGTGGCTCCAGCGGGATCGGTGTCACGGCCATTCAAATGGCAAAGGCGATGGGCGCCCAGGTTGTGGTGACAGCGGGCAGCGACGAAAAATGTGCTGCCTGCCTGGCTTTAGGAGCTGACCATGCCATCAACTACAAAACGCATGATTTTCAGGACGAGGTGAAGCGCCTGACTGGTGGCCGGGGTGTGGACGTCATTCTTGACATGGTGGCCGGGGCCTATGTGGCCAAGGAAATCGAGTGCCTGAACGAGGATGGCCGACTGGTCATCATCGCGGTCCAGGGCGGCATCAAGAGTGAAATCAATGCCGGGCTCGTCTTGCGGCGACGTCTCACGGTCACGGGATCAACCTTGCGCGCCCGCCCGGTTGCATTCAAGGCGGCGATTGCTCAAGCCTGCCTGAAAAATGTGTGGCCCTTGATTGAAAGCAGTCAGATCAAGCCGGTGATTTTTAGCATCTTTGCGGCTGCAGAGGCCGCCAAAGCACATGCTTTGATGGAGTCCAACCAGCATATCGGGAAAATAGTCTTGACGTGGAGTGTTGAATGAAGAAGCTGATTGTTGGAAACTGGAAGATGAATGGCAGCCTGGCCGCCAACGAGTCTTTGATTCAATCCATGCGTAGCGGCTTGCCGGCAACCGCCTGCCATGTGGCACTCTGCGTGCCGGCAGTCTATTTGTCACAATGCAGGGCACTGCTGGCAGGTAGCGCTATCGACTTGGGCGCGCAGGATGTTTCCGCCCATGAATCCGGTGCTTTTACCGGCGAGCTTTCTGGTGCCATGCTCAGGGAATTCGGCGTTCGCTATTGCATCGTGGGCCATTCCGAGCGCCGTCAATACCACGCAGAGACAGATACGCTGGTGGCTTTGAAAGCCCAGCGCGCGTTGGCCTGCGGCATGACGCCGATCGTGTGTGTCGGTGAAACGCTCGACGAACGCGAAGCTGGTCAAACAGAAGAGGTGGTCAAGCGCCAATTGGCCGCTGTGATCCATGCCAACGGACATTGCATCAGTGAAATTGTGGTGGCTTATGAGCCGGTGTGGGCAATTGGAACCGGAAAAACGGCTTCGGTCGAGCAGGCGCAGCACGTGCACTTGGTGTTGCGCTCGCAGTTGAGGGCAGCATCGAGCCAGGCTGATCGAATTCATATCCTGTATGGTGGAAGCATGAACGCCGCCAACGCAGCTCAGCTGCTGGCCCAACCCGACATTGATGGCGGCTTGGTTGGTGGTGCATCGCTCAAGGCGCCAGATTTTTTATCAATTGTTGCCTCAGCGCCGTGACTGGATGTTTCGGTTGCTACTAATTTAGGAGTTTTTAATGAGTGTTTTTTTGACTGTTCTTCTTGCGATTCAACTGTTGACCGCCATCGCCATGGTGGGCTTGATTCTCGTCCAGCATGGTAAGGGTGCCGACATGGGTGCGGCCTTTGGCAGCGGGGGCTCCGGAAGTTTGTTTGGTGCAACAGGGAGCGCGAACTTCTTGTCACGAACCACAGCGGTGTTGGCAACGGCATTTTTTGTGTCCACGTTGATGCTGGCTTATTTTGGCACCGCGCGACCCGCCACCAGTTCAGGCAGCGTGCTGGATGGCGCCGCTGTTTCGGTGCCTGCGGCTTCTCAGCCCGCAATACCTGCGTCAGGCGCGGCTCAGATTCCATCCAAATAATTGCTCGTGAAATTGCATCCTTCTCATCAAGAAATGTAGGGATTTCAGGGTAAACTCTAAGTCTGTCTTGAGAGCCAAATCCGCAAGGAACCTCACGCAATCCAGACATAAAAGCCGCCGTCGTGGTGAAATTGGTAGACACGCTATCTTGAGGTGGTAGTGGCGAAAGCTGTGCGAGTTCGAGTCTCGCCGACGGCACCAGAAAAAATGACTTGCTGCAGGCATCTGCAGCAAGTCAATATCTTGATCAGAATCTCCCGATGAACCTCGATCAGTACCTTCCCGTTCTTTTGTTCATTTTGGTCGGCATTGCAGTCGGCATTGTTCCGCAGGTGCTAGGTTACTTTCTAGGCCCAAATCGGCCTGATCCGGCCAAAAACTCTCCTTACGAGTGTGGTTTCGAAGCATTTGAAGATGCCCGGATGAAGTTCGACGTACGCTACTACCTCGTAGCTATTCTGTTTATTCTTTTTGACCTCGAAATAGCTTTTCTTTTCCCCTGGGCTGTGTCTATCAAGGACATCGGTCCATTGGGTTTTTGGTCTGTGATGGTTTTCCTTGGAATCCTGGTTGTAGGGTTTGTCTACGAATGGAAAAAAGGGGCACTCGACTGGGAGTAATGCAATGATTGAAGGCGTATTAAACGAAGGTTTTGTCACCACAAGCTATGACTCGGTGATGAATTGGGCCAAAACAGGCTCTGTTTGGCCCATGACTTTTGGCTTGGCTTGTTGTGCTGTGGAAATGATGCATGCAGCCGCCGCACGATACGACATCAGCCGGTTCGGAGCCGAGGTGTTCCGAGCAAGCCCGCGTCAATCTGACCTGATGATTGTGGCGGGAACACTGTGCAACAAGATGGCTCCAGCCTTGCGCAAGGTGTATGACCAGATGTCTGAGCCTCGCTGGGTCATCAGCATGGGCTCCTGCGCCAATGGCGGTGGTTATTACCACTACAGCTATTCCGTGGTGAGGGGGTGCGATCGCATTGTGCCGGTCGATGTTTATGTGCCCGGATGCCCCCCGACGGCTGAAGCTCTTTTGTACGGCATCATGCAATTGCAGCAAAAGATTCGTCGCACGCAAACCATCGCTCGTGTTTGAAAGATCTTCAATGACTGTTTTTGCTGTCAATCCTGTAACGCTCAAAGAGACCATCGCAGCTGTACTTGGTGATAAGGTCAAGCACATCGGTGTCGCTTTGGGTGAGGTCACCGTCGTGGTAGCGCCTGCCGACTATTTTGATGTTGCCAAAACACTGCGTGACACCCCAGGCTGCTGCTTCGAGCAAATGATGGATCTGTGTGGCGTCGACTATTCCGAGTACAAGGACGGCCTGGTAGAAAGCGCGCGGTTTTGCGTGGTGCTCCACTTGTTGTCGGTCAGTCTTAACCAGAGAGTGCGCCTCAAGGTATTTGCTGCCAACGATGAAATGCCTGTGCTGGCCTCTGTGGTCGAAATCTGGAATGCAGCCAACTGGTTTGAGCGTGAAGCGTTCGACCTGTTTGGTATTGTGTTTGAAGGGCACAACGATTTGCGTCGCATATTGACCGACTACGGCTTTATTGGTCACCCGTTTCGAAAAGACTTTCCCTTGAGTGGTCACGTTGAAATGCGTTACGACGCTGAAAGCAAGCGCGTGATTTACCAGCCGGTCACGATTGAGCCGCGCGAAATTACACCGCGCATCATCCGTGAAGACAACTACGGAGGACTTGCTTCTTAGCAATTTCTGTCATGGCTGAAATAAAAAACTACACACTGAATTTTGGGCCCCAGCATCCCGCAGCCCACGGCGTATTGCGTCTGGTGCTGGAGCTGGATGGGGAGGTGGTGCAGCGGGCAGATCCACACATCGGCTTGCTTCATCGCGCCACGGAAAAGCTGGCAGAGAGCAAGACTTACATTCAGTCATTGCCTTACATGGATCGGCTTGACTACGTGTCGATGATGTGCAACGAGCATGCGTACTGTTTGGCGATTGAGAAGTTGCTGGGTATCGATGTGCCTATCCGGGCCCAGTACATCCGGGTGATGTTTGCTGAAATCACCCGTTTGCTGAACCACTTGATGTGGCTGGGATCGCACGGCAATGACTGTGGCAGTTCGACGATCCTGATCTACACTTTTCGCGAGCGTGAAGACTTGTTCGACATGTATGAAGCAGTGAGCGGCGCGCGCATGCACGCAGCTTACTTTCGCCCGGGCGGTGTGTATCGGGATTTGCCAGACAGCATGCCCCAGTACAAGGCCAACAAGGTCCGCAACGCCAAAGGCATTGCTGAGCTCAACAGCAACCGGCAAGGTTCGCTGCTTGACTTCATCGAAGATTTCACAAAACGTTTCCCTACTTACCTGGGCGAATACCACACGTTGTTGACTGAAAACCGTATTTGGAAGCAGCGCACAGTTGGCATCGGTGTGGTGACACCCGAGCGCGCCCTGAATATGGGTTTCACCGGGGCGATGCTGCGTGGCTCAGGTATTGCATGGGACTTGCGCAAGAAGCAACCCTACGATGTCTACGACCAAATGGATTTCGACATTCCTGTGGGCGTCACCGGTGATTGTTATGACCGGTATCTGGTACGCATGGAGGAGATGAAGCAATCAAACAGCATCATCAAACAGTGCATAGACTGGTTGCGCGTCAATCCGGGTCCGGTCATCACCGACAACCACAAGGTGGCTGCGCCTGACCGAGAATCCATGAAGAGCAACATGGAGGAGTTGATCCACCATTTCAAGTTGTTCACTGAAGGGTTTCATGTGCCTGAGGGCGAGGCCTACGCCGCCGTGGAGCACCCCAAAGGCGAGTTTGGTATTTACATCGTCAGCGATGGGGCCAACAAGCCTTACAGACTGAAGATCCGTCCACCTGGTTATGTCCACCTGGCTGGCTTGAACGAGTTGACCCAAGGCCACATGATTGCAGACGTTGTGGCGGTGATTGGCACGATGGACATTGTTTTTGGAGAGATTGACCGATGATCTCAGACATCCCTGTTAATGTGATTTCGGAAGAAGTCAAGCTGCGTTTTGCGCGTGAAGTTGGTAAATACCCTGCAGATCAAAAGCAGTCAGCTGTGATGGCTTGTCTGGCTATCGTGCAAAAGGAGGCCGGTTATGTCAGTACGGCCAGTGAAGCCGTTGTAGCCGATTATCTGGGAATGACCCCGATAGCTGTGCACGAAGTCACGACCTTCTACAACATGTACAACCAGCACCCGGTGGGTCAGTACAAGCTCAATGTCTGTACCAACCTGCCTTGCCAGTTGCGTGACGGCGGGCGTGCGCTGAAGTATCTGGAGGAGAAGCTGGCGATTAAGATGGGTGAGACGACAGCAGATGGCGTGTTCACGCTACAGCAGTCCGAATGCTTGGGTGCCTGCGCTGATTCGCCTGTGTTGCTGGTGAATGACCAGACCATGTGCAGTTTCATGAGTAACGACAAGCTGGATCAATTGGTAGACGGCCTGCGCGCTGCAGGAGGCAAATGATGATGGCTGAGAAAATTCTTGCCCAGTTTCAGGCTACGGGTGTTCAAACCTGTTTTCATGATCGCCATATCAACCCGCAAATTTACGCGGGCTTGAATGGGACAAATTGGCGACTGAAAGACTACGAAGCCCGTGGCGGGTACCAAGCCTTGCGCAAGGTGCTTGGCAAAGAAGCGTCGACCAATGAAGCAAGCGAAGGGCTGACGCAGGATCAAGTCATTGCCATTGTTAAAGAGTCAGCGCTGCGTGGTCGCGGTGGTGCAGGCTTTCCAACCGGCTTGAAGTGGAGCTTCATGCCCCGACAGTTCCCAGGGCAAAAGTACCTGGTTTGTAATTCTGACGAAGGCGAACCGGGGACTTGCAAAGACCGCGACATCCTGCAATTCAATCCACACATTGTGATTGAGGGGATGATCATCGCTGCCTACGCCATGGGCATCTCGGTTGGATACAACTACATCCACGGAGAAATTTTTCAAAGTTACGACCGCTTTGAAGAAGCACTTGAGGAAGCGCGAGCTGCGGGACTTCTGGGTGACCAGATCCTGGGTAGCAGTTACAGTTTTCAGTTGCACGCAGCACACGGTTACGGTGCCTATATTTGCGGTGAAGAAACTGCGTTGCTGGAGTCGCTCGAAGGCAAAAAGGGCCAGCCGCGATTCAAGCCCCCATTCCCTGCGAGTTTTGGTCTGTATGGCAAGCCGACCACCATCAACAATACGGAAACCTTTGCGGCCGTGCCGTGGATCATTCGCAACGGTGGCAAAGCCTACCTTGAATGTGGCAAGCCCAATAACGGCGGGACCAAAATTTACTCGGTAAGCGGTGACGTAGAGCTCCCCGGAAATTACGAAGTTCCGATGGGAACGCCGTTCTCGAAGTTGCTTGAGCTTGCCGGCGGAGTTCGCCAAGGTCGCCAACTCAAGGCCGTGATACCTGGTGGATCGTCGTCACCCATTTTGCCCGCCAGCATCATGATGGAGTGCACGATGGACTACGACTCCATCGCGAAAGCTGGATCCATGTTGGGTTCCGGCGCTGTCATTGTGTTGGACGACAGTCGCTGTATGGTGAAGAGCCTCCAGCGTTTGAGTTATTTCTACATGCATGAATCCTGCGGTCAATGCACGCCTTGCCGTGAGGGCACAGGCTGGTTGTCCCGTGTCGTCGACAGAATCGAGAGCGGGCAGGGCCGCCCCAGTGACATGGAGTTGCTTGACAACGTTGCCGAGAACATCATGGGTCGCACCATTTGCGCCCTGGGTGATGCGGCTGCCATGCCCGTACGGGCCATGATCAAGCACTTTAGACATGAATTTGAACACCACATAGCGCATAAGACCTGCATGGTCCCTGCCTATGTTTGAGCGAGTCTTACGATGATTGAAATTGAACTCGACGGCAAGAAGGTAGACATAGCGCCGGGCAGCATGATCATGCATGCGGCCGAAAAAGCGGGCACTTACATTCCCCATTTTTGTTACCACAAAAAGCTGAGCATTGCTGCCAACTGCCGTATGTGCCTGGTCGATGTGGAGAAGATGCCCAAGCCAATGCCTGCCTGCGCCACCCCCGTGACTCAAGGCATGATCGTTCGTACCAAGAGCGACAAGGCGATCAAGGCCCAGAAGTCTGTCATGGAGTTTCTGCTGATCAACCATCCCCTAGATTGCCCCATTTGCGACCAGGGTGGCGAATGTCAATTGCAGGATCTTGCAGTTGGCTACGGTGGTTCCTCCTCGCGTTACGAGGAAGAAAAGCGCGTTGTGGCCGTCAAGGATGTCGGGCCCTTGGTCTCCATGCAGGAGATGAGCCGCTGCATTCATTGCACGCGCTGCGTTCGCTTTGGGCAGGAGATTGGTGGTGTCATGGAATTGGGGATGTCACACCGGGGCGAACACGCCGAGATCGAGACCTTTCTGGGGCGTACGATTGATTCGGAGCTGTCGGGCAACATGATCGATATCTGCCCGGTAGGTGCCTTGACAAGCAAACCCTTCCGATACAGCGCCCGGACATGGGAGTTGTCGCGTCGCAAGTCGGTGAGTCCGCACGATTCAACTGGTGCCAACCTGATTGTTCAGGTCAAGAACAACAAGGTCATGCGTGTCGTGCCGTTTGAAAACGAAGAGGTCAATGAATGCTGGATCGCCGACCGGGACCGTTTTTCTTATGAAGCCCTGAACAGCGAAGAAAGGCTAACGAGCCCCATGCTCAAACAAGGGGGTGTATGGAGGTCGGTCGACTGGCAAACAGCCCTGGAATATGTTGCCAACGGGTTCAAACAAATCAAGTCGGACCACGGTGCTGAGAGCTTGGGCGCCTTGGTCAGCCCGCACAGCACCCTGGAAGAGCAGTTTTTGACTGGCACTTTGATGCGTGCTTTGGGTAGTCAAAACGTGGATTACCGTTTGCGAAATGCCGAGTTTCCGCAGTTCGAAGGGATCCGCCACTTAGGATTGCCGATTGCCGCGCTGACCACGCTACAGCGGGTGCTGGTGGTGGGTTCTAATTTGCGCAAGGAGCATCCGCTGTTTGCACAAAGAATTCGCCAGGCAGCTCGCACTGGATGTTTGGTGAACGTCATTCACTCTGCAGCCGACGACTGGGCGCTTCCTGTCGCGAACACGATGGTTTGCCCTACGGATGCATGGGTGCAGGCACTCGCTTCCGTTGCTGCAGCCGTCGCCGCCGAAAAAGGCATTTCTTCTCCTGCTGATGCAGCCATTACGGATTCAGCACGGGCCATTGCCCAGTCACTGTTGGGCGGTGACCGCAAGGCGGTGATGCTTGGCAATGCGGCGGCGCATCATCCGCGGGCATCCAGCCTGCTGGCCTTGGCCAACTGGGTGGCCGATGAAACCGGTGCCAGCGTTGGCTATTTGACAGAGGCCGCCAACACGGTAGGAGCGCAGCTCGCGGGCGTGTTGCCCGGACCGGGTGGTCTGAATGCCGGGCAGATGCTCGGGGGCGGGCTGAAAGCAGTGTTACTCCTGAACACCGAGCCTGAATTTGATTCGGCATTCGGGGTCTCCGCCAAAGCGGGGATTTCTCAAGCGCACATGGTCGTGACGCTCAGTCCTTTCAAGTCCAATATGTCGTTCAGTGACGTGCTGTTGCCGATCGCGCCTTTTACCGAGACGCCAGGTACATTCGTTAACGCGGAAGGTCGGGTACAAAGTTTTCACGCCGTGGTCAAACCATTGGGCGAGGCACGTCCGGCATGGAAAGTACTGCGGGTCTTGGCTAATTTAATGGACTTGCCAGGTTTCGATTTCGACTCCTCTCAAGACGTGCTCAAGCAGGTGAAAGGTTTGCCAGTTGCAGGCGAATTAAATGTCTGTGCTGGAAAATTAAGCAATAAGACCAGCGCATCCATCGACTTGTCCACTTCGGGCATCTCTCCAGTGGTGGCAAGCATTTACGGTCTGGATGGCACCGTACGGCGAGCCGCCAGCCTGCAACTCACAGCCGACGCCAAGCTGGCCAAACATGCGCAGGAGGCGGCAGCGTGATTGATTCAATTTTCGCCTTCGGCTTGGGTTTGTCTTCTTCCCCTCTGTGGGCGAGCGTCGCCTGGCCGGTGATCTGGACGCTGATCAAGATCGTGGTGGTCGTGTTGCCCCTGATGGGTGCAGTGGCCTACCTGACCTTGTGGGAGCGCAAGTTTTTGGGTTGGATGCAAGTGCGTGTGGGCCCCAATCGGGTTGGCCCGCTTGGTTTGCTCCAGCCTATTGCGGATGCACTGAAGCTGTTGGGCAAAGAGATTTTGGTGCCAACAGCGGCCAGCAAGGGTCTGTTTTTTATCGGCCCCATCCTGACCATCATGCCTGCCATGGCTGCCTGGGCGGTCATCCCTTTTGGTCCGGACATCGCACTGGCCAACATCAATGCGGGTCTGCTTTTCATCATGGCGATCACGTCAATGGAAGTTTATGGGGTCGTGATTGCAGGTTGGGCTTCCAATTCCAAATACTCCTTTTTGGGCGCCATGCGAGCTTCGGCGCAAATGGTGAGCTACGAAATCGCCATGGGATTTTGCCTTGTAGTGGTTCTCATGGTGTCTGCCAGCATGAACATGACCGACATCGTGACCGGGCAGGGCAAGGGTTACTTTGCCGGCATGGGCTTGAACTTCTTGTCCTGGAACTGGTTGCCTCTTCTGCCGATTTTTGTGGTCTATGTCATTTCGGGATTGGCGGAAACAAACCGTCATCCGTTTGACGTGGTGGAGGGTGAAGCCGAAATCGTTGCCGGACACATGGTGGAGTACTCCGGCATGTCTTATGCCATGTTTTACCTGGCTGAATACGCGAACATGTGGCTGATCTCCATTTTGGCGGCCATCATGTTCCTGGGGGGCTGGATCTCGCCGATCGACAGCGCCTTGTTCAACTGGATTCCTGGCTGGATCTGGTTGGGTCTCAAGACTTGTGCGGTGGTGAGCTTGTTTATTTGGGTGCGTGCCACTTTCCCCCGATTTCGGTACGACCAGATCATGCGTTTGGGTTGGAAGATCTTCATTCCCGTGACATTGGTGTGGCTGGTTGTGGTCGGTGCCTGGATGCAGACATCTCTCAATATTTGGCCTTAAGAGGAATTGATCATGTCGAACTCCGTTTCAGCGCCTGCAAGGCCTGCTTTTTCGCTCAAGGATTTTTTGTCCAGCTTTCTTCTGCTGGAGTTGCTCAAGGGTCTGGCGTTGACGGGTCGTTACGCGTTCCGCCGCAAGGTGACGATTCAGTTTCCAGAAGAGAAGACACCGTTGTCTCCGAGATTCAGGGGCTTGCATGCGCTTCGCCGATATGAAAACGGTGAAGAACGCTGCATTGCCTGCAAATTGTGTGAAGCCGTGTGCCCTGCAATGGCGATCACTATCGAATCCGAAGTGCGCGACGACGGCTCCCGTCGGACCAGTCGCTATGACATCGACCTGACCAAGTGCATATTTTGTGGTTTTTGCGAAGAAAGCTGCCCGGTCGATTCAATCGTCGAGACCCATATTCTCGAGTACCACGGCGAGAAACGTGGTGACCTGTATTTCACAAAAGAGATGTTGTTGGCTGTTGGCGATCGGTATGAGAACGAGATTGCCGCCAGCAAGGCCGCAGATGCCAAGTACCGCTAAGCGGACGCTAGAGAGAAATTAAATTCATGGATGTCAAAACTGGTCTGTTTTACGTTTTTTCTGCTGTGCTGCTCTTTGCAGCATTTCGGGTGATCACGGCCCGTAACCCGGTTCATGCGGCCTTGTTCTTGGTGCTTGCTTTTTTTCAGGCCGCCATGGTCTGGATGCTGCTGAAAGCTGAGTTTCTGTCCATCACGCTGGTCCTGGTGTATGTGGGTGCAGTGATGGTGCTGTTCCTGTTCGTCGTGATGATGATGGATATCAACGTGGACAGTATTCGTCAGGGTTTTTGGAAGCATTTCCCCTTGGCGGCGGTGGTTGGCGTGGTCATCGCCCTGGAGATGGCCGCAGTGTTGATGGGCGGTTTTCGGGGTAGCGAAGCACCAAGCGGCTTGGCTGTTCTTGATGCGTCAGGGGTGGAGATCTCGAACACCCGGGCGCTGGGCATGCTGCTTTATTCCGAGTATGTCTACCCGCTCGAAATAGCGGCAGCTATTTTGCTGGTGGCCATGATTGCAGCTATTGCGCTGACGTTGCGCCAGCGCAAGGACAGCAAGTTTGTCAGCCCATCTGACCAAGTTCGAGCCAAAGCCAAAGATCGCATGACCATCATCAAGATGGAGCCGACCCAGGCAGCCAAAGAAGTCAACACGCCCACCAGCGAAAACAACGCGACTGAGGAGAAAAAGTCATGACATTGACGCTTGGTCACTTCCTGTCACTGGGCGCCATGCTGTTCGCGCTGTCGGTGATTGGCATTTTTTTGAATCGCAAGAACCTGATCGTCCTGCTCATGGCCATTGAGTTGATGCTCCTGGCTGTCAACACCAATTTTGTCGCTTTTTCGTACTACCTGGGTGACATGCACGGTCAGGTCTTCGTGTTCTTTATTCTGACTGTGGCCGCTGCCGAGTCGGCCATTGGTTTGGCAATTTTGGTGCTTTTGTTCCGCAACAAGTCCTCCATCAATGTCGACGAACTCAACACGCTCAAGGGTTAAAGAAAATGAGTCAAACCCTTAACGCTTCTACCCTGCTGGCTGTGCCCATGGCCCCGTTGGTGGGTGCCGTGCTGGCCGGTATTCTCGGCACCAAGTTTGGCGGCAACTGGATTGGTCGGCGTTTGTCGCACACCATCACCATCTTGGGCGTGCTGATCTCTTTCATTCTGTCGGCCATGGTCCTCAAGAGCGTCGCGCTCGACGGCGCTCGTTTCAACGAAACCCTCTACACCTGGATGGTGGTGGGTGGTCTGAAGATGGAAATCGGCTTTCTGGTCGATGGTCTGTCCGCGATGATGATGTGTGTGGTGACCTTCGTCTCCTTGATGGTTCACATCTATACCATTGGGTACATGGAGGAAGACGAGGGCTACAACCGTTTCTTTGCCTACATCTCGCTGTTCACGTTCTCCATGTTGATGCTTGTCATGAGCAACAACATGCTGCAGCTCTTCTTTGGGTGGGAGGCTGTCGGCTTGGTGTCCTACCTGCTGATTGGATTCTGGTTCAATAAGCCGACCGCCATATTTGCCAACATGAAGGCCTTTTTGGTGAACCGAGTTGGCGATTTTGGTTTCATTCTGGGAATTGGATTGATCGTTGCCTATGCTGGCACGCTCAACTACGCAGAAGCCTTTGCCCGTGCCCCTGAGCTGGCGAAATTGACATTCCCGGGCACCGAATGGATGCTTGTGACAGTCATTTGTATTTGTCTGTTTATTGGTGCCATGGGCAAGTCGGCCCAGTTTCCATTGCATGTCTGGCTGCCGGATTCGATGGAAGGTCCTACCCCCATCTCTGCTTTGATCCACGCCGCGACCATGGTGACTGCCGGTATCTTCATGGTGGCGCGCATGTCGCCGCTGTTTGAGCTGAGCGACACAGCGTTGAACTTCATTCTGGTGATCGGTGCCATCACGGCGTTGTTTATGGGCTTTCTTGGCATCATTCAGAACGACATCAAACGGGTGGTGGCGTACTCGACCCTGTCTCAACTGGGGTACATGACAGTGGCTCTGGGCGCTTCGGCTTATTCGGTCGCGGTTTTCCATCTGATGACCCATGCCTTTTTCAAGGCACTGCTGTTTCTCGCGGCTGGCTCGGTCATCATGGGCATGCACCATAACCAGGACATTCGCTGGATGGGTGGCGTGCGCAAGTACATGCCCATCACCTGGATAACGACCTTATTGGGTTCGTTGGCCTTGATTGGTACACCTTTGCTGTCCGGTTTTTACTCCAAGGACGAGGTCATCATGGCGGTCAAGGCCAGTGCCTTGCCAGCAGCCGGGTTTGCCTATTTCGCGGTGTTGGCGGGGGTGTTTGTCACCGCCTTCTATTCGTTTCGAATGTATTTCCTGGTGTTTCATGGAAAAGAACGGTTTGATCAAAACCCGGATGCCCATCACGGGGATCACGGTCACCATGATGATCACCATGCGCCGCATGAGTCACCCTGGGTGATCACCGTGCCACTGATTCTGCTTGCGATCCCCTCGGTAGTCATTGGCTTCTTGATGATCCAGCCGATGCTGTTTGGAGATTTCTTCAAGGACGCTATTTTTGTTAACGCCGAGATCCACAAGGCGATGAGCGTGCTGAGCGCCGAGTTCCATGGCCCGGCCCAGCTCGCCTTGCACAGCTTGACAACTGCTCCGTTCTGGTTGGCTGTTGCAGGTGTTGCGTCCTCCTATTACCTCTATATCGTCAATCCTTCGTTGCCAGCCTCCATCAAGGCCCGCATCCAACCGGTCTACACGTTGCTTGAGAACAAGTATTACCTCGATTGGTTCAATGAAAACGTGTTGGCGCGGGGCGCTCGTGCACTGGGTACCGGTTTGTGGAAGGTGGGAGACCAAACCCTGATTGACGGTGTCTTGGTCAACGGCTCCTGGAAAGTGGTAGGTTGGGTGTCCGGTGTGGTGCGGCGCGTCCAGTCGGGCTACCTGTACCACTACGCCTTGGCGATGATTTTGGGTATTTTTGTGCTGATGACGTATTTCGTCTGGCTCAAGTAGGAGAATAATAAAAATGGGTTTGTTGAGCCTGGCTATCTGGACGCCGATTGTTTTTGGCGTTGTTCTGCTGGCACTCGGTCGGGACGATCAGGCACATACTGTGCGCTGGATCTCCCTGGTCGGTGCGGTCACCAGCTTTTTGGTGACTTTGCCTTTGTATGACGGATTCAAACTGGGAACTGCGGCCATGCAGTTTGTGGAGAAGGCGCCGTGGATCGAGCGCTTCAATGTCAATTACCACCTGGGCGTGGACGGCATCTCCCTCTGGTTCGTCTTGCTGACCGCGTTCATCAATGTGGTGGTGGTGATTGCAGGCTGGGAGGTGATCACCCGGCGCGTGAATCAGTATATGGGCGCGTTCCTGATCCTGAGCGGTTTGATGATCGGCGTGTTCTGCGCATTGGACGGCATGCTGTTCTATGTGTTCTTTGAGGCGACCCTGATCCCGATGTACCTGATTATTGGTATCTGGGGCGGTCCGAACAAGATTTACGCCGCCTTCAAGTTCTTTTTGTACACCCTGTTGGGTTCTTTGTTGATGCTGATCGCGTTGATCTTTCTGTACACCAAATCTGGTGGGAGTTTTGATCTTGCGGTGTGGCACAAGTTGCCGTTGGCGGGAACCACGCAGACCCTGCTGTTCTTTGCGTTCCTGGCCGCTTTTGCTGTGAAGGTGCCGATGTGGCCCGTTCATACGTGGTTGCCTGACGTTCACGTGGAAGCGCCGACCGGTGGGTCTGCTGTGCTGGCGGCCATCATGCTGAAGCTTGGTGCCTACGGTTTCCTGCGTTTCTCCATGCCGATAGCACCTGACGCTGCACGCGAGTGGGCCTGGTTGATGATCGCGCTGTCATTGATTGCCGTGATTTACGTTGGCATGGTGGCGCTCGTGCAGAAAGACATGAAGAAGCTGGTGGCTTACTCATCGGTTGCTCACATGGGATTTGTCACCCTGGGGTTCTTCATTTTCAATGACCTGGGTGTCTCCGGTGGCCTGGTTCAAATGATTGCGCACGGTTTTGTATCAGCTGCCATGTTCTTGTCAATCGGCGTGCTCTACGACCGAATGCATTCCAGGGAAATCGCGAGTTATGGGGGTGTAGTCAACACGATGCCCCGATTCACGGCGTTTGCCTTGTTGTTTGCGATGGCCAATTGTGGTTTGCCGGGAACGGCCGGGTTTGTCGGCGAATGGATGGTGATTCTGGGAGCGGTCAAATACAACTTCTGGATCGGTTTCGCCGCGGCGAGCGCCTTGATCTTTGGTGCGGCCTATACCTTGTGGATGTTCAAGCGCGTTTATCTCGGGCCGGTTGCCAACGACCACGTCAAGTCCTTGGTTGACATCAATAGCCGTGAGTTCTTCATGTTGTCCCTGCTGGCGATTGCTGTTCTGTTCATGGGCATTTACCCAAAACCGTTCACTGATGTCATGGATACCTCGGTCGCTGAGTTGCTCAAACACGTCGCCTTATCCAAACTGAATTGATCAGTCTGTATTGTCCCCATTGAATTAAGAGATAGAAAATGATCGACAAACTCAGTTGGATTTCGGTTTATCCTGAAATCATCCTTCTCGTCATGGGCTGCGTCATTGCTTTGGCAGATTTGGGCGTGAAAAGCCCGCGCCGCACAGCAACCTACGTGCTGACTCTTGTTACCTTGGGCGTTGTGGCGGCCCTGCAGGCGATGTACGCCAGTGGCGGGTCCACCATCTATGGCTTTGGCAATATGGTGGTCAGTGACCAGATGGGCAACTGGCTGAAATGCTTCGCCACGGTTGCCGTGATGGTGACACTGGTCTACGGTCGCCCCTACGCAGCCGACCGCGACATGTTGCGGGGCGGTGAGATCTTCTCTTTGAGTGTCTTCGCCTTGCTGGGCATGTTTGTCATGATTTCCGGCAACAATTTCCTGGTGATCTACATGGGGTTGGAGTTGCTGACCCTGTCGAGCTACGCGCTGGTGGCCTTGCGCCGGGACAACGCCACCGCCACAGAGGCGGCGATGAAGTATTTTGTGCTGGGCGCCATGGCGTCCGGTTTCCTGCTGTACGGTTTGTCCATGATGTACGGCGCCACCGGATCGCTGGACGTGAATGAGGTGTTCAAGGCCATCAACTCCGGACAAGTCAAGCACCAGGTGCTGGTGTTTGGCCTCGTGTTCGTGGTGGCAGGTTTGGCTTTCAAACTAGGTGTTGTGCCGTTTCACATGTGGATTCCCGATGTTTATCAGGGTGCGCCGACGGCAGTGACCTTGCTGATTGGTGGAGCGCCCAAGCTCGCAGCATTTGCCATCTTTATCCGCTTGCTGGTGGAGGGCATGTTGCCACTGGCGTTTGACTGGCAGCAGATGTTGATGGTGCTGTCCATCGGGTCTTTGCTGATTGGTAATCTCGCCGCGATTGCCCAGACCAACCTCAAGCGCATGCTGGCGTTCTCGACGATCTCCCAGATGGGGTTTGTGTTGCTCGGCCTCATGTCAGGGGTTGTCAACGGCAACATCAATTCAGCGGTGAACGCGTACAGCTCGTCGATGTTTTACGTCATTACCTATGTCTTGACGACTCTGGCCAGTTTCGGTGTCATTTTGTTGCTCGCCCGCGACGGTTTTGAGAGCGAAGAAATTTCGGATTTCGCCGGGTTGAACCAACGCAGCCCGCTGTATGCAGCGGTGATGGCCATTTGTATGTTCTCACTGGCGGGCATACCTCCGATGGTGGGTTTCTATGCCAAGCTCTCGGTTTTGCAGGCCCTGATTGCATCCGGACAGACGATCCACATCGGGCTGGCAGTATTTGCCGTGCTCATGTCCCTGATTGGTGCTTTCTACTACCTGCGTGTGGTGAAGGTCATGTATTTTGACGAGCCCATCACGGCCAGCACGGTGTCGGCACCGCTGGACGTTCGCACGGTGCTGGTCATCAACGGTGGGCTGGTTTTGGGCTTCGGTTTGTTGCCTGGTGGCCTGATGACTTTGTGTGCCAATGCGATCGTGCAGATGTTGGGCACCTGATTCGCCAGGTTCCGGTTCTCGTCTGTGTCTCAAACTGTCTCCGTCTGGCTGGTGGTTATTTTGGCCTTCAGTGCAGCCAACTTTCCCTTTGCGAGCACCCGTGTGCTGGGCGTCTTTGAGCCTCTGCGGCCCAAGACACTCGGTATTCGGCTGATCGAATTGGTGGTGCTCTATGGGCTGGTAGGTGGCTTCGGTTTGTTGCTCGAGAATCGGGTCGGCCAAATAGCCCCACAGGGTTGGGAGTTCTATGCCATCACGGCCACACTGTTCCTGACCTTTGCTTTCCCCGGATTTGTCTATCGTTATCTGTTCAAGCACCGGGATTAGAGAGGTTTTATCGCCATGCAGGACGCGCACTTGATTGAAAAGACTCTGAGCAGTGAAGAGCTGTTCAGGGGGCGTTTTTTGCACGCGGTTCGAGACACTGTCGCGCTGCCTGATGGCGCTGTCAGCACCCGTGAGTACATTCGGCACCCAGGTGCTGTCATGGTCATTCCCCTCCTTATTGAGGCGACTACTGGGGACGTCAAGCTGGTTCTGGAGCGTCAGTACCGCCACGCCGTCGGCCAGGTCATGATCGAGTTTCCTGCAGGCAAGCTCGATCCGGGCGAAGACTTGCAGCGTTGTGCGCAGCGCGAACTGCTGGAAGAAACCGGCTACAGCGCAGCCGAATGGGCCCATGCCGGGGTTTTGCACCCGGTGATTTCCTATTCAACCGAATTCATTGATATCTGGTTTGCACGGGGTTTGACGCTGGGTTATCGCCGGCTGGACTCCGGTGAGTTCCTTGACGTCTTCACGGCATCGCCAGCCGAGCTTTTGCAGTGGTGTTGCGATGGCCGTGTGACGGATGCCAAGACACTGACTGGTGCACTCTGGGTGCAGAATTTCCTTGCTGGCAACTGGGCATTGACCTGGCAGCCGCCCACTGACGCAGTGTGTGACGCATGATTATGAGATGAAAGTACTCGATCTCCAGTGCGGTCATCTGCATGTGTTTGAGGGCTGGTTTGCCTCTGAAGACGACTTTCTGGGTCAGATGGACCGAGGTCTGGTGACCTGCCCGGTGTGCGGTGATGCCACCATCACCAAGCGATTGAGTGCACCCAGGCTCAATTTGAGTGGCGGCAGGGCAGGATCTGATTCCGCGCAGCAGGAAGAGTCCAGCGATAAAAAAGAATCGGATTTACAGGCAGCCCTGATGAAAGCAGCCCGACATCTGGTGTCCACCACCGACGATGTGGGCAATGACTTTGCTTCAGAGGCCCGCAAGATTCACTACGGTGAGATCAAGGCGCGTGGCATTCGCGGTCATGCCTCCCAGGCGGAAGCCCTGTCTTTGCTGGACGAGGGCATTGCTGTGTTGCCCTTTGCCTTGCCCGAAGCATTGAAAGGCCCGTTGCAGTAGCCAGACCGGGTCAGGCACTGAACTGCAGTGCCGCCAGCCCCGCGTACACGCCGCCCTTGGCCACCAGTTCGGCATGGGTGCCTTGTTCCACAAGGCTGCCGTGGTCCAACACCACAATCAAATCTGCCTTTTGGACCGTGGCCAGGCGATGGGCGATGACCAGCGTCGTGCGGTCTCGCATGGCAGATTCCAACGCGGCCTGCACCATGCGCTCACTCTCCGCGTCGAGCGCACTGGTGGCCTCATCGAGCAGCAGCAAAGGCGGGTTCTTGAGCATCGCGCGCGCGATGGCAATGCGCTGGCGTTGTCCGCCGCTCAACCGCACGCCACGCTCGCCCAGGAAGGTGTCGTAAGCCTCGGGCAGCGCGCTGATGAATTCATCCGCAAACGCGGACTGTGCTGCTGCCCGCACGTCCTCATCGCTGGCATCGGGCCGCCCATACCGGATATTTTCAAGAGCGCTACTGGAAAAAATCACGGCGTCTTGGGGCACGATGCCAATGCGTTGGCGCAAATCGGACAGCGACAGGTCCCGGGTAGCCACGCCGTCCAGCACGATGGCGCCTGACGACGGGTCATAAAACCGCAGCAACAACTGAAACACCGTGCTCTTGCCCGCGCCGCTGGGCCCGACGATGGCGACCGTCTGGCCCGGCATCACCGTCAGTGAAAAATCACGGAGGGCTGCTTGAAGCGGGCGGGAGGGGTAATGAAAATTGATGTTTTCAAACCTGATGGCGCTGCCGCCACTTTGGGCCGGGGCGGGGAGTGGTTTCAGGGGTGAAGCGATCGGTGAGCGGCTGCCCAGCAGTTCCATCAGCCGTTCGGTGGCGCCTGCTGCGCGCAGCAGGTCGCCATAGACCTCACCCAAAATCGCGAAGGCGCTGGCCAGAATGATGACGTACAACACCGTCTGCCCCAGATCGCCCGCCGTGATGCGCCCGGTCATGACCGCTTGCGTGCCCTG
>JBIIVW010000038.1:0-21429 GCA_044339205.1 Rhodoferax sp. | reverse complement strand
GAACAGGTGGTGGTCAAGTTGGCGAGCCATTTCAATGGCTCGGGCGTAAGCCACCGTGGGCGATGCCCAGGTGATGTTGAGCTGGGCCAAATTATCAATATATTGTTGTGCCCGATCTGGCTTGAGGCGTGACACCACTGCCGCCACTTCCGCCAAAAAATGGGGCGGCTGATAAAAGTCCAAGGTGCCGCGCGCGCTGGCTTTCAAAATCTCCAATGCGGGATCAATATCGTCTTCACGCAGTGCCCATTCGCCCTCAGCAAACCATTTGACGGCAACGCTGGCATCGACAACACAAATCATGGGCGACCTTCTTCGCGGGCCGCTCTGAACTCAACCTCAGAAAAACGAGGTGCATTGATACGGTTGGCCAGAATACGGTCCACGGCGCTGCAATGCTGCTTGCGGCGCTGTTCGCGCTCAACTGCATCGCGCATCAAATCTGCAATAACGGCGCTTTTGTTCTGGCCTTCAAAGACAGTATTGAAAGCATTTTTGATGTCTTCAGGGACGCTGAAATTGACGGTAGACATAGCGAGTCCTTAGTTGTTGAAAATTTCAACAACATTGTGATCCGTAAATCTGGATCCGTCAAATTGCGGCTTGACCGAGCATGTTGTCACCCCTAAAACGAAATTCAGGCATGAACCGAATCATTTATAAAGTAATAGAAGATACGATTTATATCCACATCATTGTGGAAAGTCGGCGGGACCTCAAGTCGTTTTTAATGCATCGGCTGGTGCGCTAGGGCTGCTACTTGATACACACCTGCCGCACCATCTTGATGTCGGTGAGCCCCATCATGACTTTCTCCATGCCGTCCATCTTCAGGGTGCGCATGCCGCCTTCTACGGCGGCCGCAAAAATCTCGGCTACGCGGGCGCGCTCCTGAATCAGGCGTTTGATGCCGTCGTCGGCAATCAGTAACTCATGCAGGCCCACGCGGCCTTTGTAGCCGGTCTTGTTGCATTTGTCGCAACCCACATGTCGAAAGAACTTGATTTGTCCGTCTGGGGCATAAAGCGCTTTCCAGCGCTCAATGAGCTTTTGAGTTTCGCCCTCGTAGTCGGCCGTCCAGGCAACCGAGTGGCGCAGTTCGTCGGAATATTCTGCGGCAAACAGCCTGAGCTCATCGGCATCCGGCACATACGATTCCTTGCAGTCGCACAGCTTCTTGGCCAGGCGCTGCGCCAATATACCCAGCAGCGCATCGGCGAAGTTGAAGGGGTCCATGCCCATGTCCAACAGGCGGGTGATGGACTCTGGCGCCGAGTTGGTGTGCAGGGTGGAGAACACCAGGTGCCCGGTGAGCGAGGCTTCCACGCCCATGGCCACGGTTTCCTTGTCGCGCGACTCACCCACCATGATGATGTCGGGGTCAGCCCGCAAGAAGGCGCGCATGACCAGAGCAAAGTCGATGCCGGCCTTGCGGTTGATTTGCACCTGGCGCAGGCCTTTTTGGGTGATTTCGACCGGGTCTTCGGCGGTCCAGATCTTGGTGTCGGGCGTGTTGAGGTGCTTGAGAATGGAGTGCAGCGTGGTCGTTTTGCCCGAACCGGTGGGGCCGCACACATAAAACAGGCCGTAAGGTTTTTCGATGGTGCGAATCACACGCTCTTTGTTGTGCGGCGTCAGGCCCAATTTTTCCAGCGGAATCGGCTCCCCGGCGGCCAAAATCCGCATGACCACGTCTTCCACGCCGCCTGCTGACGGGATGGTGGCCACGCGCAGCTCAATGTCGAGCGGGCCGTATTTTTTGAACTTGATCTTGCCGTCTTGCGGCCGGCGACGCTCTGAAATGTCGAGGTCACACATGATCTTCAGGCGGGTCACCATGGCCTGGCGAAAATGCGCTGGCACTTCAACGTAGGGCTGCAGCGTGCCGTCAATCCGAAACCGGATGCCGGTTTTGAGTTTGCCGGGCATGGGCTCAATGTGAATGTCCGAGACGCCTTGCTTGTAGGCGTCAATGATGACTTTGTTGACAAACTTAACCAGCTCGTTGTCAGCTGCCGCTGACTCCAGAGCGTCGTCATTGAAGCCGTCATCCATCGGAGCGCCGTCCATGTCGGCCAGCAGCTCGTCAATGGAGCCCCCCTCCATACCCACACCAAAAATCTGAGCCAGGGTTTCCGTGAATTCGGTCTGGGTAGTCACCCGGTAGGCAAACCGGATGATGCGGGGAAAGACCTGGGGCACCACCCGCGAGGCGCGGGCGGCTTCGGGGTCCAGACACATCACGACCAGACCCTCGGGGGATTCCTCCAGAGGAAGCCAGCCCTGCTGAACTACAAATTCGCGCTTGAGTACGCCGTGCAGGGCTTCTGCGCGGATGCGCCCGGGGTTGAAGGCCTCGTAAGGCACGCCAAAAAACTTGGCCAGCGATGGCCCGATCTGTGCCGGGCGAATTTTGTAAGTCGCCATCAGCACGTGTTCGACATGCTGGCCGTTATGGCGAGCCTCCAGCAAGGATGCCTCCAACTCCAGGTCGGTCAGCACGCCTTCAGTCACCAGCGCATCGTACTTGGACGCCTTTTGCCGTCCACCCTGCTCCATTTTTTGCATCCGCTGCCGGATGGCGGTCGCCAGTGTCTTGCACAGCTGGGCAACCCCATCAACCTCCAGTTCGCCAAAGGGATGGTTGCCTTTGTTGTTGATGACCTGCAGCACGCCGTGCAGCCGGTTGCCCTCCAAAATGGGCGCCACCAGCATTTGACGGGTGCGGTAACCGGAGCGTTTGTCCACCTCCTTCAAGAAGGTAAGTGCCGGGTGGATTTGCTTGAGGGCCGCATCGTCATACACGTCAGGGAGGTTGACCAACTTGCGGCTGAAAGCCACAAAACCCGCAATGCTCTGGGGCGTGATGGGCAGCTTGAGTTCGCGGCTGCTGTTCAGGCCGGTCTTGACCTTGGAGACGATGGCCGTCTGGTCTTCGTTGAGCGCATAAAGCGTCAGGCGATCGGCATTGAGCAGTTTGCAGATGTCAGGGCTCACCTCCAGCATGATTTGCTCAACGTTGTCCGTCTCATGAATACGAACCGTGACCTGCTGCAGTTGCCGGTAAAAAAGCGCCTCGAACGTCATGCCCCGTTTTTCTGGTGGCAGCTTTTGTGAGTCAACAAAGGGCGGCTCAGAGCTTGGCTCGGTACCTCCGGGTTTCATCACGGCACTCATGGTTCAAGTTCTCGTGGCATTGAGGCGACTGGGGTCATGAACAGCACTGCCAATCAGCAGGCTGGGTCAGGTCTGCACAAACTGCATTTTGGTGCCTGCCAGCTCGATCAGGTCGCCATTTTTCAAGGCAATGGGGTCGGCCCCAATGGGCGCTCCATTGATTGCCGGGTTACCGGCGCCTTCGACGTGGTGCACGACAAACCCGCGCTGGCGTCGGGTGATGGCCGCAACCGCCACACCGGGCTTGCCGATGGTGGTCACAACCTTGGTCAGACTCACCTCGCGACCGGCGGCCGCACCGGACAGCACTTTGATGCGGGCATGCAGGGGCTCTGAGGGCGCCATCTCAGCATGCTGCTTAGCAGCTGCGGGGTTCACAAGCGCAGGCTTCTCAAAAGCTTCTGCGCCTGAATCGTCTGCAAATTTGATTCTGTACTTGCCGACCTCCACGATATCGCCGTTTTGAAGCAACTGTTTTCTGGCGGCTTTGCCGTTTACATAGGTGCCGTTGGTGCTGTTGAGGTCCTCCAGATGAACCTGATGGCCGGTCATTTGGAATACAGCGTGCTCCCCGCTGACCGCCAGGTTATCGATAACGATGTCGTTGTAAGGCCGTCGGCCCAGGGTCATGCGCTCCTTGGTAAGCTGGACTTCCTTGATAACGACACCATCAATCGATACGATCATTTTCGGCATGACCGACTCCTGTTCATGAAACTTGTTACGAGGGGACTCATGGATCTGTTATTTTCCGAGCCATCTAGATATTAAACCGCGCTTTTCAGAATTACTTGCCACGCGGGTCAGCAAAACAGCGATGTTGTCACGCCCGCCATTGTCGTTCGCCTGGGCAACCAAGTGATTGGCCATGACCGACAAGGCAGCGCGTTGTCGCAGGGTACCTGCAATCTGCGCGTCATTCATCATGTCGCTGAGTCCGTCAGAGCACATCAGGTAGATGTCGCCTGGCTCCAGCAGATGTTCGTTCAATTCCAGCATGACGCCCGCCTCCACACCCAACGCCCGGGTGACCAGGTTTTTATAGGGTGACAGCGCAGCTTCCTCGGCGGTCAGTAAACCAGCGTCGAGTTGCTCCTGCAACAGGGAGTGGTCACGGGTGATCTGTGTCAGTGTGTCGCCCCGCAGACGGTAGCAACGGGAGTCGCCCACATGCCCCAGGAGCAGGCGGTCGCCATGAAAAACGCCCACCACCAGGGTGGTTCCCATGCCCGAATAATGGGCGTTGGTGTTGGCTGCCTCAAGAATGGCGGCGTTGGCATTGTCCACGCACATCTCGATGGCCTGGCGCATTTGCAGCTTGTCCGCTTGTGCACCAGCCTCAGTTAACCAGGCACTCAACTCCGCCCTGATGAACTCGGTAGCCATGCCACTGGCCACTTCCCCCGCGTTGTAGCCCCCCATGCCGTCCGCGAGCACCCCCAAATGAGTGCCCTCATCAAATACCACCGCATCTTCGTTGTTCGATCGGGATCGTCCTGGATCAGTTTGAGCAAAGAAGGTGTAGTGCATGGTGTGACAGGCTAAATTTCCAGATCGATGAATTTTTTTCCCAATAATAGCGCCCGCAACTCAAGGGCCATTTGCTCACCGTCCTGGTACCGCATTTGCGGGTCCTTTTCGAGGGCCCTGCCGACCAGGCCAGCCAGTTCAGATGGCGCATTTTGCAGCATGCCGCGAATATCCGGGGCATTCTCGTGCGTGATTTTGTGCATGAGCGCCGCCAGGGAGTTGGCTCGAAATGGCAGCGTGCCGGTCAACATCACGTACAGCATCACCCCCAGGGAGTAAAGATCCGAGCGACCGTCCACCTTTTTGCCTGCCAGTTGCTCTGGTGACATGAAACTGGGTGTGCCCAGGACCAGCCCGGTTCGGGTCTTGTTGGCGTCTGTGATCCGGGCGATGCCAAAGTCCATCACCTTGAGGGTGTCGCTTTCGATATCGAACATGACATTGGCCGGCTTGATGTCCCGGTGGACCACATGGTGCGCATGGGCACAGGCCAGCACCTCGGCCACCCGCGCAACAATGGAGATAACCACTGGCAGCGCCAGCAAGTGGTCTCGCTTGCAGTACGCCATCAGATCCTGCCCCTCGACGAACTCCATGGCAATGTAGGCCAGTCCCTGGTCTTCACCTGAGTCATGGATGGCAACGATGTTGGGATGTTTCAGCCGACCCGCCGTCTGGACCTCCCGGAAAAATCGTTCACGGGCATCCAGCAAATTGTCGCCCTCAAACTCGTCGCTCAACGCCATGGTTTTGAGGGCGACAACACAGCCTGATTGCGTGTCGTGCCCCAGGTAGACCACCCCCATGGCCCCTTTGCCCAGCACTTTTCCCACTCGGTAGCGCCCCATCAAGGTGCCGCTCTGAAGACCCGAAGGACCTTGAGCGGGTCGATCGGCAGGCCCGGCCACCCGCTTCACCGCAAGACCTTGAGCGGGGGCCGCCATGTGATCCCTGACGGCTTGTGCCTGGGTGAACTGTTGCTTTCGCTCCAACTCAAGGGCCAGGTGATTCAGGTTGTCCTGCAGGGCTGGGCTACTGGGCGCTCGCCGGAAATGATCAAATGCCAAGTCGAGCTGGCCTTGCGCCTGTAAAGCCAAACCCAGCATGCGGTCTTTTTCAGTTGGCAGGGCGTCTTTTTGGGCTTGTGCCCGGGCTTGAGACTGCTTTCTCCTGAACCGGCCGATCAGGGCCGGCAGCGCCAGAACAAGGCAAAAACCCACTGCAAGCCAGAGTTCCATCTCGAGCCCGCGTCCGGGTTTGCAGACTTAACCGGCCTGCTGCGCGCGCTTCTTAAAGGCCATGCCGACCAGCAGCACGCCCAAGGCGCCTGCAGCACCCAGGCCGTAGTTCCACATCGGGGTCTGTGGCAACAGGTCCTTGATTGCCGGATCGCTCAGCGCCATGGTGCCCGCAATCCAGCCCAGCAACATCGCGCCCGCCGTGATGATGATGGGGAAACGGTCCATGAGCTTGAGCACCAGCTGGCTGCCCCAGATGATGATCGGAATACTGACCAACAAGCCAAAGATGACCAGCGGCATTTGGTGGGTTTCACCGGCACCGGTGGCCGCACCAGCAATGGCAATGACATTGTCTACGCTCATGACCAGATCAGCCACGATCACGGTCTTGACCGCTGCCCACAGCTTATCGCTGCCCTCGATATTGGAATGCCCCTCTTCATCAGGCACCAACAGCTTGACACCAATCCACAAGAGAAGGGCCGCGCCCACCAGCTTCAGAAATGGCACCTGCAACAGGGTCAACGCAAAGGCAATCAGAATCACCCGCAGCACGATTGCACCCGCCGTACCCCACAAAATGCCTTTGGTGCGCTGATGCGCCGGCAGCTTGCGACAGGCCAGCGCAATCACGACGGCGTTGTCTCCGCCCAACAAGATGTCGATCATGATGATCTGACCAACAGCGAGCCAAAAATGGGCGGTTAGGAATTCTTCCACGGCGTGCTTTCTATTTCAGGGTCAACGGCTTACAAATAAGTAAGCCGGATTGTCCATCAGGAAATCCGGCTTTTAAATGTGGATAACCGCAGTGTGTTATCGGACAGCAATACCTAAAAAGGCTTAAAGCATGGCTTTGAGCAGCTTGGCCATCTCGGATGGGTTGCGGGTGATGGTGAAACCACACTCTTCCATTACCGCCAACTTGGCATCGGCCGTATCGGCACCGCCAGAGATCAGAGCGCCCGCGTGGCCCATGCGCTTGCCTGCAGGTGCCGTCACGCCAGCGATGAAGCCGACGATGGGTTTCTTCATGTTGAGCTTGCACCAGCGAGCGGCTTCGGCTTCATCCGGGCCACCAATTTCACCAATCATGATGACGGCATCGGTGTCCGGGTCGTCATTGAAGGCACGCATGATGTCGATGTGCTTCAGGCCATTGATGGGGTCGCCACCAATACCGACCGCGCTGGACTGGCCCAGACCAATTTCGGTCAATTGCGCTACAGCTTCATAGGTCAGCGTCCCGGAGCGGCTCACCACACCAATACGACCCTTGCGGTGAATGTGCGCGGGCATGATGCCGATCTTGATTTCGTCAGGCGTGATCAATCCAGGGCAGTTGGGTCCGAGCAACAAGGTCTTCTTGCCGCCGGCCGCTTCCTTGGCGCGCATTTTGTTGCGCACTTCAAGCATGTCACGGACCGGAATGCCTTCGGTGATGCAGATGGCCAGGTCCAGGTCGGCCTCAACGGCTTCCCAGATGGCGGCAGCAGCGCCGGCTGGCGGCACGTAAATCACCGAGACAGTTGCGCCAGTGTCTTTGGCGGCTTCCTTGACGGACGAGAAGATCGGGATGCCAAAAATGGATTCGCCGGCTTTCTTGGGGTTCACACCCGCCACGAAGCAGTTTTTGCCGTTGGCGTATTCCTGGCACTTTTCAGTGTGGAACTGACCGGTCTTGCCGGTGATGCCCTGGGTAATGACCTTGGTGTCTTTATTGATGAGGATCGACATGATTTTTCCTTATGCAGCAGCTTTGACAGCCGCAACCACTTTTTGCGCAGCATCAGCCATGGTGTCTGCGGTGATGATGGGCAAACCGGACTCGGCCAGCATTTTCTTGCCCAAGTCTTCATTGGTGCCCTTCATGCGCACGACCAATGGCACGCTGAGGTTGGTGGCTTTGCAAGCCGTGATCACGCCGGTGGCGATGGTGTCGCACTTCATGATGCCGCCAAAGATGTTGACCAGAATGGCCTTGACCTTGGGGTTTTTCAACATGATCTTGAAGGCTTCAGTGACCTTCTCGGGGGTGGCACCGCCGCCCACGTCCAGGAAGTTGGCGGGCTCCGCGCCGAACAACTTGATGGTGTCCATGGTGGCCATGGCCAGGCCAGCGCCGTTGACCAGGCAACCGATGTCGCCGTCCAGGCTGATGTAGGCCAGGTCAAACTTGCTGGCTTCCACTTCAGCCGGATCTTCTTCGTCCAGATCGCGGTAAGCCACGATTTCAGGGTGACGGAACAGCGCGTTAGCGTCAAAGTTGAACTTCGCGTCAATGGCTTTGATGCCGCCATTGCCTTCAAGAATCAGGGGGTTGATTTCGACCAACGAAGCGTCGGTGTCCATGTAGACCTTGTAGACCTTTTGCAGCACGTCCACGCACTGGGCGGTGGAACCTGCAGGCACACCAATGCTGTCAGACAACATCTTGGCTTGCGCGTCGGTCAAGCCCAGAGCCGGGTCAACAAACTCGGTCACGATTTTTTCAGGGGTGTCGTGGGCCACGCCCTCGATGTCCATGCCGCCTTCGCTTGATACGATGAACGCCACGCGCTGGGTGGCACGGTCGGTCACAGCCGACACGTAGTATTCTTTTTTGATGTCGGCGCCGTCTTCAATCAACAGGCGGCGAACTTTCTGGCCTTCAGGGCCTGTCTGGTGGGTGATGAGCTGCATGCCCAAAATCTCGCCAGCCAGCTTCTTGACGTCTTCAATTGAGCGCGCCAGCTTGACGCCGCCGCCCTTGCCACGACCACCTGCATGAATCTGCGCCTTGACCACCCACACCGGGCCGCCCAGTTTTTGAGCGGCTTCCACCGCTTCTTGAACGGTGAATGCCGGGATGCCGCGAGGCACCGGTACACCAGCTTGACGCAAGATTTCCTTGCCTTGGTATTCGTGAATCTTCATGAGGTCTCTCTCAGGAGGGGGGATTTTTTACCCGGCCGAAAAACGTAAATGCTCTGGGGCCGGCACTGTTCAATGCAACTTGGAAATGTATCATGCTGCAACGCACCAAAAAAACGGGTGGTTTGCTGCTCACATAATTTATAGTTATGGAGCCTCCATCTGAACTGAAACTGACGAGGATTTCTCAGGCATGCACAAAATTTTCATCGACGGCGAAGCGGGCACCACGGGCCTCCAGATTCGCGAGCGCTTGCAAACCCTGGCCGGTGTTGAGGTAGTCAGCATTGCACCCGAGTTACGAAAAGACGTGGCCGCCAAGCGCGCGCTGATGGCGCAGGTGGATCTGGTGGTCTTGTGCCTGCACGATGAGGCCGCCATTGAATCGGTCGCCATGATCGACGACATCGCTCAATCGACCGGCCAAGTGGGTCCCAAAATTATTGATGCCTCAACCGCCCACCGCACGGAGCCGGGATGGGTGTTTGGTTTTCCTGAATTGGTGGCAGGCCATGGCGCATTGGTGGCGCAATCGCGCCGGGTCGCCAACCCGGGCTGTTACGCCACCGGAGCGATCGCGCTGATTCGCCCGCTGGTGGATGCCGGGCTGATCCCGAAAGACTTTCCCTTGAGCTTGCCGTCGGTCAGCGGCTATTCGGGCGGCGGGCGCACCATGATCGAAGCTTACGAGAAGGGCGAGGCGCCGCCATTTGAGCTGTACGGTCTGGGCCTCAAGCACAAGCACTTGCCTGAAATCATGCGCTACACCGGTCTGTCGCGCCGGCCCGTGTTCATCCCCTCCGTGGGTAATTTCATCCAGGGCATGCTGGTGCAATTGCCACTGGACCTCGACGCGCTGCCGGGTCGACCCCGCGCGCAGGATCTGCACGATGCGTTGGCCCGGCACTATGCCGGCAGCGAATGGGTGAGCGTATTGCCCGCCACGCCCGACAACAAACTGGACGCCGTAGCCTTGGCTGATACCAACCAGATGGAATTGCGCGTGTTTTCCAATGACGGCGCCGCCGATGATTTTCACCATGCTGTGCTGGTCGCCCGCCTGGACAACCTGGGCAAAGGGGCCAGCGGCGCGGCGGTGCAGAACCTGAAGCTGATGCTGGGCCTCTGACGAGCCACCCATTTGACCGGATAAATGCTATATTTTTAGATGATAAATGGCAATGAAGTTGCCGGCTAGCGGCTGATTAGCCACTATTTCAGTCGTCTGAGGCGCCTTTGACTACCTGACGGATCACGTCGCCGCCAAAACCGCGTGACGCCAGAAAGCGCATGTGTTTGGCGGCGTCCTGCGCATCGGCGGCAACCGTGCCAAATTTCTTGCGCCAAACCTCCTGCGCCCGCTCACGCTCGCTGAGTTTGAGACCGCCCAGCGCCTGGGCGACCGCTTCAGGGTCCAACCCCTTGCCTTGCAACTCTTGCCGGATGCGCATCAGCCCCAGTTTGCCGGCACGCCTGTGGATCACAGACTCGATCACCCGCGCCTCGCTGATGAACCCCTTGGCCTGCAAGTCATCGAGCGCCAGGCTCAGGCTGCCGGGTTCTTCTTCAAAACGGATTAGCTTGCGCTCCAACTCGGTCCGCGAGTACTCGCGCCCACTCAACAGCCGCAGGGCACGGCCTTTGAGGGAAGGTTTGGCGAATGACATCAAGGGCTTTGCTCAATCTGGCGCGACGTTCTTGTGCAACAAGAAGGCCACGGTTACTATTTAATTAATAGCTACCATGACAATCAATCCGCCGGCTAGACTGCCTTTTTGCTTGTATTTTTACCTTTGGCTGCTGGTTCTTCGCCCCCCGGCAGCACCGGAATACCCACGGAGACGCGCACCTTGTTTTCAATCTCGCGGGACAGTTCCGGGTTTTCGCGCAGGAACTCCCGGGCGTTGTCACGGCCCTGGCCGATTTTTTCGCCGTTGTAGGCATACCAGGCGCCCGATTTGTCGAGGATGTTGGCGGTCACGCCCATGTCGATGATTTCGCCGTGGCGGCTGATGCCCTCGCCAAACAAAATATCGAACTCGGCGGTCTTGAAGGGCGACGCCACTTTGTTTTTAACCACTTTGACCTTGGTCTCGTTGCCAATGGCCTCGTCGCCCTTTTTGATGGTGCCGGTGCGGCGAATGTCCAGCCGAACCGAGGCGTAGAACTTCAGGGCGTTGCCGCCGGTGGTGGTCTCGGGGCTGCCAAACATCACACCAATCTTCATGCGGATCTGGTTGATGAAAATGACCATGCAGTTGGTCTTTTTGATGTGGGCGGTGAGCTTGCGCAGGGCCTGGCTCATGAGGCGGGCCTGCAGGCCGGGCAGGGAGTCACCCATTTCGCCTTCCAGCTCGGCCTTGGGGGTCAAGGCGGCCACGGAGTCGACCACGATCAAATCCACCGCGCCGGAGCGCACCAGGCTGTCCACAATCTCCAGGGCCTGCTCGCCGGTGTCGGGCTGGGAGATGAGCAGGTCTTGCAGGTTCACGCCGAGTTTTTGGGCGTACTGGATGTCCAGCGCGTGTTCGGCATCGACAAACGCGCATTGGCCACCGATTTTTTGCATCTCGGCAATCACCTGCAGCGTGAGCGTGGTTTTGCCGCTTGACTCGGGGCCATAAATCTCGACCACCCGGCCGCGTGGCAGGCCACCTACACCCAGCGCGATGTCCAGCCCGAGCGAGCCAGTGGAGACCACCTGGATGTCCTCAATCACCTCACCCTCGCCCAGACGCATGATGGTGCCTTTGCCAAATTGCTTTTCAATTTGGGCCAGGGCCACTTGCAGGGCTTTGGCTTTTTCGGCATTGACGGGGGTGGAAGGGGCGGCAGGCGTAGGGGCTTTGACAGGTGCGTCCATGAAAATCTCCTTGGGTTTAAATTGGGGCGCATCGTCTGGCTTTAATGACAGGCTGGATGCTTGAACAGTAGTTTATGAGTGTCGTTTAAATCTGTAAACACTTTTATTGGTCAATTTACCTTACTATTTCAACATGCTCAAAATGAACGTGGATGAAGGTTGGCGCCAGGCTCATCTGGGGCATTGGCTGCATCAGGCGCTGCAGCGTTTCGACACCCGGGTTTTGTCCCTGATGGCCGGCCATGTCGATCTGCCGCTGGCGCTGTCCCATCTGGCGGCGCGAGGCAGTTTGAGCGCATCGCATGTCCACATCACGCGGCATCTGGCGCTGGAGGGCTCGCGCCTGACCGACCTGGCCCGGCGCGCGGGTATGACCAAGCAGGCGATGGGCAAGCTGGTGGAGCAGTGCGAAGCCTGGGGCCTGGTTGAGCGCCTGGAAGACCCGCGCGACGCCCGGGCGAGGCGCATTGTGTTCACGGCCGCAGGGCTGATCTGGCTGCGGGCTTTTCGGGAGGCGGTGGCGCAAGCCGAAGACGAGTTGCGCGCCGCCGTCGGGATGGACGTGGCCACGGTCATCGCCTTGGGTCTGGAGGCTTATGCGGCCTGACGCAGCCTCTGCGCAATCCAAAACCGAGGCCGGTCACTTGCCCGCCTAGAATCACCTTACAACGTGTGCGCCCGATGTCGGCGCCCACATCACCAGGAGACACACATGCGGATCTTGATTGCCGAAGATGACCAGGTTTTGGCGGACGGCTTGCTGCGCACTTTGCGCAGTTCGGGTGCTGCAGTAGACCACGTGGCCAGCGGGACGGAGGCCGACGCGGCACTGATGACCAACACCGAGTTTGATCTGCTGATTCTGGACTTGGGCCTGCCCAAGATGCACGGGCTGGAAGTCTTGAAGAAGCTTCGGGCCCGGGGCTCCTCGCTGCCGGTGCTGATTTTGACCGCCGCCGACAGCGTCGAGGAACGGGTCAAAGGCCTGGATTTTGGGGCCGACGACTACATGGCCAAACCCTTCAGCCTGCAAGAACTTGAAGCGCGCGTGCGCGCCCTGAACCGCCGGGGAACGGGCACCGCCAGCAGCACCATCAAACACGGCCCCCTGATTTACGACCAGGGCGGACGCGTGGCCACCATTGACGGGGTGATGGTGGAGCTTTCGGCCCGGGAACTCGGCCTGTTGGAGGTGCTGCTGCAACGCGCCGGGCGCCTGGTCAGCAAAGACCAGCTGGTAGAGCGGCTGTGCGAGTGGGGCGAAGAGGTGAGCAACAACGCCATTGAGGTCTATATCCACCGCCTGCGCAAGAAGATCGAGAAAGGACCGATCCGCATTGCCACCGTGCGCGGGCTGGGCTATTGCCTGGAGAAAATTCCGGGCTAAGGCCATGAACATCTTTCACCGCGAGCAACGTTCGCTGTTTGGGGAGATCCTGGACTGGATGCTCACCCCGCTGCTGCTGCTGTGGCCGGTTAGCCTGGTACTGACCTGGCTGGTCGCCCAGGGAATAGCCGCCAAGCCCTTTGACCGCGCACTCGAATACAACGTGGCTGCCCTGGCGCAGTTGATCACGGTCAAACACAACAAGGCGCAGTTCAGCTTGCCCCTGCCCGCGCGAGAATTGTTGCGCGCTGACGATGCCGACACGGTTTACTACCAGGTGTTGGGCGCACGGGGTGAATACTTGAGCGGAGAAAGGACCTTGCCCCTGCCGCCTGGTGAAGAGAAGGTGGTGCTCAACCAGGTTCTCATTCGCGATGGCGAAATGCGGGGCGAAGACGTGCGGATTGCCTACACTTGGGTTCAGCTGCCTTTACCGGAGAGCCGTCCAGCCCTGGTGCAGGTGGCCGAAACACTGGAAAAGCGCTCGGTTCTGGCCACCGAAATCGTCAAGGGCGTGATGCTCCCGCAATTTGTGATTTTGCCGCTGTCCGTGTTGCTGGTGTGGCTGGCGCTGGTGCAGGCAATCAAGCCGCTGCACCAGCTTGAAGAGAGAATTCGCGCCCGCAAACCCGATGATCTGAGCCCGATTGATGCCCAGTCGGTGCCGCTGGAGGTGGCGCCACTGGTGTCCTCGGTCAACGACCTGCTGCTGCGCCTCAAGGACTCCATTGCCACCCAAAAGCGGTTTTTGGCGGATGCCGCCCACCAGCTCAAGACACCCCTGGCGGGCCTGCGCATGCAGGCCGATCTGGCGCAGCGCGAAGGTGCCCACGCCGAAGAACTCAAGCAGTCGCTGCGCCAGATTGGTCGGGCCAGCATTCGGGCGACCCACACGGTCAACCAGTTGCTGGCACTGGCCCGGGCCGAGAGCAGCGGTGCGGCCATGCCCCGGATTCCTTGCGATTTGGCCGAACTGACCATGGCTGTGGTGCGGGACTGCGCGCCACGGGCCATCGAGAAGCACATTGACCTGGGCTATGAAGGCACGCAACCCGGCGCCCGGGGAGGACAACTGGATGGAAACGCCACCTTGCTCAAGGAGCTGATTCGCAACCTGGTGGACAACGCCATCAACTACACCCCCTCCAGCCTGGAAGCGCCAGGCGTGATCACGGTGCGGGTTCTGATCGACCCGTTTGGCCAGATCCTGGTGCTGCAGGTGGAAGACTCCGGGCCGGGCGTGCCCGAGGCGGAGCGCGAACTGATATTTCAACCCTTTTATCGAGCGCTGGGCACGGAAGCAGATGGCACCGGATTGGGTCTGCCCATCGTGATGGAAATTGCGCAACAGCACCACGCCACCGTGACCTTGCAAGACGCTCACCCGGGCCAGGCAGCGCCGGGCGCCCTGTTCAGCGTGCGCTTCATGGGGGAAGCCAACGACTCGCCAGGCGGGGCCGGATAAGGCCCTGGCGCGTCACATTACGGGCAAGCGATCCAGGATTTGCCTGCCAGCACCGGCCTCAAGGCGTCCAGCCTGGCACGCAAGGCGTCGTCGGCAGCAGGCACCCGCAACAGGAGTCCGCTCACCGGCGGGTACTCCTGCACAACTTGTGCAGTACGCACGCCACGCCGCCCCAAGGCCTCCAGCAGTGTGTTGGCAGCCGCCTGGTTGTCAAAGCCCCCCAGGGACAAACCGGGTTGGAGCGCCGGGTTGTTCAGTGGCTGCAGTTGCAGCTTCAGGTTGGCCAGTTCACCCCGCTTTTTGGCCAGGGCTTCGGGGTTGGCGAATTTGCCCATGTACACGATCCAGCGCCCCGGTGCCACGGCTTCTTCCAGCGTCCAGGACCCCTCAGTCAGCTGTGCCGCAGCCAGGGCGGTGCGCAGACGTGCGCCTTGCGCTTCATCAAACACCCCCACCTGCAGACAGACTGCGGGCCTGGAAGCGGGTTGTTTCGCCGCCTCGGCCAGGGTCAGCTGCTCTTTGGACGTGAGCACCTTCAGGGCCTCTGGCTGGATTTGCTGGGCCAGCCGCTGCGGCTCGGACTGCGCCGCGGGCCCGAAGCCATAGGCCAGCAACAGTCCTTGCGACCAGGCGAAATAAACGCCGTTGAGCAGCAACAAGGTCAGGGCAAGCAAACGCAACATGAGGGATGAGGGCCTGAAAATGGGTGAAAACTACAGGTTGTCGTAGGACGGCGGGCGCTGAGGGCGCACGCTGACCTCGGAACTGGTGATTTTTTCCAGGCCCTGTGCCGTGTGCACCTGCAAGGCGCCCGTGCCGTCAACCCCGCGTACCACGCCCAGCGTGCCGTTGCTTAAAGTCACCGGCACCCCATCCAGCGCATCGAGCACATTGAAACGGGCTTGATACGGGGCGAATCCGACCGCCTCAAAGGCCTTGAGCGTATGTATGAGGGGCGCAGCCACTTGCAACAGGGCTTGGGGTGCGGACGTGCCTGGCAATAGCTCTTTGAGCCAGGCCGGGGGCGTGGCCAAGCCGGTGGCATCGCGCGGCTGGATGTTGATACCGACGCCCACCACGGCATAACGCGCGGCACCCGGGTCGCCCAGACTCACGGTTTCGATCAGGATGCCGGCCAGCTTGCGGTCACGCCACCACAGGTCGTTGGGCCATTTCAGGCGCAATTCGGGGTGCAGGCTCTGGGCCACACTCACCCCGACGGCCAGCGACAAGCCCGACCAATCGTTGGGGGCCAGAGGCAACCCAATGGAAAATGTCAAGGAGGCCAAGGGGGCCTGTGCGCTGCCTGTGACCCCGGCGGCGTCCTGCCCGCTCAACCACTCGCGCCCCAGACGGCCCCGCCCGGCGGTCTGGTGCTCGGCCACCAGCAGCACCGGCTCCAGCCGCCCGGCGCGGGCGCGGCGCATCAACTCGGTGTTGGTTGAATCAATCCGGGGCAAAACCTCCAGACTAAAGCCGGGCATACCCGGCGCTACCGCCTCCCAGATGGCCTCCAGGGGCCATTGAATGGGCGCCATCATGACTTGGCGCGGCGGCTGGCACGTTTGGGCGCCAGCAGCGTGCCACGGCAGGTACCGGCACCGCACCAGCAGGGGTACTCGGCCTTGAGCTTGGGCGTGTAGCGCTCGTCAATGATCAGGCCGTAGTCGTAATTGAGTTCTTCACCGGCCGGGATGTTGCGCAGGGCCTTGATGAACACGCGTCCATCGACCTCATCGGCCTCGCAATTGCCAGCGCATGAGTGGTTGATCCAGCGCGACGAGTTCCCGCCATGCAGGGCGTCGATCACGTTGCCGTCTTCCAGCGAGAAGTAAAAGGTGTGGTTGGGCTGGGCTGGGTCGTGCGGATGGCGCGCCTGCGCCTCCTGCCAACTGATGATTTCGCCCACATATTCGATGAGGGTTTCGCCCTCGGCAATGTCCTGCACGGCAAACACGCCCTTGCCATGGACGCCGGAGCGACGGGTTTGGATGCGGCGACTGGCAGTGGATGAGGCTTTTGGGGACACGTCTGAAAATTTGGTATCGTGAACTCGTATGGGTGCGTGTGTGCGTGCCCACGTGCAGGTGCGGGCGCCCGGGCGCCCGCGAGAAAAGGGAATTGTAGTCAGATGAAAACATTAGTCATTGCCGAGAAGCCTTCTGTGGCGCAAGACATCGTTCGGGCGCTGACGCCCGTGGCGGGCAAGTTCGAGAAATTCGACGATCATTTCGAGAATGAAAAATACGTGGTGACCAGTGCAGTGGGTCACTTGCTGGAGATTCAGGCTCCTGAGGAGTTCGACGTCAAGCGCGGCAAGTGGAGCTTTGCGCACCTGCCGGTGATTCCGCCGCACTTTGACCTCAAGCCCATGGACAAGACCAAGACCCGGCTCAATGCCGTGGTCAAGCAGGCCAAACGCAAGGACGTGGACCAACTCATCAATGCCTGCGACGCCGGCCGCGAGGGTGAGCTGATCTTCCGGCTGATCGAGCAGTACGCCGGCGGCGCCAAGCCCCTGGGCAAACCGGTCAACCGCCTGTGGCTGCAATCGATGACCCCCCAGGCCATCCGCGATGGGTTCAACAGCCTGCGCACCGACCAGCAAATGATGCCGCTGGCCAATGCCGCGCGTTGCCGCAGCGAGGCCGACTGGCTGGTGGGCATCAACGGCACGCGCGCCATGACGGCGTTCAACTCGCGCGATGGGGGCTTCTTTTTAACTACCGTGGGGCGGGTACAAACGCCGACTTTGAGCGTGGTGGTGGAGCGGGAGGAAAAGATCCGCAAGTTCGTCAGCCGCGACTACTGGGAGATTCACGCCACCTTTGGCGCCCAGGCTGGCGAGTACCCGGCCAAGTGGTTTGATCCCGCCTGGAGAAAATCCGCCGCCAATGCGGCTGCTGGCAATGAGGAGGCAGACGCCGAACTCAAGGCCGACCGGCTCTGGACCCAGCGTGAGGCCGAGGCCATTGCTGCAGCCGTGCGCGGACAACTTGCCACCGTCACCGAAGAAAGCAAGCCCACCACGCAGGTCTCTCCCTTGTTGTTTGATCTGACCAGCCTTCAGCGCGAGGCCAACGGAAAATTCGGCTTTTCGGCCAAAACCACGCTCTCGATTGCCCAAAGTTTGTACGAGCGCCACAAGGCGCTGACCTACCCCCGAACCGACTCGCGCGCCCTGCCCGAGGACTATGTGCCGGTCGTCAAACAAACCTTTGAGATGCTGGCCGACAGTGGCATGAAACACCTCGCGCCCCACGCGCTCACCGCGCTGAACGGCAACTACATTCGCCCTTCCAGGCGCATTTTTGACAACAGCAAGGTGAGTGATCACTTTGCCATCATCCCCACTTTGCAGGCGCCCAGTGGCCTGAGTGAGACCGAACAAAAGATTTACGACCTGGTGGTACGCCGCTTCATGGCCGTCTTTTTCCCGGCGGCTGAATACCAGATCACAACCCGAATTTCGACTGCTGTTGGACACAGCTTCAAGACCGAAGGCAAAGTGCTGGTCAAGCCAGGCTGGCTGGCTATTTACGGCAAGGAAGCTGCCGCCGAGCAAGCCGACAAGGACGACAAGAGCCCAGGCAACCTGGTGCCGGTGCAGCCCGGCGAGCGGGTCAAGGCCGAGGCCGTTGACCCCAAAGCCCTGAAGACCCGCCCACCCGCGCGCTACTCCGAGGCCACGCTCCTGGGCGCCATGGAGGGCGCGGGCAAGACCGTGGAAGACGACGAACTGCGCCAGGCCATGCAGGAAAAAGGTCTGGGCACTCCAGCCACCCGCTCCAGCATCATCGAGGGCTTGATTGCCCAGGAATACATCTTGCGCGAAGGGCGTGAGCTGATTCCCACCGCCAAAGCCATGCAGTTGATGACGCTCCTGCGCGGCCTGGATGTGCAGGAACTGACTAAAGCCGAACTCACCGGCGAATGGGAGTACAAACTGGCGCAAATGGAGCAGGGCAAGCTTAGCCGCGAGTCCTTCATGGCCGACATTGCCGCCATGACCGAGCGCATGGTGAAAAAAGCCAAGGAATACGACCGCGACACGGTGCCCGGTGACTTTGTCACGTTAAGCAGCCCCTGCCCGAACTGCGGCGGTGTGGTCCGCGAAAACTACCGGCGCTACACCTGCACCGGCCCGGACGGCCAAGGCGAGGGCTGCGGCTTCTCGTTTGGCAAAACCCCGGCCGGACGCACGTTTGAGGCGGCTGAGGTCGAGCAGTTTTTGCGCGACCGCAAAATCGGCCCCTTGAGCGGCTTTCGCTCCAAGGCCGGGTGGCCCTTCACGGCCGAGATGATCATCAAGTTCGACGAAGAGAGCAAAAACTACAAGCTCGAATTTGACTTTGGCGACGACAAGAAAGGCGAAGAATCCGGTGAGTTGATTGACTTCAGCGGCCAGGAATCCCTGGGCGCCTGCCCCAAGTGCGGGAGCGCAGTGCATGAGCATGGCAAGAACTACCTGTGCGAAAAGTCAGTACCTACCCTGGCCCAGGCGACCCCCAGCTGTGACTTCAAGAGCGGCCAGATCATCTTGCAGCAGCCCATTGAGCGGGAGCAAATGGTCAAGCTGCTGGCAACCGGCAAGACCGATCTGCTGGACAAGTTTGTGTCCATGCGCACCCGGCGCGCCTTCAAGGCCATGCTGGCCTGGGACGCCGAGGCCGGCAAGGTGAATTTTGAATTTGCCCCCAGCAAGTTCCCGCCCCGCAAGACGTCAGCTGCTCCTAAAAAAGCATCTACTACACCAATAAAGACGCCGGCTACGGCCAAAAAAGCACCTGCAAAGAAGGCTGCCACCAAAACGGCGGCCGTCAAAGCCCCGCGCAAGGCCGCCGTCAAAAAGGAAGGCGCTGCCGGACTGAAGCCCAGCGACGCGCTGGCCGCCGTGATTGGCAACGAAGCGGTAGCCCGCCCGCAAGTCATCAAGAAGCTTTGGGATTACATCAAGGCCAACAACCTGCAGGACGCTGCCAACAAGCGCGCCATCAACGCCGACGCCAAGCTGCTGGCCGTGTTTGGCAAGCCGCAGGTCACGATGTTTGAGCTGGCGGGGATTGTGGGCAAGCACCTGGGCTGACTTCCCCCCTCTGACCGAGCCTACTCCGACTCGGTCATCTGCCCGTCGATGTAGTACCACCGGCCGTCTTCGCGCACGAAGCGGCTGGTCTCGTGCATGCGCTGGGCGCGCCCGCCCTCTTTGCAACGCGCCACAAACTCCACCACGCCCGCATCCCCTGAAGCTTGGGCGTGGCGCACCTCCAGCCCCAGCCACTTGACGGGCGGCAACTCCAGGTCACCCGGGGAGCTCGACGCATGCCAGGTCGCCAACAGGTAATCCAGTAGACCGATCACATAGGCGCTGTAGCGCGAGCGCATCAGCGCCTCGGGGGTGGGCGCGTGCTGCCCCAATGCCAGGCCGGCATGCCACGTACCGCAGCAATCGGCGTAGAGCAGGCCGCTGTCGCAAGGGCAGGCGGCATGGGCAGGGTGTGCGTTTTTCTTCATGCCGCCGATGGTAGCGGGTGGCCAGCAGTTTCTGGAGCCCGATCACCGGCCCCTGCAGGCGTCAGGCGGCTTGTCCCGTCAGGCGCTGCAGGGCTTCCTGGTACTTGGCGGCTGTTTTGGCAATCACCTCGTTGGGCACGCGCGGTGCCGGAGGGGTTTTGCTCCAGGGCTTGCCGTCCACTTGCGCCTGCTCCAGCCAGTCACGTACAAATTGCTTGTCGAAACTGGGCGGGTTGATGCCTTCCTGGTAGCTCTCGGCCGGCCAGAAGCGTGACGAATCGGGGGTCAGCACCTCGTCCATCAAGGTCAGGGTGCCGACGGCGTCCAGACCAAATTCGAACTTGGTGTCGGCAATGATGATGCCTTTGGTGGCCGCGATCTCGCTGGCCGCCTGGTACAGCTGGATACTGATGTCGCGGATGCGAGTGGCCAGATCCAGCCCGATGATGGCCACGGATTGCTCAAACGTGATGTTTTCGTCATGGTCGCCCACGGCCGCCTTGGAGGCCGGCGTGTAGATAGGCTGGGCCAGTTTGGAAGCGTTTTTGAGCCCCGGTGGCAACGCCACGCCGCACACGGCCTGGTTCTCCTGGTATTCCTTCCAGCCACTACCGGCCAGATAACCCCGCACCACCGCCTCAACGGGCAGGGGTTTGAGGCGCTTGACCAGCATGGAACGACCAACAACCTGAGGCACTTCAGCGGCAGTCACCACGCTCTCCGGGGCCTCGCCGGTGAGGTGGATCGGACAGATGTTCAGGCCATTGGGGCCGAGTTTGTCAAACCAGTACAAGGCCATTTGGGTCAGCAGCGCGCCCTTGCCGGGAATGGGCTCGCCCATGATCACGTCAAAGGCACTCAGACGGTCACTCGCCACCATCAGGATGCGGTCATCGCCCACGGCGTAGTTGTCGCGCACCTTGCCCCGCGCCAGCAAGGGCAGGGAGGTGAGAAGGGAGGTGTGCAGGGTGCCGGGCACAGCGGAGCTTGAGGTTGGAGCGGTCATGCGAAAGATTTTAATGGGGTCGCCAAGGCGATCTTTACGCCCCGCCAAGGCAGGGCCGGATTCTTATTGAACCACTTGGGCCAACTCGCCACGGGCATAGCGGCCCGCCACTTCAAACAGGCTGTGGGCCTTGATCTTGCTGGCCTGGCCTTCGCACCCGAACTGCAAATAGCGCTGCTTGCAGATCTGCATGGCGGCTTCCCGGGCGGGCTTGAGCCAGTCGCGCATGTCGAATTTGTCCGGGTTCTCGACCAGGAACTTGCGCACGGCCGCGGTCATGGCCAGGCGAATATCGGTGTCGATGTTGATCTTGCGTACCCCGAACTGAATCGC
>JBIIVW010000037.1:0-21587 GCA_044339205.1 Rhodoferax sp. | reverse complement strand
CCTTGGACTTGTCCAGGGTGCCGGCTTGTGCCAAGCGGTCACGCAGCATGAAGGTCATTTTCAAAGGCGCGCCAGCGCACTTGAGGGGTGTGGCGGGCAGGGTCATGATGGCCTGGCCGCCCTTTTGCCGGAACGCATCCATGGCGGCCCACGTGGCCACGGCCGCCTCGGAGCTGGGGTACACGCTGGTCAGGCCGTTTGTGCCGATGGCCGCCACATCCATGCCTTCAATTTGCGCCCAGTCCTGGTGGGTGCCGGTGGCAACCACCAGGTAATCGTAGCGAATGCGTTGCCCGCCGGAGGTGACCACGGTGTTGGCGTTGGGGTCGAATTCGGTCACCATCTCCTTGACCCACTTCATGCCTGCGGGGTGGTAATCGGCGTTTTGCCCGATCACCTTGTCAACCGGCCAGACGCGTGTGGCGACCAGCGTGTAGCCTGGCTGGTAGTTGTGGATTTCCTTGGCGTCAATCAGGGTGATTTTGGCGCCGCTGAGCAGCTTGCTCAGCCGATTGGCCAGGGCAATCCCCCCCAGGCCGCCACCCGCAATCACGATGTGCGCCTGCGTCGCGACGGGTTGCGCGCGGCTGTCTTGGGGCTGTAGGCCCAGTGCCATTGCGGCGCTGGCGCCGGTGGCGCCTAAAAGCCAGTCTCGGCGCGACAGCGCTGCGGGGTCAGATGGTGAAGCCGTGGGGGGTGTGCGCATAACAGTCTCCTTGGGTTGATACCCAACGAGGTATCTATAACCAGCAACTTATTAAACACGCCGGTATTTGCTGACCCGTTGATTTATGTCAACGCTTGGGAGCCGGTTTTCAAAACGCTGGAGCCAACCCTTTAAAGGCGCGCCAATACCGCCCGTACCTCGTCCACGCTCAATATTTCCGATAGCACCACCGGCACGCGCCCAGCCTGGTACAGCACGTACACCGGCACGCCGTTGCGCCCCAGTTGCGCCAGGGCGGCGGTGATGGCGGGGTCCCGCCGGGTCCAGTCGGCGCGCAGTAACGTGACCTTTTTGGCGTCCATATCCGCCAGCACGCGGGCATCGGCCAGGGTGGTTTTCTTGTTGTATTGGCAGGTCACGCACCAGGCGGCCGTGAAGTCCACAAACACCGGCACACCCGTGGCCAGCACCTGCTCCACCCGGCCCGGTGCCCACGCCTGCCAGCGCTCACCTTGCGCCGTGGCGGTGGTGGTATCCACTTGTTTGATGACATTGGGGCCGATAGCCGCCAGCAACAAAGCCACCAGCGCTATGGAAATAGAAGCAAGCACCACCCGGCTGCGCCCCTTCAGGGTGAGCGACCAGATCACCAGCGCCAAGCCTAAGAGCAGCGCCAGCAAGGCGCCGGCCCCGTCAATTCCGCTTTGCTGGCCGAGCACCCACACCAGCCACACCACCGTGGCAAACATCGGGAACGCCATGGCGCGCTTGAAGGTGTCCATCCACGCGCCGGGGCGCGGCAACCAGCCGGCTACAGCCGGAATCAGGCTGGCTGCCAGATACGGCAGGGCCATGCCGACGCCAATGCTCGCAAAGATCAGCAAGGCCTGCCAGGCCGGCAAGCCCAGCGCCAGACCGAGGGACGCGCCCATGAAAGGCGCCGTGCAGGGCGATGCAATGGCCACCGCCAGCATGCCTGACAAAAACGCATTGGCAGCCGGGTTGCGTGCCTCCAGCGTGGCCACCCGGCTGGGTAAAAACTGGCCAAACTCAAACAAGCCCGCCAGGTTCAGCCCGATCACCGTGAACAGCACCGCCAGGCCCGCCACCACGAGGGGGGACTGCAGTTGAAAGCCCCAGCCCAGTTGCTCGCCCGCGCTGCGCAAGGCCAGCAGCAGCGCACCCAGGGCCACAAACGACAGCACCACGCCGGCGGTGTAGGCCAGACCGCTGACCCGGTGCGCATGCCGGTCTTCGGCGTGACGGGTGAAGCTCATCACCTTGATGGCCAGCACCGGAAACACGCAGGGCATCAGGTTCAGGATCAGCCCGCCAATCAGGGCGCCCAGCACGGCGGCCCACAGGCTCAGGGGCACACCGGCGTCCATTAACGGGGCGGTGGCATTGGCTTGCAGGGCGGCGGCCAAGGCGGGAGATACGCCGGCTACCGGGGCCACAGCAGGCCAGTTGCCACTGACTTGAGCGTCGGTCACAAAGCCCTGGCGTTGCTCGCCGCTGCCAAACGCCAGCACCAGCGGCATCACACTGGGGCTGGCACTGCGATGGGACGACAAGGGCACGCTGGCTGTCCATAGCGCGCCCTGCCAGGCCTGCGTCCAGGCGGCAGCGGTCTCAATGACCTCCGGAGTCTCGGGGTACAGCTCCAGGGTCTTGCCCTGCAAGGTGGCGGGCAGCCCGCCCACGGAGACTTGAATGCGATCTGCCATGACCTGAACCTGGCTCTCGCTCTTGATCGGATGGGGCTGGGCTTTTTCAGCCGCAGCAAATGCTGCCGTGTTGAGAGCGGTGGAGCTTCGCACCGGCAGGCGCAAGACAAACTCGCCGTCTTCGGGAATGCACTCCTGGCGGCACACCAGCCAGCTGGCTTTGAGTTTGATTTCGATGTCGCTGTTGAGCAGCGAGGGTTTGAAGTCCGGCGTGATGGTCAGTGGTACGGGCAGCAGCACGGTGCCCTCAAAGCCATAGTTGGCGAGGTTGCCAATCCGGATAATTTTGGGGACGGGCCAGGCAATGTCGCCGGCCATCACGCCTATAGGCAGGGTCCATTCCAGCGTGGTGGGCAGACCGGAATCCCCGGCGTTTTTCCAGTAGGTGTGCCATTCGGGCTGGTGGGTCAGCTGCAGGCCTACCCACACGGTTTTGCCGGGGTCGGCGCCGTCGGGGGCGTGCGCCATGAGTTCGGCCCGGACCTGGGGCGTGGTGACCACTGATTTAGAGCTATTTTGGGCTCTAGCCGGCATACTTATTATATTTACAGCTACAAATAAAATAGCAATCAGCCAGCGACTGGTGTGGTTTGAGAGGGTCATGGTGGAGTCAGAGTGGTCTGTGGCTGCAAAGTTCCGGCGCCGGCCAGGGGTGTTATTGGTCGTCTGGCAGCAGGGATGCTTGTGTGAAGACGGCTGGCAGTTTTTTGGGCGCGGTGATGCGCAGTTGTTTATTGACATTCTCGCGGCCAAACACCACCTCGATGTCGTTCACCGCCACGCCAAACAGCGGCGCCAAAAAACGCACCATGTGGTCGGTGGCCTTGCCGTTGACGGGGGCAGCGGTCACACTGATCTTCAGTTGGGTGCCCTTGGGCTTGCCGATGGCATCGCGCGCTGCGCTGGGTTTGCCCAGCACATTGAGCACCAGCACAGTGCCTTCCCAGGCAAAGAACGACTCTCCAGTGGCGTTGCGAACCTGGCCGCGGCTCACGCGCTTGTCCCGTGGTGAGACTGGTGCGCATGAGGGCTGTGCTCATGCCCATGAGCATGGTCATGCGGGTGTGCCTCATTCCCGGAGTCCGGTTCGCCACACGGGACGGTGAACGCCTGCTTCATCACCTGCAAGGTCACATGGGTGATCTCGAACCGCTCGTGCAACTGGTCGCTGGCCAGCTTCAAGAACGCATCATCGGCCTGGTTGTGGGGCATGACCAGGTGGGCGGTCAGGGCGACTTGGGAGGTGCCCATGGCCCAAATGTGCAGGTCATGCACCCGGGCCACGCCGGGCAGGGCCGCCAGATAGTCGCGCACCGCCAGCGGGTCAATGCTGTCGGGCACACCATCAAACAGCAGGTGCAAAGACTGGCGAAACAGGCTCCAGGTGCCCAGCAACACCACGGCGGCAATCAACAGGCTCATGACAGGGTCCAGCCAGACCCAGCCCTGCCACAGCGTCAGAGCCCCGGCCACCACCACCCCGGCGGACACCAGGGCATCGGCCGCCATGTGCAAAAAGGCGCCGCGAATGTTCAGGTCGTTCTGGCTGCCCCGCATGAACAGCAAGGCCGTGGCTGTGTTGATCACGATGCCGATGCCGGCCACCACCATCACCGTCAGGCCCTGCGCCTGCAGCAAGGGTTCGGGCGAAAGCAGCCGCCCAAACCCCTCCCAGGCCAATGCGCCCATGGCCATCAGCAGCAATAAGGCGTTGGCAAACGCCGCCAGAATGGTGGCCCGCTTCCAGCCGTAGGTGTGGCGCGCGTTGGGTTTGAGCCGGCCCGCCAGCGCCCCACCCCATGCCAGCACCAGGCCGGCCACATCGCTCAGGTTATGGCCTGCATCGGCCAGAAGCGCCAGCGAGTTGACCTTCCAGCCGTAAAACGCCTCGATGGCGACAAACGCGAGGTTGAGCGCGATGCCGATGGCAAAGGCCCGGTTGAAGTTGGCGGGTGTGTGGCTGTGGTCGTGTCCTGCGCTCATGGGTTGTCAGTTCTTGGGCTCTTTCAGTGCCGCATTCGGTGGGTCCAACAGTTCCGCTCCGTCGGCGTCCTGGCCCTGTACTGCGTTCCAGGAAGACGCGCAGGTGTCCGGCACTCGGCGCTCGCCTGGGGGAATCTCTTCGGCCAGTGGGGCCGGGGGCAATGAATTGCGGAATGGCGAGTTCATCATAGCGGGCGAGGGCAGTGCCGCGTTTTTGGGGCCATTTGCATGTGGGCGCTGAATCGATGGCCGCTCGGTACAATCCTGCCCGATATGCGCTTTTGGTTGCTAATTTTTTTGATGGTGTTTTTGCCGCTTCAGTCCGGCTGGGCTATGGCTGCGCCTTATTGTGGCCACGAAAATTCAGCGCTCGTCAGCCACTTTGGCCACCACGCACATGAGCACTCTGCTGGCGACTCCGTTCCAGATGCCGCCAGAGATGGCGCCGGTATGCCTGCCTCAGGCGCAGTCGATACCGACTGCACCCCCTGCAATGGGGTGGGCAGTGCGATGGTGATCAGCTTGAGTCCTGCGGTCTTTTTCATGGGCAAGACCCACTACGCCACCGGCGTCTCGTCCGAGTCGCCCCTGCCGCCGGTCCAAAGGCCCGAACGCCCCAAGTGGCCACGCCTCGCCTGAGCGGCGAGGCAGGCTAGGCAGCCTTCCCCAACGACTTTTCCGGGTTGCTCTTGCGAGCGGCCTACAGCGCGTTTTCGTGCGCAGTCAGTCGTGCCTCGCCGATTTCAATCACGTGGTTTTCCACCAGAGAAAAATCGGATGAAAAAATTCAAAAAAATTGTGTTGTGGCCCATCGCGCTCGTCGCAGGCGCTGCGATCACCCCCGCCGCATGGGCGCAATCAGCGCTGCTGGCGCCTGCTGAAGCCATCCCATCGACTCAGCGAATGGCTGGGTCTTATTCGCTCAAGGCCGTTTTTGAGCAGGCGTGGGCGCTTCAGCCTGAGGCCCGGTCCATCGCCCTGCGCCGAGACGCGACCCAGGCGGCTCGCCTGGCCACCTCAAGCTGGACGGCCGAGCCCGCCGCACTGACGCTGCAGTCTGTAACCGGCGTACCTGGCACCAATAAGGGCAGCCGTGACTACGAGGTGGGCCTGGCCATCCCGCTTTGGCTTCCCGGTGAGCGCGCCCGAAAAGACGCCTTGGGCGAGGCCGAGCAACAGGCCGTGGAGAGCCGGCTGGCCGCTGCCCAACTCAAACTGGCCGGCTCGGTTCGGGAGGCCTGGTGGCGCTACCAGCATGCCCAGGGCGAGCTGGGTTTGACACAAGACCGCCTGAGCAATGCCCAAAAACTGGCGGCCGACGTGGCCCGCCGATTCAAGGCCGGCGACCTCTCAAAAGCGGACCAACATCAGGCCGATGGTGCGGTGGCGCAAGCGCAGGCCGCAGTGGCTGAGGCGCTCGGCCTGCGCGATGCGGCGTCCAGCGCCCTGAGCGGATGGCTGGGCGGCGATGGTGTGCCCACAATGTTTAGGAGTGGTGGCGCGGAGCCCGGGGTCAATGCGTTGCACACCGCCAATGGACCCTCTGTGCATCCCGCTGTGGTCGACTGGCTCGACCAGGCCCTGGTAGCTCGCCGTGTGGCTGCGCTGGTGGCAGTGCAGAAAAGAGGCAATCCCGAGCTCACGCTGGCGGCAACCCGTGGCAGAGACCAGCGTGGTGAGGCCTATCAACAAACGGTGACGGTGGGGGTTCGGATTCCCTTCGGTTCGGGCGCGCGCTCGCAGGCAAAAGAGGCCGCAGCGCAGGCCGATGCACTGGAAGCGGAGGTGCGTGCAAACGTTGAGCGCTCACGGTTGATGGCAGACGTTCGTGCCGCCACCGCCCGCCTGAAGGCCTCTGAGTCCCAGCTTGGCGCCATGACCCGCCATGCCGAGCTGGCGCGCGACACCCTGGCGTTTGTTGAAAAAGCCTTTCGCCTGGGCGAGGCTGATTTGCCCACCCGGTTGCGTGTGGAGCTTGAAGCCGCCCAGGCCGAGCGGCAACTCGCACGCACCCGAACCGATGCCGCTGCAGCGGTGTCAACCCTGCGCCAAGCGCTTGGGTTGCTGCCGCAATGAGCGGCGAACTCCTCGCAACCAACACCATTCAACACCTTTCATTGACACCCCAAATGACCCGAATCCCTAATTTCAAATTGCTTTGCCTGGCTGTGATGCTGGGCATGACCAGCCTGACGGCCCTGGCCGGCGAAGGCCATGACCACGGCGAGGCTCCTGCTGTCGCCTCGGGCCCCGCCCAGCCCCGTTTTGCCGCCACTTCCGACCTGTTCGAACTGGTGGGGGTGCTCAATGGCCAAACATTGGCGCTGTATCTGGACCGTGCCGATGACAACAGCCCCGTCAAAGACGCCCGGTTGGACATCGAAATCGGCGGCGCCAAGGTCGCCGTCAAGCGGGTGGCTGAGGGCGAATTTGAAGCCGAACTGGCCGTGCCCCCACCGGAAGGCCCGCTCACGGTGACCGCCACCGTCATGGCTGGCAACGAGTCCGACCTCCTGGCCGGGGAACTCGATATTCACCTGGACGCCCACGCGCCTGAGACAGGCGCGGCCTGGTCAACCCGGGCCATCGCTGGCTGGGGGGCGGGTGCGCTTGGCCTCCTGGCCGTGTTGCTCGGCTTGAAACGCGCCCGCGCGCCGCGCGCGGGAGGTGCAGCATGAAACATCACAACTTGACCTCCATGTGGCTACCCTTGGTGTTGGCGCTGGTCATCGCGTCGCCTTGGCAGGTGCAAGCGGGTGAGGGACATGACCACGGTGACGCACCCCCTGCCGCCAGCGGCAATAGTCCCAAGCGCCAACCCGATGGCAGTGTCTTTTTGCCCAAGCCCGCACAGCGACAGCTCACCGTGCGCACCCAGCCTTTGGTCGAGGCTGAACTGGCCAAAGCGTTTGAACTCGCCGGCAAGGTCGTCATGGACCCCAATGCGGGCGGCAAGGTCCAGGCCGCACTGGCAGGCCGGCTTGAAGGCGGCCCCAAGGGGCTGCCTGGCGTGGGTCAGCAGGTTCGCAAAGGCGAAGTGCTGGCCTATGTGGTGCCCACCACGGGCACCATTGAACGGTCCAACCAGATGTCTCAACAAGCCGAGTTGCGCGCGGCGCGCGCGCTTGCCGAAAAGCGGGTGGCTCGATTGACAGAGCTGGCTGACACGGTACCTCGCAAAGACATTGAAGCGGCCGAGAGCGAGTTGCTCAGCCTGAGTGGGCGCCTGAACGCAGTGGGTGCGGGCCTCTCAAACCGGGATGCGCTGGTCGCCCCGGTGGCCGGCGTCATCGCGTCCGCCCATGCGGTGGCAGGCCAAGTGGTCGATGCCCGTGAGTTGGTGTTTGAGGTGGTGGACCCGAGTCGATTTCGGATTGAGGCCCTGGCCTATGACACGGCGCAGGCCCAACGCATTGCAGGGGCCACACTGGGTTTGGGGGCGCAGCGTGTTCCCCTGACATTCATGGGGGGCGCCAAAAGTTTGCGTGACCAGGCGCTTCCTTTGATGTTCAAGGGGGAGTCGCAAGCACTGGGGCAGCTGGCCTTGGGGCAAGCCGTCAAGGTGTTTGTGCAGTCCAGCGAGCGCATCAAGGGGGTGCAAGTGCCCGTCGCGTCCCTGCTGCGCAATCCCGCCAACCAGACCATTGTCTGGGTCAAGGCCGCACCCGAGCGCTTTGAGTCCCGCGTCGTGACGTTTGAGCCCCTGGATGGCACCTCGGTGGCGGTCACCTCCGGGGTGGCAGCGGGTGAACGGGTGGTGACGCAAGGCGCCACACTCATCAACCAAGTCCGCTGAAGGAGTCCCCATGTTCAAGTGGTTACTCGAAAACAGCCTGTCAAATCGGCTGCTGGTGTTGATCGTCAGCGCGGTGTTGATGGCCTATGGTGCGTTCACCTTGTCGCGCACGCCGGTGGATGTGTTTCCTGACCTCAACAAACCCACCGTCACGATCATGACGGAGGCCGGTGGCATGGCCGCCGAAGAGGTGGAGCAACTCATTACCTTCCCGCTGGAGACCACGATGAATGGGCTGCCCGGTGTGGAGAGTGTGCGCTCCATCTCCAGCGCAGGCCTGTCGTTTATCTATGTCACCTTCGACTGGAGCACGGAGATATTCCGGGCCCGCCAGATGGTGTCCGAGCGCTTGTCGTCCATGGAAGAGGGCTTGCCCGCCGGGGTGATTCCCCGCATGGGGCCGATCAGCTCCATCATGGGTGAGATCATGCAGGTGGCTATTCCCATTGATGTAGCCAAGCTTTCGCCCATGGCGGTGCGGGAGTACGCGGACTGGGTACTGCGGCCTCGCCTGATGGCCATTCCCGGCGTGGCACAGGTCATTCCCATTGGCGGCGAGGTACGTCAGTTCCAGGTGCAGCCCAACACAGTGCGCATGGCAGAACTGGGCATTACCCATGACCAGCTGTCCAGGGCGCTCAAAGGCTTTTCTTCCAATACGTCGGGGGGCTTTCTGGAGCTCAATGGTCGGGAGTACCTGATTCGCAATCTGGGGCGGACCTCTAGGCTCGACGACCTCAAAAATCTGGCGTTGACCGCCAGAAACAAACAGCCCGTGTTACTCAGGCAGGTAGCCGACGTGACCTTTGCGCCTGCCATCAAGCGCGGCGATGCCGGGTTTGAGGGCAAGCCCGCCGTGATTCTGGGTATCCAGAAGCAGCCCACGGCGGACACCATCACGCTGACCCGCACGATTGAGGCCGCGTTGGCCGATTTGACGAAGTCTTTGCCGGCGGGCATGGAGGCGCCTCGCGTCACCTTCCGCCAGGCCAGCTTCATTGAGGCGTCGGTCACCACGCTGCAAGGCAAGCTGATGGGTGCGTCGGTGTTTGTGGCGGTCATTTTGTTTGTTTTTCTGGGCACCTTGCGGCCCACCCTCATCGCGTTGACCGCCATTCCGGTATCTATTTTTATCACCGGGCTGGTTTTCAAATACTTTGGTTTGTCGATCAACACCATGACGCTGGGCGGCCTGGCCATTGCGATTGGGGGCTTGGTGGATGACGCAGTGGTGGACGTCGAGAACGTCATGCGACGACTGAAACTCGACCGCCAGAAACATCCCCACCAGCGCCTGCATCCCATCGAGATCGTCAAAATGGCCTCGATGGAGGTGCGCTCGGGCATTCTTTATGCCACGGCCATCATCGTGCTGGTGTTCTTGCCGCTGTTTGCCCTGCCGGGTATTGAAGGGCGGCTCTTTGTGCCGCTGGGGGTGGCCTTCATTGTGTCCACGCTGGCGTCCCTGCTGGTGTCGGTGACCGTGACCCCCGTGCTGGCGTTCTACCTCTTGCCCCACATGAAGAACCTGGATCATGGCGACACCCGGGTGGTGGCCTGGCTCAAAGCTGGGTACCGCACCAGCTTGCAGGCGGTACTCAACCGCCCCAAGGCCGCTATTGCGGCCGGTGGGGTGGCGTTTGTGCTCTCGGTGATTGCCGTGCCCTTCTTTCCAACCACCTTCCTGCCCCCGTTCAACGAGGGCACGCTGCTGGTGGGTATGCGGCTCAACCCGGGGGTCACCCTGGCCGAGTCTGCGGCGCTGGCCAGCCAGGCCGAGGTGCTGATTCGCGCCGTCCCCGAGGTCACCCATGTCGGGCGGCGCAGCGGACGCGCTGAACTCGATGAGCACGCAGAAGGCGTCCATGTGAGTGAGCTGGATGTGGGTTTGTTGCCCGCGTCGCAACTGAGTCGCAGCATGACCGAGATTCAGGGCGACATCCGCAGCCGCCTGATCAATCTGCCCGCAGCGATTGCGATTGGTCAGCCCATTTCGCACCGCATTGACCACATGCTCTCCGGGGTGCGCTCCCAAATCGCTATCAAGCTGTTTGGTGACGACCTGGACACCTTGCGTGGGCAGGCCGATGCCCTGCGGGGGCGACTGGCCGCCATTCCCGGGTTGGCCGATCTGGAAGTCGAAAAACAGGTGCTGGCCCCGCAAATCACGGTGCGGGTGGACTACGCGGCGGCGGCGCAGTATGGCGTGCCCGTGCCCGAAATTCTGGCGGTCTTGCAGAGCCTGGTGGAAGGCGAAAAAGTGACCCAGATCGTGGAGGGCAGCCGGCGATTCAGTCTGGTGGTGCGCCTGCCGGAGAGCGCCCGTTCGCTTGAAGGTCTGGGGCAAATCCTCATGGAGACGCCCAGCGGCCGGGTGCCTTTGTCCAGGTTGGCCAGCATTGAGGATGGCGACGGCCCCAACCAGATCAGCCGCGACGATGGCAAACGCCGCATTGTGTTGTCGGCCAATGCGCAAGGCCGGGCTTTGTCGGAGGTGGTGGCGGACATCCGCACCGTGGTGGCTGACAGCAAGTTGCCCGAGGGCTACTTTGTCACGCTGGGCGGGCAGTTCCAGGCGCAAGAGCAAGCCAGTCGTTTGGTGGGCATGCTGTCGGTGGTGTCCTTGGTGCTGATGTTTGTGGTGCTGTACAGCCGCTACAAGTCCGCCATCTTGTCCGCGCTGATCATGGTCAACATTCCCTTGGCGCTGGTGGGGGCTGTGCTGGGGCTTTGGATTTCCGGGCAGCCGCTGTCCATTGCCGCCCTGATTGGTTTCATCACCCTGGCGGGCATCTCGGTGCGAAACGGCATTCTGAAAGTCAGCCATTACCTGAACCTGATGCGCATCGAAGGTGAGGACTTCAGCCACGCCATGATTGTGCGAGGCTCACTGGAGCGGTTGAGCCCGGTGCTGATGACGGCGCTGGTGACCGCCTTTGCGCTGGCGCCCCTGCTGTTTGAGGCCGAGCGCCCCGGCACGGAGATTCTCAATCCGGTCGCCGTGGTCATTTTTTCCGGGCTCATCAGCTCGACCCTGCTGGACACTTTTTTAACGCCGGCCATGTTCTGGCTGTTTGGCCGCAAAGATGCTGAACGGCTTCTGGACGACAAGAACGCCGATGCGTTCTGATTTTTTCTTTTAATTCACTCACCCCAGGAACCTTATGAAAATCACCTCTCTTCTCGTCTCCCTGCTGGTCGCCTGCACGGGGGCGGCTTACGCTGCCGGCAATCATGACCACAACCACAAACCGCTCCACGGGGGCGTGGTGGTCGAGTCCAAGGACATGGACTACGAACTGGTGGCCAAAGTTGATGTCATCACACTGCACCTGCGAGACCACGGCAAGCCCGCCACGGCGCAGGGCGTGAGCGCCAAACTGACCCTGCTCAGCGGGACCGAAAAGTCTGAAGTCATGCTGGCGCCTGCCGGCAGCAGCTACCTGGAGGCCAAAGGCAACTTCAAGGTGGCGGCGGGAACAAAGGTCGTGGCGCTCGTCACGATGCCCGGCAAAAAGCCTGCAAACGTTCGCTTTGCCATTAAATAGGGGGTGTTGTGCCGTTTTTAGATTAAATGGCCTGCTAGCCGGCGTTTTGTTTGGCTATGTAATATAAAAATCGTAGCAAAAAGACGCCAGGCCCGGCAGCTTGAAGCGCTGCAGTTTGTCGACCATGGTGGCGGCGTGCATCACGTTTTAGCTTTGGCCTGACACGATGATCAACGCGACGGCGTAGCCCAGCTGGGTCACTGACTCCGTGAATTGAAAGCCATCCATGCCTGCATGGGCAGGTCAATCCACACCAGGTTAAAACTCGTGGCCTTGCCGGTCAGCTTTTGCCCCCGCAAGATGCTGGTGATGAGTTCAAGTTGAAACGAGTCATCGTCGACCAGCAAGACCTTCAGGGCTTGGCGGCTTAAGGGGGCGAGTGGGGGAGCGTCGTCATAGGACAGTGACCGGGGCCGAAAAGACCCCGCACGCAGCCCTGTGCGGTGGTTAAGCCGGGGACTTGACTTAACGCACAGCCCAACCCCGGGCAAGCGCGGATGATGAAACGCATCTGAAAAAGGGGAGTTGTTCATGGATCATGTCGTGTCAGTGCTGGGTGCGGGTGCGGGCAACTTGGCCGCCTACCTGGCGGCGCACGTGCTGCTGTGCTTGTTGCCGGCATTTTTCATCGCGGGCGCTATGGCGGCGCTCATTCCCAAGGCCAGCATCACGCGCTGGCTGGGGCGCAACACACCGGCCCATGTGTCTTACCCCGCTGCCGCTGCTGCAGGCTCCCTGCTGGCGGTGTGCTCCTGCACCATCGTGCCGCTGTTTGCCGGCATCTACCGCAAGGGTGCGGGGCTGGGGCCGGCCATGACGTTCCTGTTTTTTGCACCGGCGGGCAATGTGCTGGCGCTGGCCTACACGGGCAGCATTCTCGGCGCGGAGTTTGCCGCCGCCCGCTTGGTACTGAGTCTGGTGTTTGGTATCGGCATTGGTGTGTTGATGGCCTGGCTGTTTTGGCGCGACGACGTCAGCCACGACGCCCAAACTGACACCCTGTTTGCGGACCAGGCCAGCATGGGCGGGGCCAGCCTGGGCGTGCTGCTGGCGCTGGTGGCCCTGCTGATTGCCGGGACCCTCAAGCTGTGGCCCCTGACTGCCACGCTGGCCACCGCGAGCTTGCCGTTGCCATGGGCCCCAGCCTGGCAAGCCACCTTGACGCAGTGGGTTCCGTTTGACGCCGCCCGGGGCGAGGAGGGCGTGAGTGTGCAGGGTTCGCTCTTGATCGCGCTGCTGGTTTTGATCGGCCTGACCGCCTTCAAAGGGCTGGAGAACATCGTTGAGGGCGCCAACCGCTGGACCTGGATCACTCTGGGCCTGGCCGCCACCACGCTGCTGGTGGCGGCACTGCGCTTGACGCCTGGTATGGCCGGGTTGGAGGCAGCGTTCACTGGCCGTGTGGTGGCGGTGGCTCTGGCTTTGTGGGCGGTGCGCCACTATGCGCGGCGCTTGCCGGGGGAGGCGTGGCAGGCCTGGTTGTGGGAGTCCTGGCGCTTTGTGAAACAGATTTTTTTGCTGCTGGTGGCGGGGGTGTTTGTGGTGGGCATGGTGCGCCCATTCATTCGCCCGGAGTGGATTGAGTCTTTGGCCGGCGCCAACAACCTGCAGGGCAATGCGGTGGCGGTGGGGTTTGGGGTGTTCATGTACTTCCCCACGCTGGTGGAGGTGCCGGTGGCCCGGATGTTCCTGGACCTTGGCATGCACCCCGGCCCCTTGTTGGCCTACCTGATGGCCGACCCCGAGCTGAGCCTGCAAAGCATGCTGATGGTGGCTGCCGTTATCGGGCGCCGAAAAACGGCTGCCTATGTGGGTTTGGTGGCGGTGTTCAGCATCTGCGCGGGCCTGCTCTATGGCGCGTGGGTGGATGCCCGCTGATTCTTTTACACATTTCCGAGGAGCTTCTTATGCTGATTGTCAAAATTTTGGGTTCGGGTTGCGCCAATTGCAAAAAGCTCGAAGCCGTGGCCCGCAACGCTGCCAATGCGGCCCATGTACAGGCCGATTTCATAAAGGTGACCGATATGCAGCAGATCATGCAGTACGACCTGTTGTCCACGCCCGGCCTGGTCATCAACGACAAGCTGGTCAGCAGCGGGCGCATCCCGACCCAGGCGGAGGTTCAGGGGTGGCTGCAGGCATGAGTTTTAGTCAAATCGACTGCTGGCCGTCATTTCATAAGTCTTCTGAAGATAAAAAGAGGAGTGATTGAAACGCAATGCCAGCAGTTGCTCTACACGACCACCCGGCATTGGCGCAGGACCGTGAGTCGGCTCGGTTGATTGCAGTCTGTCGTGAACTGGGTGATATTCTTGGTTGCGCCCTCAGGATTCTCGTTCTGATGCGCAAAAGAAATGCGGTTGAGCAGGCTGCATGCATGGCTTTCAACCCAAGGAGCGCCTCATGGACAGTGCCAGCGACCAGGAATTATCGGAATTCGCCAACGCCCTGATTCATTCCCGTCAGAATGTTTCGCCCCGACGGCTGCTGGAGCCGGGCCCGTCACCCCAGCAGTTGCAGGACATCCTGGGTACGGCCGGTGCCGCGCCAGATCACGGAAAACTCATGCCCTGGCGCTTTGTGGTGGTGCCTCACCACCAGCGCGAGCGGCTGGCTTCAGCGTTTGGCCAGGCCCTGCTGGACCGCGACCCGGGTGCCACGGCCGCGCAGGTCGAGAGTGCGCGGGAGAAGGCGCACCGGGCTCCGTTCCTGATGCTGGCCATTGCCCGTCTGGCAGAGCCCGCTGCCCTCGGGGCAGAACCGCGGATACCCGCAGCGGACGTGGGCGACACCGAGGTGAGTGACGCCGAGCGACTGGTGTCACTGGGCTGCGCGATTCAAAACATGGTGCTGTCCGCCCATGCTGCCGGCCTTGGCACTGGCCTGACCAGTGGTCAGGCGCTGGCCTCGCCCCGACTGCGGGCCTTATTCGGGTTGCAGGCCTCGGAGCAAGCCGTGTGTTGCATCAACATCGGCACCGTCACCCAACACCGCCCGGTGCGTTTGCGCCCGAGGGTGTCGGATTACGTGTCGGAGTTGGGCTGACTCGGCCCCGGCTCAGGGCAGGCTCACGCCGGCCTGGGTAATCACGGTCTGGTGCGAGTAGTCGCCGCGCGCCGGGCGTGCAATGCTGCCCTTGACCAGCACATAGTCCACAAAGCTTTGCGTGTACAGCAAATAGGTGTTGACCGATCGGCCTGCCTTGAACACGGTGCCCAGCGCGGTGTAGCCGTCTTTACCTTCGGCCACGAAGTCGTTGGTCACCAGTACGTAGGTTTTGGCGAGGTCGATGTCTGACCATGCGCCTGTGGCCTTGTTGCGCACCTGAACTTTGCTGAAGCGCTGCCCACGGGCTTTGCTCATGTCGAGATTCCAGCGCAGACCGGCCGCATAGGGGTGCGAGCCGTTGGACTGGGCCAGGTCGAGGTGGTTGGCCACGGCATCTTCCAGCGCGGTCACCATCTCGGCTCCGGTGAGTGACATTTCGACCAGCACATTGGTGAACGGCAGCAGGGTGAAGGCCGTGTTCATGTTCAGGCTGCCGGCCGCAATCGGGGTACGCACGCCGCCCGCGTTTTGCAACGAAAAATCGGCCCGCTTGGCGGCAAACAGGAAAGCTTCGGCCACGGCCTGCGCCGAGTCGCTCCCTCGGGCCAATGTGTTGCCTGCCTCACAACCTGCCACGCCGGTGCTGCGGTTGGTGCTTTCACCGGGCACGCGCACCAGGCACAGGGACTCGGTGGCGGTGCCGATCGCCTTGGCCTTCTCGGCCGTAACCTGGTCGCTGTACGTTTTGAGCGTGGCCGTGGCAGCAGCGTCGGGGGTGAGTACCTTGACCAGCGGCTGATTGGCGGCCAGGTTGGCTACCAGTGTGGTGCGCACCGTGTCGGACACGGTTTGCCAGACGCCAGCGCTGTCCTTGCGCTTGAAGCTGTCACCAATCACCAGCGAGGCTTTGCCGCCGCAGCTCTTGACGGCACCGGCCTCGTTGAACTGCAGGTTCATCAGGCCAAAGGCCTTGCTGTATTCCCAAGCCTGGCCAATACACACCATGTCGCCATTTTTGTTGGTGGCCACGGTGGGGTAGCTGCCCGATGAGGTGGCAATGCCCACGGCCTTGAAGTCACCCAGCAGGCTGTGCGAGTCACCGCCGATGATGGCGTCCACATCGGTCAGTTTGGCGGCCATGGCCTTGTCGGCGTCATAGCCCTGGTGGGTGAGGGCCACGATGTGACGCACGCCCTGGGCCTTGAGCTCGTCAATGGCTTTTTGGGCAGAGGTGACCTCGTCGTTGAACTGGGTCGACGCCAGGGGCCGCGAGGAGTTGACAGTTTTACCGGCAATGGTCACCGCCACGATGCCCACTTTGACGCCGTCAATTTCCTTGATCACCCACGGCTTGAGGTAGGCCGAGCCACCGGTGGGCGCCAGGGCGGTGCCCGCGGCTGCCACCACATTGCTGGAAACCACCGAGGTTTTGCAACTGCCTTTGCCCAACTCGTCCAGAAAGCCCTTGAGCACCGTGTCGCTGTCGTCGAACTCGTGGTTGCCGGGGGTAAACGCATCAAAGCAGATGCTGTTCATCATCTGCGCATCAACCGCGCCCTTGAAGAAGGTGTAGTACAGCGAGCCGGTCAGCGCGTCGCCCGCATGGAGTTTGAGCAGGTTTTTGGTGCCGGCCACGGACTTGAACATCGCGGTCTGGCGGGCGAAGCCGCCCAGCTCCACTTGCGTGGCCACGCCGTCCAGGGTCAACTCGGTGGCGGCAAAGGCATCCAGCTGGGAGTGGTGGTCGTTGATGTGGGCGATGTTGAGTTCCAGCGGTTTGAAGCTGGGCTCGTCGTTGCCACCGCAACCGGCGAGAGACAGGCCCACGAGGGCCAAGGTGCCGACAGCGACCAGAGTGCGGGAGTTGAATGGGGTGTGCATGGGGGGTAAGTGTTGTGGGCGAGCTGGGTAGGGTAGTTCGGATGTGTGACTGGCGTGTGTCAATCCGCCCTCGCTGCGGGTCACGGCTTTGTCACACAAGGCGCCTACAAAGCAGGGTGGAGCACGGCGTGGGCAAGCTCCGGTGCCTAAGACCGTGCGACTCGTCGCTTCGACTTTCCTTTTCAATATTCAGAGAGATGATTTCATGCTTCAAACTTCACGTCGGGACTTTGTGATCCGGTTGGCCTCCCTGGCTGCAGTCGCTGGTTCAGGCACCATGCTGAGCGCCTGCGGTGGCGGCGATGACGCGGCGCCGAACTTCAACTATGGCGTCGCCAGCGGTGATCCGCTGGCGGATCGCGTGATCTTGTGGACGCACGCCCAGTATGACGGTGCGACCGACGATGTCGAGCTGACCTGGGAGGTGGCCCCTGACGCTGCTTTCACCACGCTGACCGCTTCCGGCAGCGCGCGCGCCTTGGTGGCCTCTTCGTTCACGGTCAAGGTGGATGCCACGGGCCTGACTGCGGGCAAGGACTATTTCTTCCGTTTTCGCTCCGGCAGTCACAGCTCGCCGGTGGGGCGCACCCGTACCTTGCCCGCAGCCGGTGCAGCCAGCTTGTCCATGGCGGTGATGAGCTGCTCCAACTATTCGGCGGGCTACTTCAATGCTTATGCCGAGGTAACCCGCACCGATGCCCAATTTGCACTGCATTTGGGTGACTTCATCTATGAGTATGGCGCGGGCGGCTATGCCAGTGCCGACGCCGTGAAGCTGGGCCGGGTGGCTGAGCCTGCCACGGAGTGCCTGAGCTTGAGCGACTATCGCAAGCGCTACGCCCAATACCGCTCAGACCCCGACAGCAAGGTCTTCCATGCCGCCATGCCCGTGATTGCGGTGTGGGACGACCATGAAGTGGCCAACGACGCTTACAAAGATGGTGCCGAAAACCACACCGAAGGCGCTGAGGGCAAGTTCACGGACCGCCGTGCCGCAGCCATCCAGGCCTGGCATGAGTGGATGCCAGTGCGCGCGCCGGATGCCAAGGATTTGCGCAAGATCTACCGCAGCTTTGACTTTGGCGGTCTGACCGCGCTGCACATGCTGGACACCCGCCTGCTGGGGCGTGACAAGCAGGTGGAGTTCACCGACTTGCTGAACCCTGCCACCGCCGCCGCTGCGATGGCTACCCTGGCTTCTCCCACGCGCACCCTGATGGGTGCGACGCAGCTTGGATGGCTGCAAGGGCAGATGGCGGCCTCCAAAGCCACCTGGCAAGTGCTGGGGCAGCAAGTGCTGATGGGGCGCATGAGCTTTCCGGTGAGTGTGCTGGCGGCCTTGAACCCGAGCGATACCAGTGCCAATGCATTGGCAGCCGGGCAAAAAGCCATCACCGATTACCTGACCGCCAAGGGCACCGCAGCGCAGGCACCCGCCGCGCTGACCGCCACCCAAAAGGCCCTGCTCAACCCGGTTACCAACCCCAAGCTGGGCTACAACCTGGACGCCTGGGACGGTTATCCGGTGGAGCGTGAAGTGCTGTTGTCGTCGGCGCGGCAGCTGGGCAAGAAGCTGGTCGTTTTGGCGGGTGACACTCACAATGCGTGGTCCAGCCGCCTGACCCTGATGGATGGCACTGTAGTGGGTCAGGAATTTGCGACCCCCGGCATCAGCTCGCCCGGCCTGGAGGAGTATCTGGCCACCTTGCTCCCCGCTCAGACGCAGGCAATTTTCCTGGGGGTCGTGGACGATTTGAAATACGCGGATACCTCGCGCCGGGGTTTCCTGCGCATGACGTTCACCCCGACCGAGGCCAAGGGCACATGGCACTTTGTGAGCACCATCAAGTCACGCACTTACACGGTGGACGCGAGCGCGTCGCAAACCTTCAAAGGTTGACACAGACCGGCTCTCACCTGCGTAAAAAAACCACCGCCGGCATGCAGCCCGCGGTGGTTGAGTTGCCAAATAGTCATGGCAACATGAGTCCGCCTTGAGCGGGCTCTGGTGTCAATCAATATCCTAGGTTAATCTGGAACACGGCGGTGGTGCCGCTGGTCTCGTTCCCCACCACCAGCAGGGGTTTGCCGTTGGGCGAGTCGCTGGCCTTGATGATCGTGAGACCTTCTGGGCCGCGGTCACCTGTGACGGCGTCCCGGGTATTGAGGTAGTTCACAAAGGTGACTGACGCGGGATTGGTCACGTCGTAGACCATCACACCGCCCACCCGCTCCAGGCCAACGAAGGCAAAAGTCTTGTTGCCAAATTGGGCAATGGTCACGCCCTCGGGCTCAGGACCTTTGCTGGTGCTGCGGCTGTCCAGTGTGTTGTTGTCGTGGCTGGCATTGAAGGCCACATTGGGCAAGGCCTTGGTGCGCTGTTCCAGGTCGTCACCCGAGTCAAACACGCGGGTTACATCAGTGCTCCAGATGCTGAAAGAACGGCCGCCAAAGCTGTACAGCTCGGTGCACAGGCCTGCAGCGTTTTTGCCCGTACTGTTGCCGTTGGGGCTGGTGGTGATGCGCAGGCGGCCCAGGTTGCTGTCCAGGATCTGGTTGGCCGCATCAGTGAATACGGTGGGGTCGAGTCCCAGCGCGCAGTGCGCTCGCACCCGAGTTTCTTCATTGAAGCCGGGCCAGTCGCGGGTGTCACCCTCATTGGCGGTGATCAGGTAAGTCTTGCCGTTCACGGTGTAGCTGGCCAGCGCATCTGGCAAATACATGCCTTTGACGGGCACCGGGCCGATCTTGATGATGGGTGTGCCGCTGTTGCTGTTGGCAACACCGTCTTCGTCGCTCACATCCATGCCCATGCCTGCGACATTGTGGTTCTTGAAGCCCAGTGGCTTGATGGAGGTGACTGTTTTGGTGGCAATGTCGATGACAGCGATGGCATTGTTTTCTTGCAATGTCACGTAGGCGGTGGTGCTGTCTGCAGAGATGGTGATGTATTCGGGTTCCAGATCCTGTGCCACGCTGGCGCTGGGGCCGTAGATGCGCACGCCGGCAGCGCGCAAGGTGTCCAGTTGGCTGTTGAAACTGCCCAAACCAGCAGTGCTGACTGTGCGGATGAGGCTGCCTGCGGTAGCGGTCGGGGTCAGGCCGGACACGGCGATGATGCTGACCGAGCCTTCCGGGTCCACCGAGTCAGGCAAGCCGTAGCTGTTGGGCTCGCCTTCATTGGCGACCAGCAAATGTTTGCCGTCCGGCGTGAAAATGAGCATATCTGGCAGCGCGCCCACGGTGTCAGTGCCAAGCAAAGCGAGGTCGCTGGCGCGCAACCAGGCCACCACCCCTTTGCTGGTCTTGGGGTTGGCCTCGACTGCCAGCGCAACGATGCCGTTGAACACGGCCACACTGTTGATGCCTCCCAGGCCTGCCCCGATGGAGGCCGTGGTGATCGAACTTATCAGTGTTGGTTTGGAGGGGTCTGAGAAGTTCAGCACGTCCACTGATGCATTGGCACCGTTGATGACGAACAAGCGTTTGCTCAAGGGGTCGTAAGCTGTGATTTCTGCGGATGACAGGCCACCGCTGTGGGCAAAGCCCCCGATCTTGGTAAGCGCCAGGCTCACCGGTGTGGGCTCGACTACCGCAGCAGGTTCGTCGCTGCCGCCGCAGGCCGTCAAAACGGCGGTCATCACCAGTGTGGCTGCGAACAGGCGGGCGGGTTTCAGGAAGTGCAATTTTTTCATGGGAAAAACGGTTACGGGTTGGTTGAAATCCCCCCTGTTGTACCGATGACATATGTCATTGCCGTGACACCCGTGGGCTGAGTGGCAGTAGACGTGACTTTAATCTGCCTCCACCTGCACCAGGCAGTCATAAAACGTGGGGGCACGCCCCAGATCGGTGAGCTTTTGACTCGTGACCTGGTTGACATTGGTGCCGTCCAGACCGAGTTTGCGCCACCAGATGCCCAGCCCGTTGACCACGCCCGGGCGGGCACGGGCTGACACGTTGACTTTGCAACGGTAAACGCCCCGATCATTGAAGACGCGCACCACCTCACCGCCGCGCAGCCCGCGTTGAGCGGCATCGCTGGCGTGCATTTCCAGCAGCGGCTCCCCCTCGATGTCGCGCAGGCTTTTGACATTGACGAAGCTGGAATTCAAAAAGTTGCGTGCGGGTGGCGAGATCATGGCCAGCGGGTACAGGGCAGACGAGTTGAACGGCTCATGGTTGGGTACATGGTCGGGCAGGCCGTCCAGGCCCTGTGCCGCCAAGCGGTCGCTGAAGAACTCGCACTTGCCGGATACGGTCGGGAAGTTACCTTGGGAAAAGGGCGCCTCTGGGACCGCCAGGCTCGCAAAGCCCTGGTCCATCAGGACATCGAAACTCACCGCATCGCCATACGCGGCACGGCACAGGGATTCGTCGCTGTCGGTAAAGCAGGCGTCGGTGAATCCCATGCGTGCGGCCAGTTCGCGAAAGATCTGGGTGTTGGGCTTGGCCTCGCCCAAGGGTTCAATCGCGGGGCGGTTCAGGAGCGCGTCAGTGTGGCCGTAGCTGGAGTGCACGTCCCAGTGTTCCAGCTGGGTGGTGGCTGGCAAGATGTAGTCGGCATAGTCGGCCGTGTCGGTCTGAAAGTGTTCCAGCACCACGGTAAAGAGGTCTTCGCGGGCAAAGCCTTGCACCACCTTGCCGGACTCCGGAGCAACGGCGACAGGGTTGCTGTTGTAAACAATCAAAGCCTCAATCGCCGGGCCGAACGCCAGGCTGGCCGGGCGCAGCAGGTCGTCGCCAATCGTGCTCATGTTGATGGTGCGTGGCGTGCGTTCGCCCAGCAGGTCGGGTCGTTGGAGCGCGGCCCGGTCTACCGGAAACTGGCCCGAGCTGGACAGCAGCATGCCGCCGGCGCGGTGCCGCCACGCTCCGATGAGCGCGGGCAGTGAGGCAATCAGGCGCACGGCATTGCCGCCCCCGTGCACGCGCTG
>JBIIVW010000188.1:0-6508 GCA_044339205.1 Rhodoferax sp. | reverse complement strand
ACTTTGCCAAACACGGTGTAACCGGGCTGCTGGGCGCTAGGGTCCAGAAAGCTGTTGTCTTTGACATTGATGAAAAATTGGGCTGTGGCGGAGTTCGGGTCGTTGGTGCGGGCCATGGCCAGCGTGCCGGGTACATTCTTGGGACCACCCTTGGCGAGCGCCTCGCGGCCTTCATGCACGACTGGCGAACGGGTCTTCTTTTGCACGTAATTGGCATCAAATCCGCCGCCCTGGACCATGAAGTTCTCTATGACGCGGTGAAACACCGTGCCGTCGTAGTGCTTGTCTTTGACGTATTGCAAAAAGTTCTCCACCGTCTTGGGTGCTTTGTCTGGATAGACCTCCACCACAAAGTCGCCGGCGGTGGTTGCGAATTTGACTTTAGACGCATTCTCGGCAGCGGCAGATATTGCTACTGAAAAAATAGCTGAACCTGCAATGAATACGACGGCTAGAGTAGAAAACTTCATAAATTTCATCCAATGACTCCTTCGAAAAATATTTTCCAGTGCGCGCCTTGCCGCACCCAGTACTGACGCTTGGTTGGCCCGGTCCGGGCGCCGCTGGCGACTTCGCCAAAGGTCACCACCATGGTGTCGGCCGCGTCGGTCCAGCGCATGAAAGACAGATCTTTCAGTTCAATTTGGCGACCTTGGGTCTTGCGCATTTCACCACGCAAAGCAGGCGCCCACTGGGTGAGGGTCTTGCCATTGCTGTTGAAATCGTGGCTGTAAAAGTCAAGCACCCGCTCCACATTGCCGCTGGACTTGGCACTTTGCCACGCAGACAGTGCGTTTTCAAATTGTTTACCATCGGACCTTGCGCTGTGCGGAGCGACCCAATTCAACTTTTGCGAAATGACGACCGGCGTGGTGCGAATGGCGACGGTCTGAATAATTTTTTCAAGGTCGGGGTTGGACAACACCAGGCAGCCATCGGTAGCCAAGGGCGGCCGCGAGAACTGGCCCGGTGGGGTGCCATGCAGCCAAATGCCGCTGCCAGTCTTGCCGCGCTTGGTGTCCAGAATGTTGGGGTAATTGATGGGCAATGCGCCTGAGCCGTAAAAGTCTTTGAGAGACTTCGGGTTGAGGTTGCTGGTGATGAAATAAATGCCCAAGGGGGTACGCAAGTCGCCTTCCACTGTCTTCTCCCAGCCCGATTTGCCGACAGAGAGGTAATAGTCAGCCACCAGTGCCAGTCCGGTCGGCCCATTCTCAAACAGGTACAGGCGCGACCTCGACGTGTCAACGGCGATGGCATGCCTGACCTGCTGGGACAGCGACAGGAACTGCGACGGGATGGCATCAGTCGGGGGGCGCTCTTTCAGCGCTTTCAGGCGCATTTTTGACTCATCCCGGAGTTCACCCAGCGTGATGCCACCTGATTTGAGCATGCTGTCCGGCACATCACCTATGGCGTGGACCGGGCGGGTTCGCGCAGCCAGTAGGTCGCCGTACACCAATTGCGCCAACTGAAAACTGGGGTAATTTCGTACCAGCTGTTCAACCTTGGTGAGTGCTTCGCGGTTGTTCCCCCGCCCAATCAGGCGGTAAACCTCGATGAGGCCCGCCTCTGCAAGGCCGGCTTGAAGGGTCTGCCCCTGATTTTTTTGGACATTGCGTTGCTGGAGCTGAGCAGCAGATAGTTCTTGTTTTTTTGCACTATTGGCGTGCGCAAGAGATGCCAGGACGAGAGCCATGGCAGCAGCTGGAAGTAAGAAAAACGGCTTCATCGGGGTGGTTCAGGCAAAGCGGCACCACGGACGTGCGCCCAAAGTGCCGTTTGTATCTGTCCAGTGATTGTCAATGATCAATTGCCCGTCGATTCCTTGACGATTTGCCATTGGTCACCGGTTTTGACCATGTCCAGCGTTTTTCTGCTGGATACAGACAGTGCGTCCGCCCGGTAGCCCTGCCGGAACTTGACCACAGCCTGATTGCCGCTGACTTTAACGGTCAGGTTCTCAAGTTTGACGATGATGGTGGATTTGCCAACAATGCGGTCGCGACGGTCTTGCTCCCAGGCGCTGCGTGACTGCTTGCCGGGTGGGTCAAATGCCTTGCTGTAGGCCCCAAGATAACCGGCCATGTTTTTGTTTGACCAAGCCTTCGCCCAAGACTCGACTGCCGCTTGCACATCAGCGGCATCTTTGCTTGAGCTGTCTTTGGCGGGCGCCGTTGGCATCACCGGTGGGGGTGTTGTTGCTGCAACAACGGCAGGTGCAGGCACTGGCGTTGCCGCTTGCGGCGCCGGTGTTGGAACGGCAGGTGCAGGGGCAGGCGTTGGCGTAGCAGCCGGTGCAGGTTTGGCTGCCGAAGCCGGCGCCGGCTTGGGGTTGCTCAGGTTGGGCTTGAACACCTCGCGAATGATGGCAAGCTTGGGCGGCACAGCGGAGTTGTCAGTGTCGAGTTGAAGTGCCTTGTTGTAGGCCTGGCTGGCCAGCCTGGCGTAGACATCGCCCAAGTTTTCGTGCGCGGTTGCGTAGCTCGGGTTGGTGCGAATTGCCATTTCCAGCGCACTGCGGGCCTTGTCGTACTGCCCCAGTCCAGCGTAGAGGACTGCCAAATTGTTGTACGGTTCAGGCAGTTCGGGGTAGTCTTCAGTCAGCTTGGTAAACGTGGCAATGGCTTCAGGTTGCTTGCCCGACGTGCGCTGGATCACGCCTTTAAGGAAGCGCATTTGAGGGTCGGTAGGCTTGGTGGCCAGGTAGCCGTCGGCCTTGCTCAGGGCTTCCGTGAGCTTGCCTGCCCGCAGCAGCTGGTTGACTTCCGCGTAATCATCTGCGTGCGCTGTGCCAACCAGGCAAGCTGCAGCCACGGCCAGAAGACGGAGGGTCGGGAAAAAAGGGAAGCGGGCGTAATTCATGGAGCCTATTGATTCCTGGATGGTGCTTGCCCGCCTTGGGCAGCTGGCTGGATGGGCTATATACTGAGTTTAATTGTAGCCGAGGGGTGTTTTTCAACACCCCGTTTATTGCCCACCCACCAGCAGCATTTGCCACGCACATCCCGGCCTGATGCCTGCTGTAGCTGCCCTTTCGAAACATTTATGAGTCTGCACATTTACAGCACACTGTCCCGTGCAATGGCGCCGTTTTCTCCCATTGAGCCCGGTCATGTGCGCATGTATGTGTGTGGCATGACGGTGTATGACCTGTGCCACTTGGGCCATGCCCGCTCCATGGTGGCCTTTGATGTGGTCCAGCGCTGGCTCAAGGCCAGCGGATTCAAGGTGACCTATGTGCGCAATGTGACCGACATTGATGACAAGATCATCAAAAGGGCGCTGGAGAATGGGGAAACCATTCGTGCCCTCACCGACCGCATGGTGGACGCCCTGCACCAGGACGCTGATGCGTTAGGTATCGAGCGCCCCACCCATGAGCCCCGCGCGACCGAGTACGTTCCGCAAATGCTGTCCCTCATCGGGCAACTGGAGCACAAGGGGCTGGCCTACCGGTCGGGTAACGGCGACGTCAACTACGCAGTTCGAAAATTTCCGGGTTACGGCAAGCTCAGCGGCAAGTCACTCGATGAGTTGCGCGCCGGTGAACGGGTGGCGGTGCCGGACGGCAAGGACGACCCACTGGATTTTGTGCTTTGGAAGACGGCCAAGCCGGCTGAGCCGGAGGAGGCCAAATGGGACAGCGTGTATGGTCGGGGTCGCCCGGGCTGGCACATCGAATGCTCGGCCATGTGCGCACAGATGCTGGGCGATACGGTGGATATTCACGGTGGTGGCGCCGATTTGCAGTTTCCTCACCACGAAAATGAGATCGCGCAAAGCGAAGGGGCCACGGGTCAGCCATTGGCCGGTATCTGGATGCACAACGGCTTTGTGACGCTGGACAATGAAAAAATGTCTAAAAGCCTGGGTAATTTCTTCACTATCCGCGAGATTTTGGCCCGTTTTGATGCTGAAACGACCCGGTTCTTCATTGTTCGGGCGCACTACCGCAGTGCCCTCAACCACAGCGATGCCCATCTGGATGACGCCCGCAATTCGTTGAGACGCCTGTACACCGCCTTGAGCCTGGTTGCACCTGCCGTAGTCGCCGTTGATTGGAGTCAACCATTCGCGGCTCGCTTCAAGGCGGCGATGGACGATGACTTTGGTACGCCCGAGGCGGTTGCCGTGTTGTTTGATCTGGCCACGGAGGTTAACAAGACAGGCTCTTCCGAGTTGGCGGGGTTGCTTAAGGCCTTGGGCGCTTGCCTGGGGCTGCTACAGGCTGATCCTGAAGTTTTTTTGCAGGCCGGTGCCTTGCTGGATCAGCCTGCCATTGAAGCCTTGATTGCGCTGCGTGCGCAGGCCAAGGCCGTCAAAAACTTTGTGGAGGCCGATCGAATTCGCCAAGAGCTGCTCGCAGGCGGTGTTGTGCTGAAGGACGCCCCAAACGGTACAACCTGGGAAGCTACCCCATGACGGTTTTTTCAATCATTTTGGCTCCTGGCCGGGACATCCATTGAGATGAGCGCTTCTGATACCGTAGCACCTGTGGTCGACACTCCGGCTTACTGGACCGACGCTTGCAAGCACTTGATGAAGAAAGACCGGGTGATGAAGCGGCTCATTCCCCAGTTTGGTGACGCTCGCCTGCAAACCCGTGGAGATGCGTTTGTAACGTTGGCGCGCAGCATCGTGGGGCAGCAAATATCCGTCAAGGCAGCCCAGACGGTGTGGGACCGCTTCGCGCTTCTGCCGAAGACAATCACGGCGGACAACGTGCTTCGACTCAAGGTGGACGACATGCGCGCAGCAGGCTTGAGTGCCCGCAAGGTTGAGTATCTGGTTGACTTGGCGCTTCACTTTGACAATGGTGCCTTGCATGTCAAAACTTGGGAGATGATGGATGATGAGGCTATTATTGAGGAGTTGATTGCCATTCGCGGTATCGGCCGCTGGACGGCCGAGATGTTTTTGATTTTTCATCTGATGCGGCCGAACGTCTTGCCTTTGGACGATGCGGGTTTGATCAATGGCATCAGCCAAAGCTATTTTTCAGGCGATGTGGTCAGCCGCAGCGACGCCCGTGAAGTGGCTGCCGCTTGGGCACCTTACCGTAGCGTGGCAACTTGGTATATTTGGCGCTCGCTTGATCCGCTGCCAGTGAATTATTGAAGATCGAAATAGTGTGGGACTGACCGCTGCTATGCGAAGCTAGCAAGCTCTGTCACCAACTGATTGAGATGATAAAAAGATAGGAGCCCTTTGTGGCCAAGAAAACATTCCTCGATTTCGAGCAGGCCATCGCCGATCTCGAAAACAAGATTGAAGAGCTGCGCTACGTGCAGACGGAGTCCGCTGTTGATATTTCGACTGAAATCGAACAATTGGCGAAGAAAAGTCAGCAGCTCACCAAAGACGTCTACAGCGATTTGACCCCTTGGCAAATCACCAAAATCGCCCGGCATCCCGAGCGTCCGTACACGCTTGACTATGTCAATGAGATATTCACTCACTTCATCGAGCTGCACGGCGACCGACATTTCTCCGATGACTTGAGCATTGTGGGAGGGTTGGCACGCTTCAATGGAACACCGTGCATGGTCATTGGCCAGCAAAAAGGCCGCGACACCAAAGAGCGCGGGCTGCGCAACTTCGGCATGAGCAAGCCCGAAGGCTACCGCAAGGCACTGCGTTTGATGAAAACCGCCGAAAAATTTCAGCTGCCCGTGTTCACGTTTGTGGACACGCCGGGTGCTTACCCCGGGATTGATGCCGAGGAGCGGGGTCAGTCGGAGGCAATTGGTCGAAATATATTTGAGATGGCCCAACTCGAAGTGCCGATCATCACCACCATCATCGGTGAAGGTGGGTCCGGCGGGGCCTTGGCTATTTCCATTGGCGACCAGGTGCTGATGCTCCAGTTCTCGATTTATTCAGTGATCAGCCCTGAGGGTTGCGCCTCGATTCTCTGGAAGACCTCTGACAAGGCCCAAGAGGCTGCAGATGCGCTCGGTATCACGGCGCACCGACTGAAAGCCTTGGGCGTGATCGACAAGATCGTCAACGAGCCGGTCGGTGGTGCACACCGTGATCACAAACAAATGGCGGCCTTTCTCAAGCGCGCACTGAGTGACGCGTTCCGCCAGGTCAGCGACCTCAAGGTCAAGGAGTTGCTGGATCGCCGGTACGATCGTCTGCAGAGCTATGGCCGTTTCAATGACACCAAGGCCACCGCCAAATAAGCAGTTGGCCGCCTGTTCATGAGCGCGACGCTGGCTCAGGCCATGCGCGTCTTTTCCCCTGCTTTGCCATTGGCCGTGGCGTACAGCGGTGGCGCAGATTCAACAGCCTTGCTCCTGGCTTGTGCCGAAAAGTGGCCAGGGCAGGTGCACGCGATTCATATTCACCATGGTCTCCAGGTTGCAGCCGATGATTTTGAGCAGCACTGTCAGTCTTTTTGCCTGCGTATCAATGTGCCATTGACGACTCAAAGAGTCGATGCGCGTCATGCGCCCGGCCAAAGCCCGGAAGAAGCAGCACGTCGTGCCCGTTACAGGGC
>JBIIVW010000036.1:0-21746 GCA_044339205.1 Rhodoferax sp. | reverse complement strand
CACTGCTGACCGACGAGCAGCCAGCGCACCGCGTGGTGTTGAGTCGAGATTTCTTTATGGGCCAGCACGAGGTCACCGTCGGGCAGTTTCGCCAGTTTTTAAGCGCCTCGGGCTATGTGCCTGAATCGGTGGCCGACGGCACCGGCGGCTATGGGTATAACGCAGCTTATGACCCCGCCACCACCCAGCGCGGTGACACTTTCGAGGGGCGAGATGTCCGCTATTCCTGGAGTAACCCCGGCTTTGTGCAACGTGATAACGAGCCCGTGCTGAACGTCACCTGGAACGACGCCGTCGCCATGAGCCGCTGGCTGAGCAAGTTGGAGGGAAAAACCTATCGTCTGCCCACCGAGGCCGAATGGGAATACGCGTGCCGAGCCGGCAGCGCAACACGCTACGGTACCGTCAATACCCCGCAAGCCCTGGCCCAAGCGGCCAACACGTTTGATGCGGAGGCCGCCAAAAACTGGCCCAAGTGGCAAAACTTTGCAGTTTCCCAACCGGATGGCTTTGCCTTCACCTCCCCGGTGGGCAGCTTCCCCCCCCAATGCCTTCGGCCTTTATGACATGGTGGGCAACGCCTGGGAATGGGTGTCTGACGCTTATGATGAAACCTACTACGCAGCCTCCCCACTGACCGACCCCCAAGGACCCCAGGACGACGCCATGCGCGTGCGCCGGGGCGGCTCCTGGCACACCTGGTCGCTCTACGCGCGATGTTCTTACCGCAACATCAACACCGCAAGTTCGCGCTACACCCTGCTGGGCATGCGCCTCGTGCGCGAGACGGACACACAAAACCGCTGAGTGAGCGGATGCCCCAGCACCCGTGCACAATCGCCCCTATGAAAGCTCCCCCCAGACTCCAGTCGTTAATTGAAGAAGGCCTGATCGACACCGTGGTGCGTCAACTCATGAGTGGCAAGGAAGCCATGGTGTATGTGGTGCGCTGCGGCGACGAGACCCGCTGCGCCAAGATCTACAAGGAAGCCACCCAGCGTAGCTTTCGCCAGGCGGTGGACTACACCGAAAACCGCAAGGTCAAGAACTCCCGCCAGGCCCGCGCCATGGCCAAGGGCACCAAGTTTGGACGCGAGTCGCAAGAAGCTGCCTGGCAAAGCGCCGAGGTCGATGCGCTCTACCGCCTGGCCGATGCCGGTGTGCGCGTGCCCAAACCGCACAATTTTTGCGATGGCGTGCTGCTCATGGAACTGGTGACCGACGAACATGGGGACGCGGCCCCCCGGCTCAATGACGTGGTGCTCACGCCAGAGCAGGCGCGCGAACACCATGCCATGCTGCTGGTGCAGGTGGTGCGTATGCTGTGCGCCGGCGTGGTGCACGGGGATTTGTCAGAATTCAATATCTTGTTGGCTGAAGACGGCCCGGTCATCATCGACCTGCCACAGGCTGTGGATGCCGCCGGCAACAACCACGCCCGGCGCATGCTGCTGCGCGATGTGGCCAACCTGCGTGGGTTCTTTGGTGGCTTTGCACCCGAGTTGCTGCAGACCGAATTTGGCCCGGAAATCTGGGCTTTATACGAGCGCGGCATGTTGCAGCCCGACACCCCATTGAGCGGCCGTTTTGACCGCAAAACCGGTGCAGTGGATGTGGGCGGCTTGATGCGCGAAATTGATGATGCCCGGGCGGAAGACGCGGCCAGGCGATTGCGGATGCAACAGGCCTGAACGGCCACGCTGGAGTCAGCCCTTCTCAGCCACTGACGTGGCACTCCCGGCGCAACAGGGCCAGGGCATCGTTCATGGCATTGTCCCGGTCACTTTTCAGGGTGCTCAGAGCTTCATTCATGAAGTGCTCCCACAACTCAGGGTAATCCTGCTGGTGCTGCTCCGGCGCATGGTGGTGGATGTAATCATCCACCAGCTCGGGCTTGAGACCTGACTTGCGGATCTTGCGGATCAGGGTGGCCGCACCTTTTTCAGTGAGCATGGTTTTGGGCGCAGAGCCGGCCGCAATGCACAAAAAAAGCGTGAGCAGGGAGCCGTCGTCGTTGTTGCCACCCGTGGCTTTTTGCCAGAACTGCGAGGCTTCGCGGTCAAAGTGATCGACATCGCTCAAGCCGTCTTCCAGCCAGAAGTAACGGCCCATGAAGGCAGGCGTCTGGTCAAACAGTTTGCGTGCGCTCACGCTGGAGTCCAATATCTTGGGCAGGTCGTCCTGAACGGATTGGCGCAGCGCCTCCACCACGGCCTTGAACTCCACAGGCAGGCTTTTGGGCGTGCTGATCACGCAATATTCGGCTCCAGCCGGTGTCTTTACTGCGTCGGGTGCTCCATATTTCTTGCGCAACAGCGTTACCAGCTTTTCAAACGCTACCCAGTCGGGCATTTCGGTACGCTTGAGCGTGTGGAGCAACAACGCCGTGCGGATGACGGCCTCAGAGTCTTTACCCGCCTCCTCCAGCCCACTCTCATCCATGCCCACAGCATCGGCCAGCCAGTGGGCCGCATCAATCACCTCTTCCACCGCTTCGCGTCGAGCCAGTTCAGCCTGGTACTCTGGATAGCTGCGCAGCGACCACCGCGCCAGTTGCGGAATCTGGTCGTCCGAGAAACCACCATGCTCGTTCATGCCAAAGTGGCTGTTCACCGGCATGGCAATCAGGGCCTTGAGCATGTCCGAGCCGGCTTTGGAGCGCGACAAAATGGAGTTGTCGCGCAACAAGTGTGCCGCCTCGTGCAAGTCGCCTGCGGTGCTGTGCTCCAGGTGCAGACTCACCAGGTTGACAAGGCGTTCGCGGGCCTTTTCAAGATCGGGGCGCAGGAACTCGTTGCCAAAATAGCGCGCAATCTGCACCATGCCCTTGGGGGCATCGTTGTTGATGGCCTCCAGTTTTTGGGCATCAAGCAGGCCATGCTGCACGCCATAAACCAGCGCCTTTTCAAAAAACGGACGGGCGTCGTAGACCGACATGCCGGCTGTTGCAGGTGCGGTGGGTGACTCCTGCAATTCGTCTGGCAAAGAGGATGGTGAGGGCAAGGTTGCGGACTTGGGTACGGACTTGGACATGGTGGCGATGGGGCGGGTGGCGGTCAGATGGCGGATTCTTCGTCCGACTCCCGGGCCGCAGGGGTGGCCTTGCCGCGGTCGGTGTCACCGGTTTCGAACTTGCCATCGTCTTCGTCACCCTCTTCCTCTTCGCCCAGACCCGCCTCAAACGCCCGGGCCTTGGCGCGCAGCACCAGCAGCATCTCAATGAACAAATCAGGGCACTGGTAACGCAGAATCCAGGCCAACTCCATCCAGTCGCGGTCAGCCACTTCGTCTTGCTCCAGGCGGGGCTTGGCGTAGGCCTGGCCGTACAAGGCGTTTTCTGACAGCATCTCGCCGTCGTCCTCGACCGTCTCGAACGTCCCGACCCGGGCAAACGCCTCAATGCGGCTCCACTTTTCTTCAAAGTAATCGGCCAGCGCGTCCGAGCCGCCTTCCAGGTCCCCAATCGCCGTCACAAACTCGACCGGGTCCGCGTCATCGCGAAAAATGATCGAATTGACCATGCCGCGCAGGTGGGTGCGGGTCAGGTCCTTGTATTGTTTTTCAATCACCACGGCACGGGCAAACTGATCGGGCGTGACCATCAGGTTGATGACCGACTCCTTGGAGTTGTCGTACTCGCGGATCACCGCCAAAATATCTTTGGGCGGCAACTGCGCCAGCACCACCATCAGGGCCGAGTCGCCCTCGGTATCGGCCAGCTCGACCAGGGCCGCCTCGGCACCCACGATGTCGCCCGAGGCAATCAGGCTTTGGGTTTTGGCGATGAGGGCCAGTTGCTTGTGTTTTTCCATGTTCAACGGTCCTTGCGGTCAAAGCCTTGCTCGACCATCCAGTCGGCACCGGCTTCCTCGCGGGCCTGGGCATCGCCCTCTTCCTGGTCATCAAACTCATCCAGGGCGTCGCGGTTGGGCTCATCAAACTCGGCGTCTTCGTCATCGTTCTCACGGCCCTCACCGGTGTGCGCAGGCGCAGCGCCGGGCTTGGAGAACATGTACTCCAGCCCCACGGCCACCGTCAGGAACCAGTCGCCCATGGGCTCCTGGCGAATCACCTTGATCATTTCATGCGCCCAGGGCGGCATCAAGAGCGCATCGGCAAAGCTGTCCCATTCCGGAAAATCTTCCGGCTCCTGCGCCAGCAGGTGGTCCATGGCTGCGGGCAAAGTGAACTTGAAGGCCTCATGAAAGACCACCGCCACCATCTCGGGACTCAGCTCAATCATCTTGAGCAAAAAGCCAAGCTCCTTGCGCCGGGCCGTCAGCCGCTGGCGCAGCACGTTCTTGCCCTCGGAGTCAAAGGTCATGTCATCGATCTCGGCCTGGTAGGCCGAACGCAGTCCGAGGAAAAAGGGAGAAATGTTCATGTCAATGGGCCTTCAGGTCGGTGGAATGGGGAAGCAGTTGGCTGAAATAGCCCTGCCAAATCGTGCGGGCGGTGTCGACCGGGCTGTCCAGCAGGTTGCGCCGGCGGTTGTCGTCATAGGCCTGGCGCTGCTCCGGGTCCGACAAGACCTCGTAAGCGGTTTGCACAGCCCGAAAACGCGCCGGCGCATCGGCGGCGGTGTTGCGGTCAGGGTGGTGGAGCGAGGCCTTTTGGCGAAAGGCTTTTTTAACATCGGCCAGCGTCGCGGCGCTGTCAAGCCCGAGGGCGGAGTAGTGATCTCTCATGGGCGGCGGGACTCTGGGGTGGGGTGTGGCAACCCTCAATTATGCCCGCCCGGTTAGGATGGGCGGATAACCACCCACAGGAGCACACCTTGAGCCGAAATGACAGCGATGCAAACAGTTTGGTCGCGCTGTACTGGGACTTTGAGAACCTGCACGCCAGCCTTACCGATGCCCGCCTGGGCGAAGGCGCTTACAACAAGCCCGATGGCCGCTTCAAGTCGCAGGAGCCGCTGATTGACGTACAGGCCATTGTGGAGCTGGCGGCCTCCTTTGGCCCCATTGCCATCAACCGCGCCTATTGCAACTGGCAATACTTTGGCCGCTACCGCGATGCGCTGCTGCAGGGGGCCGTGGAGCTGATCCAGCTGTTTTCCCCCGGGGCATCTGCCAAAAACGGTGCGGACATCAAGCTCTGCCTGGACGCCGTGGAAGACATCGGGCGGTTTGGCCACATCCGCACCATCGTGATCGTGGGTGGCGACAGTGATTTCATGCCGGTATCCCAAAAGATCAAGGCCGCCGGGCGCACCCTCATCGGCATCGGGGCACGCAAATCGACCAACCGGCACTGGGCCAAAAGCTGCCATGAGTTCAGGTACTACGAGAGCCTGGTGGAAGCGACTGACACCACCGGCATGGCACCGGCCGACCTGCTGACACGGGCCTTGCGGCTCCTGGCCCAGACCCAGAGCGACCCCTGGGTGAGTGAAGGAGCGGTCTGGCAGATGATCAAACGGCTGGACTCCACCTTTGATGTGAAAGAGCACGGCTACGCCAGCTTCTCCGAGATGGTGCAGGCCTTTGACTCGCTGGTGGAGGCCCGGTTGGGAGATTCCGATCAGTTGCTCAGACTTCGGTAACGATTGGCTGCGTCTCAGCGCTCGCGCAGAGGTTTGAGCAAGTCAGACAAACCGTTGTGGTCGATCTCGTGCATGAGGCCCAGCAGTCGCCCGATTTCACCCTTGGGCACGCCCTCGCGCACAAACCAGCGCAGGTAGTCGCCCGGCAAATCCGCCATCACACGGCCCTTGTACTTGCCAAAAGGCATGGTGCGGGTCACCAGCAGCTGCAAGTCGTCGGGGTTCACTTCAGCCGCCGGCCCGTTTGACGGTATGGCCCTGGCCCTTGAGCAACTCGATCACCCGGTCGCAATGGTCGCCCTGCACTTCAATCACCCCGTCCTTGACCGTGCCGCCCGATCCACAGACGGTTTTGAGTTGCTTGCCCAGGGTCATGAGGGCCAGCGGGTCCAGGGCCAAACCCCGCACCAGGGTTACACCCTTGCCGGCACGCCCCTTGGTCTCGCGGGACACCCGCACAACGCCATCGCCTGCGGGACGCGCCGCCTGCACGGCACAACGGCAGTCGGCTTTGGCCTGACGGCAAGTGGGGCACATGCGCCCGCTGTCGGTGGAGTAGACCAAGCCACCGCTGGGAGATCTGGATTTCATGCTGCGTTGAAGTTGATGCGCCGTGGCGCGCTAATCGGGAAAAACCAAGCCACCAATTTTCAGGGCATTTTGGGCCGCAGGCTCAGCGTCGACAATCGTGCTTGTTTTTAATTTCGTTCACCCCAAGGAGATATCACGATGGCAACCCATTTTGGCAAAGACCCCAACATGAAAAAGAGCAACCACGCTGAACTGGAGCGACTGAATCAGGAGCGCAAACAAAAACTCGCTGCAGCGGCTGTGCGGTTCAATGTGAAGAAGGCGGTGCCGACTGCGAAGGATGTGGAAGTCAAGTAGTTTTTTGGGTTGGGGCAGTCGTGAATCGGATGATTGCCCAAGCAGTCACTGGCCCAAACAAGAACCAGTCGTTCAGTCAATGTGCATTCCGGCTTAACGGCTCTGACTAGCCAGCATGCAGCAACAGCGCCTCAAATTCATCTATCGGCACCGGTCGGCTGAACAAGTAACCCTGAAACCGTTGGCAGCCGTTGTGCACCAGCATGTCGCGTTGGGCCTGCGTTTCAACCCCTTCGGCGATGACTTCAAGGCCCAGCGCCTGGCCCATGGCGATAGTGGCCCGCACGATGATGGCAACGTTTACATCCTCAACTAACTTACTTACAAAAGACTGGTCAATTTTTAGCTCACTCAGCGGCAGCATCATGAGGCTCGCCAGCGATGAATAGCCGGTGCCAAAGTCGTCCATCGAAAAAACAACACCTAATGCCTTGAGCTCGTTCATTTTGCCGACGGCGTCGGGCACGTCCAGCATCATGCTCTCCGTGACCTCCAAAACCAGCTTTGCCGGATCGATGGCGCTGGTGCTTAACATCTGCTGCACAGTTGCCGCAAAACTGTCTTGCCGGTACTGAAGAGCGCTGACGTTTACTGACAGGCGCAAATGGCGGGCCAGCGGCATGCTCTCCCAGACCTTGAGTTGGGCGCAGGCCATTTGCAGCACCCATTGCCCAATCGGGACGATCAGGCCGGTTTCCTCGGCCAGGCCAATGAACTCGCCCGGCATCACCAAGCCGCGCTCGGGATGCTGCCAGCGCAGCAAAGCCTCTGCCGCCACAATCCGACCCTGTAGGTTGACTTGCGACTGATAATGTAGTTTGAATTGGCACTGGGCCAGCGCACGGCGCAAATCGTCCCTCAGGGAAGCGAGCGCAATCACCTGGCTATGCATGTCCGGGTTGAAGAAGCGCAGCCTGTTGCGTCCTGCCACTTTGGACTGGTACATGGCCAAATCGGCATGCTGGAGCAGGTCTGGCGCTGACACAGCATCAACAAACAAGTCGATGCCGATACTGGCGGTGCAATGAAACTCGAAATCTCTACACCGATAGGGCTGAGCCAACGCATTCAGTATTTTTTCGGCCACGACTCTGGCTTGCTCTGCGGACTCCAGCTCGTTCATCTCCAGACCATCGAGCAGCACGACAAACTCGTCACCGCTCAGACGCGCCACGCTGTCACCGGCGCGCACGGCAGCGCGCAAACGCCGCGCTGTCTCGACTAGCACCAGGTCACCGGCCTCATGGCCGCGGGTATCGTTGATCGCCTTGAAGTGATCCAGATCCACAAAAAGTATGGCAGCATAAAGTCTGGTGCGCTCGGCCACGGCCAGTGCCTGGGTCAATCGGTCCAGGAGCAGGCGACGGTTGGGGAGTTGGGTCAGCGGGTCAAAATACGCCAGCTGAGTCAACTCTGCCTGGGCCGTCTTACTGGCCGTGATGTCAAAAAAGCTGCCAATGTAATGGCTGACGGCACCTGCGGCATCGACCACGCTGGAGATGCTGAGCCACTCCATGAAAACAGTCCCATCCTTGCGCTTGTTACAAATTTCGCCCTGCCAGCGGCCGTGTTCTTTCAGGGCCGCCCACATGGCTTGATAGAAAGCTGCGTCTTGGTGGCCTGAGCTCAGCATGCGCGGGGTCTGGCCCACGGCTTCTTCAGCGCTGTAGCCGGTCAGTTCGGTAAACGCTTGGTTGACCTGCAAAATGACTTGCTGGCTGTCGGTGATGATCATCCCGCTGAGCGACTCGAACGCGGTGGCGGCCACCAGTCGGCGGATTTTGTTTTGCCGGCTTTCGCGCATGTCAAACAGTACCGCGCGGCGCTTGAGCAGTTTGCCTGACTCATCGGCAAACCCGACCGAGTTGAGCGCAACGGGCATGCTGGTGCCGTCGCGGTGCAGCAACTCAAGCTCCAGGTCCGAAATCACGTTGCTCAGGCCGGGAGCAGGCAAATTTCTGCGCAGCAACTGCTGGCTGGCTGGTGTCAGAAAGTCAACAAATTTTCTCTTGCCGACGATCTCTTCCTGGCTGTAACCCAACCATGCCAATTCAAGCGAATTGATGTGCAGGTACGTGCCGTTCGCATCCAAGGCATGGCTACCAAACGGCACATGCTCGTACAGGTGGTGGATTTCATCTTCAAGCGCGCTGAGCTTGTCGGCCACCCGCGTCACATCCATGACGTTCTCCGCGTCCGGGATGCTGTCTGCGGGGGGGGCTGACTCATGGCGTGTGGGCGCGGCGATGATCGTGTTGGTTATTTTCTCAGCGCCTTGGCGACGGCAGCGGCATCAAGGGCCATTTTGGCTGCTGCTGCAGCGGCCAAGGTAGCCCTGGCGGTGGCTGCTGCTGCTTCGCTGGAGGCCTGCACCGCGGTCTCTTCGGCCTGAAAAGCCGCCGCTGCTGCTGCCGCAGAGGCCGCCGCAGATGCTGCTGCTGCTGCCTCTGCCGCCGCCAAAGCAGCCAACCCGGCTGCTTCAGCCGCCGCTTCTGCGGCTTCGATCACCGGCACCGCCGCTGCCGCCGTGGCCGCCACTGCCGCATTCTTGCAGGCCTGGGCAGATCTCTCGGCCGCAGCGGCCGCGCGAATGGCCGCCTCCAGCGTAGAGCTTGTCAACGACTTCATCGACTGGAGAGCCAGTGCATAGCGCTTGTTGACAACCAGATAGCCATTGCGCAACGTGGTCACCTCATTTTCCAGGTCGGTCAATCTTGTGTAGATCTTGTTTTCAATGTCTGGGGCCATGTTCTGTTTTCCAGTTAAATTGCGTCAAATCAATGTGGTGCAGCACTCTCACGGCGTTAGTGCACTGGCTACTGTCATCACCGACCGACCAAATTGTACCGACCACCTACTACCGACTACCGAAGTGTTGAGGAAACGCAAGGATAAGGGATTCATATCGCCAGGGCAGATGACCAATGGAGCGTGCATCCTGCGTCATGGCCGTGCTGTTTTGATCTGCAAATTTCGAGTTTCCTTGGTCGGTGGATGACGGCCATAGAGGTGCGATGCCAGTGACCGGTCTGAGGTGATTGATTCAAATACAACGGGTCCAATCAATGACTCCCATTACTGCCAACCCGCCCACCGCGAGCGCATGGCAAAAGAATTTCTCCAAAAGAACTCCAACAAAATAGCTATTATTTAAATAGCACTTTAGGCAATTAAAACGCCGGCTAGAGCCCTAAGACACTCAAAAACCAACTCAACAGACCGCTGCACCGCCTCGCCAGGCCAAAATCTGCCCTAAAGTCATCGACCACCAGCACTTTTGGCGCACCATGAACATCCCGCCATTCCGGGCTTTGCCAGCAATACCACCCACTTTTGACAGCTATCAAAGCCGACTCAGTCCATTGGTCCAAAATGCGGCACCACTGTCTCGTTGACTTTTGCAGCTGCAACCTATGGAAGGCGGCATCACGTATCTCGTCGAGTGCGAAAACGCTACAAAACCAGTAGCTGCCCACGCTGATTGAACGCCGGCCCTGTGCCAAAATGGCTCGTCAATCAATTTCAGGAGAACCGCGATGTCACGTCCCAGTGTGTGGGCCACCAAAGTAGCTGCGCTAATCCAGGGCGGCAACAGTGCCGCAGCGCTGGCCCAGATCAAGGTGGCCCCCACGGTCAAAGACCTGAAGGACCTGCGCGCCGCGCTCATCTCCGCCAAGCTGCTGGCCAAACACCCCAACCTCGACTCAGCCACGCAGGACATGATCGACGCACTCTCCTCACCCCGGCTGCACCGCTCCCCCTGAGCCGAACACGGCGGGTACGCCGCTGGTGCTGCGCGGCAGGCGCGCTTGAAGAACCCGGTTCAGGGCACCAGGGTCAAGGCGTGCATGTAGTCGGATTGCACCATCAACGCATCCCACTGAAACGCGGGGCTGCGCGGCAGCAGCGCCTGGCGTAGCTCCTCGCTCCTCTCTTGTGGCTGCCACAGGCCTTTGACTTGCGCCTCGGTCAGCCCGGCAATCAATTCGTCCACAGCCGCGCCGCCGTCCAGGCTCTGGTTACACAGCAAGACCATGTCACACCCCGCCTCCAGGGCTGCAACAGCCGCCTGCGTGTAGGTGACCTCCGCACCATCAAGCAAACGGGCTCCTGCCATGGAGAGGTCGTCGCTGAAGATGGCACCGCCAAACCCGAGCTGCCCGCGCAGGATGTCGTTGAGCCAGCGGCTTGAGAATCCGGCTGGGCGGGCGTCCACCTTGGGGTAAATCACATGGGCGGGCATGACGCTGCTCAAGCTGGTATTGAGCCAACGGTAAGGCGCAGCGTCATCCGCCAATATGGCCTTGAGGCTGCGCTTGTCCACGGGAATGTCGGTGTGGGAGTCGGCTTTGACAAAACCGTGCCCCGGAAAATGCTTGCCGCAATTGCCCATGCCACTTTGCAACAAGCCATGCATCAGGCTCTTGGCCAGCAAACTCACCACGCGAGGATCGCGGGCAAAGGCGCGGTCGCCAATGACACTGCTTTCACCAAAATCAAGGTCCAGCACCGGGGTAAAGCTGAAGTCCACCCCGCAGGCCCGCAACTCGGCGCCCAGCACAAAGCCGCAGGCCGTGGCGGCGTTGGTGGCCTGCATGGCGCCTGCGCCCTCGCCCGCCTTGCCATCACTAAGCCACATCTCGCCCAGTGCGCGCATGGGCGGCAGGTGGGTGAACCCATCCGTCTTGAAGCGCTGCACGCGCCCGCCTTCGTGGTCCACGCAAATGAGCAGGTCACGGCGCACCTTCTTGATCTCACGGCACAACTGCATCAATTGCGTCCGGTCTTGCCAATTGCGGGCAAACAAAATGATGCCACCCACCAGCGGGTGCTTGAGGCGCTGGCGGTCGGTCTTGGTGAGGCTCAGGCCAGCGACGTCGATGATCAGGGGGGCGTGTTGGGTCATGGTGTCTCCAAAAACTTTTTGCTATGTATTTTAAACTTCTATCCCTTATAAGATGCCGGCCAGAGGCCAGTTTCTCATAAAGTCTCGACCACGCAGAAACTGGCGGCGTAATCGGTCTCGTCGGTCACACTCACATGCGCCGTCAGCTTGCGGGCCTCAAACCAATCTTTCAGCACGCCATGCAGCACGATGGTGGGCTGGCCACTGGGCAGCTTGCCAATCTCGCACAGCCGCCAGGTCATGGGCATGGTCATGCCCAGGCCAATGGCCTTGCTGAAAGCCTCTTTGGCACTGAAACGCGTGGCCAGGTAGCGAATGCCGCGCTCGGGCCAGCGCTGGCCTCTAGCCTGCCAGGTCGCAAACTCGGCGTCGCTCAAAATCTTCTTGGCAAACCGGTCGCCATGGCGCGCCAGACTGGCCCGAATGCGGCGCACGTCGCAAATATCGGTGCCAACGCCGTAAATCATGGGTCGTGGCCTAGTCTTGCGCCTGGCGAATGCAGCGCAAGTAATCCTGCACCGTGGCGGTGTAGCCCAACTCCAGCGCATCGGCAATCAAGGCGTGGCCGATGGAAACCTCCGAGACACCCGGCACGGCAAGCAAAAAGGCGGCGAGGTTGTCGCGGCTCAAATCATGCCCTGCATTCACACCCAGACCTGCATCCAGCGCCGCCTGCGCAGCCTGTGCAAAACGCGCCAACTCAGCCTCCTGAGCCGGCGTGCCCCAGGCCGCTGCATAGGGCTCGGTATACAACTCCACGCGGTCCGCACCCACGGCCTTGGCCGCGGCCATGGCCGGCACGTCCGCATCCATGAACAGGCTGACGCGCACGCCCAGGCTGTGGGCCTCGGCAATCAAGGGGCGCAGGCGGTAGGCATCATGGGCCAGATTCCAGCCATGGTCGCTGGTGAATTGGCCTTCGGAATCGGGCACAAAGGTGCATTGGTGCGGGTGAAATTCCCGTACAAAACCCATCAGGTTCTGGAACGGGTTGCCCTCAATATTGAATTCGCGACCTGGCCACGCTTTCATCAGATCAGCGAGGTCCTGCACATCGCCAGCCCTGATGTGGCGCTCGTCGGGGCGCGGATGCACCGTGATGCCGTTGGCCCCGGCTTGCAGACACAAGGTAGCAGCCCGCGTGACGCTGGGAATACCCAGGTGGCGCGTGTTGCGCACCAGCGCCACTTTGTTGAGGTTGACCGAGAGCGCGGTGGTGTGCTTGTTCATAGGGTTTGGAGGTCGATCATCATTTGGCGGGTTCGCAGGCTAGTCACGCCGCAATGGTAGTTCAGGAGCGTGCGCAACTGTGGCTTGAGCTCAGCCATGACCTCGGAGCAAGCCCGCAAGGTGGTGGTGAAGGGCGCGGTGTCTTCCAGCGACTGCTGCAAGCTGACCCACTGCGCACCGCTCAGGCTGGCCCGGTCACTGGGGTGGGCCTGGCGCAAACCGCCCTCAGGCACAAGCGAGTAGCGCACTTGGGGCTGCAGGTCCAGCAGGGTCATGGTTTGGACATCGAGCTGGGGCAACAGCCCAATCTCGCGCAAGAGCAGCAACTCAAACGCCCGCAGCGCCGATTGCAACACCTCACTGTGGCCGGAAGCAACCACCTCCACCACCCTGCCGTAAACATCAAACAGCACGGGGTGCGGGTCGTCCCGGGCCAACAGGGTCAACAGCAGTTCATTGAGGTACATGCCCGACATCAGGGCGTCCCCCGTGGGCATGACATGGCCGCCCTGCCACTCGGCGCTTTTGAGGGTCCGTATTTCAGAGTCACCCCCAAAAGCCAGGCGCAGTGGCTGCAGCGGCAACAAAATCGGCCGGAAGCTCGAACTCGGCCGTTTTGCCCCCTTGGCCACCAGCGCAATACGCCCGAAGCGGCGTGTGAACACCTCCAGAATCAGGCTCGACTCGCTCCAGTCGTAGCGATGCAGGACATAGGCGGGTTCCTCAGAAATGCGCAGGGTGGCCACCGGGGAACCACCCCATCACTGGTAGCCGAAAGACCGGACGCGGGCTTCGTCGTCGGCCCAACCGGAGCGGACCTTGACCCACATCTCGATGAACACCTTGCAGTCCAGCGCCTTCTCCAGTTCCACGCGGGTCTCCATGCCGATGCGCTTGATGCGCTCGCCCTTGTCGCCAATCACCATGGCTTTGTGGGTGTCTCGCTCCACCACGATGGTCGCGGCAATGCGCAGCAGACGCTTTTGCTTGCCCCGACCGGCTTCTTCCTCGAACTTGTCGATCACCACCGTGGAGGTGTAAGGCAGTTCATCACCGGTCAGACGAAACAGCTTTTCGCGCACCGTTTCACTGGCCAGAAATTTTTCGCTACGGTCAGTCAATTCGTCTTCGGCGTACCACCAGGCTTGCTCCGGCAGGTATTTCTCGCAAATGCCCAGCATGCGCTCAATGTCCTTCGCGTTCTTGGCCGACATCGGCACAAACTCGGCAAAAGCGTGGCGCTGCTGCATTTCCTGCAACCACGGCGCAATGTCCGAGCGGCGATTGACCTGGTCGAGCTTGTTGGCGACCAAGAGCGTGGGAATCCCCTTGCCCAGCAGCTCCAGCACCTTGGCATCGGCCTGGTTGAACATGCCGGCCTCCACCACAAACAAGATCAAATCGACATCACCCACCGCGCCGAGCACGGTTTTGTTGAGCGAGCGGTTCAGGGCGTTGTTATGGCGGGTCTGAAAACCCGGCGTGTCCACAAACACAAACTGGGTGGCACCCTGGCTGTGAATGCCGGTGATGCGGTGGCGTGTGGTTTGCGCCTTGCGCGAGGTGATGCTGATCTTTTGACCCACCAGCGCGTTCATCAGGGTCGACTTGCCCACGTTGGGCTTGCCCACAATAGCGATCAATCCGCAGCGCTGACCTTCGACGGGCCCGCTCGGGGCGGCCACACGCATGCTCTTGAGCATGCTTTCGATGTCATTTTGGCCTTCAGCCGGGGTATCTATTGCCTCGGGTGCTATTGATTTATTAGTAGTCATTTTATTGCTTTTGCCTTGAGTGTTTGCAGCATCGCAGCAGCTGCAGCCTGTTCCCCAGCACGGCGGGAGCCGCCCATGCCGCGTTCAGAAAAATTAAGTTCGACGATCTCGCATTCGACATCAAAGGTCTGCTTGTGCGCAGCCCCTTGTGTCCCCGCTACCCGGTAGAGCGGTAGGTTGAGCTTGCGGGCTTGCAACCATTCCTGCAACTCGGTCTTGGGGTCTTTGCCGATGGCCTGCATCTCCGGATTGATTTCCACCGCCTTGAAAAGTCGCTGAACCAGCGCCTGCGCGGCGGTGAAGCCGGCATCCAGGTACACCGCGCCAATCAAGGCCTCGAGCGCGTCCGCCAGGATCGAGGGGCGCTTGTGCCCACCGGAGCGCGCCTCCCCTTCGCCCAGCCGGATCACCTCAGGCAGATTCAACTCCAGGGCCAATTGGTGCAGTGTTTCCTGCTTGACCAAATTGGCGCGCACGCGGGACAAATCCCCTTCGGGCAAGGCATTGAGCCGCACATACAACAAGTCGGCCACCGACAGGTTAAGGACCGAGTCCCCCAAAAACTCCAGCCGCTCGTTGTGATCCGCCGAAAAACTGCGGTGTGTCAACGCTTGGGTCAACAACGGGGCATTCACAAACTCATGCTGCAAACGACGTTGCAGCGCAATCAAACCATCATTCAATCCAATATCCTTTGTGTCCGGCCCGTTATCTGGAACGACCGGTGTATTTGAGCGTCAGGTAGGCCGGGCCCGTCAGGTGAATTTCACGTTGGTAGGCAAAGCTGATGACGACTTTGTCACCCTCCTTGGTGACCTCCAGGTCTTTGCCACTCACGGAACTGATGTTGTCAATGGCCGCCGCCTTGTCAAAGGTGCTGCGCACCTCGGCCATCGTGTTGCCGGCGCTGGCTTTGGTGATGGCCTTGGTCACCGCCTGGTATTCGATCACCGTGGGGACAATTTGAGCCCCAATCACCCCGGTGACGGCCAACAAACCACCCACAATCAAAAGTCCCAAAAAGGACAGACCCTGCTGCCTGGACTTGAACCGAACCGTCATAGTGATCCCCTTGTCAATTGAAAGAGCCGATGCGTTTGAGGCTGCTGAAGTTCATCCAGACGAAAAACGCGCGGCCCACAATGTTTTTGTCAGGCACAAAGCCCCAGAAACGTGAATCCAGCGAGTTGTCGCGGTTGTCACCCATCATGAAATAGTGCCCCTCAGGCACCTTGCACACCACGCCTTCGACACTGTAGCGGCAGTTTTGCTTGAACGCAAAGTCATCTGCGCCCGGCACAAAGGCGGGCCGGTCGTCATCGTTCAGGATGCCGTGCTTCTTTTCGCCCAGGGACTCCTCAAACTGCTTGAAATAGCGCATGGTGTCCTGATCAAAAAACTCGGACAAGGCCACTGTGTCAATAGCTTTGCCGTTGATGCTCAAGCGCTTGTTCAGGTAGGCGACCTCGTCACCAGGGATGCCGACCACGCGTTTGATGTAGTCCAGGCTGGGTTTTGGGGGATACCTGAAGACCATCACATCACCACGGGCTGGCGCGGTGCCATCGGTGATCTTTTTATTGATGACCGGCAAACGAACGCCGTAGTGAAATTTATTGACCAGAATCAGGTCACCCACCCACAAAGTGGGAATCATCGAGCCCGACGGAATTTTGAAGGGTTCAAACAAAAACGAGCGCAAGAAAAACACGGCCATGATCACCGGGAACAAGCCTGCCGTCCAGTCCAGCCACCACGGCTGAGCCAACAGGCGGCTTTGGGCGACAGTCACGTCGTCGTCCACCTGGTTGATGCCCAGCTTGCCCAACTCGCCACGGCGACGTATCGCCTCAGCGACCAGCAAGGCGGCAGCCTGGCGGCGTTGCGGCAAGAAGTAAAAGCGCTCGGCCAGCCAGTACACCCCGGTGACCACTGTTGCCAAAAATAGCAACAACGCAAAGTTGCCTTCGACCATGCCGAAGTACCAGGCCCCGACATAGCCAACAAAGGCTGCGAGAATAAAAGAGGTTAAAACTTGCATTAGCCGTCCACCTGCAAAATAGCGAGAAATGCCTCTTGCGGCACCTCGACCGATCCGATTTGCTTCATGCGTTTTTTACCTTCTTTTTGTCTGTCAAGCAGCTTGCGTTTACGGGAAATATCGCCGCCATAGCACTTGGCGATCACGTTCTTGCGCAACGCTTTAATTGTCTCACGCGCAATAATGTTGGCCCCAATGGCGGCCTGGATGGCAACGTCAAACATCTGGCGCGAGATGACTTCGCGCATCTTGGCCACCACGGCCCGGCCACGGTACTGGGACTGTGAACGGTGCACGATGATGGACAAAGCGTCGACCTTTTCACCATTGAGCAAGATATCAACCTTCACCACATCCGCAGCGCGGTATTCCTTGAACTCGTAGTCCATGGATGCATAGCCCCGGGAGACCGATTTGAGCTTGTCAAAAAAGTCCAGAACAATCTCGGCCAGCGGCATCTCGTAGGTCAGCATGACCTGGCGGCCGTGGTAGGCCATGTTCATCTGTACACCGCGCTTCTGGTTGGCCAACGTCATCACCGCGCCCACATAGTCTTGCGGCATGTACAAATGCACGGTCACGATCGGCTCACACACCTCGTCCTGGCGCCCGTGGTCCGGCATTTTGGAGGGGTTTTCCACCATCCTGATCTCGCCATCGACCCCCACCACCTGGTACACCACGCTCGGCGCCGTGGTGATCAGGTCCTGATCGAACTCACGCTCCAGGCGCTCCTGCACGATCTCCATGTGCAACAGCCCCAGAAAGCCGCAGCGAAAGCCGAAACCAAGTGCTTGGGATACTTCTGGCTCGTAGTGCAGGGAGGCATCGTTGAGCTTGAGTTTTTCAAGGCTGTCGCGCAGACCCTCGTATTGGTTGGCCTCGGTGGGGTACAAGCCCGCAAACACCTGTGGCTGAATTTCCTTGAAGCCGGGTAGTGCCTCGGTGGCGGTTGCAGCGGCACCGCCCGTGCCGGGCTTGATCAGTGTGACGGTGTCACCCACCTTGGCCGCCTGCAGCTCGCGAATGCCCGCAATGATGTAGCCCACCTCGCCCGCCTCCAGGGAGTTGCGCGGCTCGTTGGCAGGCGTGAACACGCCCAGGCTGTCGGCGTTGTAGGTGGCCCCGGTGGCCATCATCTTGATGCGCTCGCCTTTGCCCAGGCGCCCATCGACCACCCGCACCAGCATGACCACACCCACGTAGTTGTCAAACCAGCTGTCAATGATCATGGCGCGCAGCGCACCATTGGCATTGCCCTTGGGTGCAGGCACGCGGGCCACCACCGCCTCCAGAATTTCATCAATGCCCATGCCTGTTTTGGCCGAGCAAGGAATGGCGTCCGTGGCGTCAATGCCAATAACGTCTTCAATTTCCAGTTTGGCGTTGTCGGGGTCGGCGTTGGGCAAGTCCATCTTGTTCAAGACCGGCACCACCTCCACACCCAACTCCAGCGCGGTGTAGCAATTGGCTACCGTTTGCGCCTCCACGCCCTGGCTGGCATCCACCACCAACAACGCACCTTCGCAAGCCGACAGGGAGCGGCTCACCTCGTACGAGAAGTCCACGTGCCCGGGCGTGTCGATCAAATTGAGGTTGTAAGTTTTGCCATCGAGCGCCTTGTACTGGAGCGCCGCCGTCTGGGCCTTGATGGTGATCCCGCGCTCTTTCTCGATGTCCATCGAGTCCAGCACCTGGGCTTCCATCTCGCGCGCCTGGAGACCACCACAGCGCTGGATCAATCGGTCGGCCAAGGTGGACTTGCCATGATCAATGTGCGCAATGATCGAAAAATTTCTGATGTGATTCATCAACGAGGACACTTAAGTGATTGAATTAAAACGGGGCGCCAAGAAAAAAGGGCGCATCAAGTGTTGACGCGCCCTGAACCAACAATCATTGGCAACTGCGAAAGCTGGACCTTCATTGTAGGCAAAAAGCCAAAAATGTTCAGCCAGGGGAGCAGTCACCACAATACGTTGCAGCGCAGCAACAGGATTTTATACACAACTTATTCACACCAATGGTGGACAAATGCCGGGACAACCTGGAAGGGGTAACCCGGCAAAGCTTGCAACCAGGTATTCTAACCAATCAACTCTTGACCCCCAATAAAAGTTAGTGCATGCCAACATGAGCGCTGCTAAAAGAGCCAGCCGTCAACTTTTGGCCCCTCTACAGGGGACCTGCAGGGCTACTTGGTCAGCCGGATCATCACATATTGATCCCACTCGCCACGGCGAAAGCGGACATTCACGGGCTTGGTCTTGTCGAGTTTGGTTGCAATAGCCTCAAACTCCTTGGCGTTATTCACCTCGGTATTGGCCATCGCCATGATCACGTCACCCTCACGCAAGCCGGCACGTGCCGCAGCCTCGGTGGCCGCATCCACCTTCACGCCACCCTTGATCTTCAGCTCTTTCTTTTGTACATCAGTCAAGTCGCTGACCACCAGGCCCAACAATTGTCCGGCGGCCGAAGCCTTGGGCTTCTCTTCCTTGTCGTTGGCTTTCTTGACGGGTTTGTCTGCCTCGATCTCGGCAATGGTCACGGTCAGCTCCTTGCTGGCACCGCGGCGAAACACCGTCAAGGCACTGCGGGTGCCTGGCTTGGTGGCGCCCACCATACGGGGCAGGTCACTGGACTTCTCGACCGCTTTGCCTTCGAACCTGGTGATGATGTCGCCCGCCTCAACGCCCGCTTTTTCTGCGGGCGAGCCCACTTCAACGCCACGCACCAGCGCACCCTGAGCTTTGCCCAGGCCACTGGCGTCAGCCACTTCTTTGGTCACTTGCTCAATTTGCACACCAATGCGGCCACGCGTCACGCGGCCGATCGACCGAAGTTGCTCACTCACGCGAACAGCTTCATCCATCGGAATGGCGAATGAAATCCCCACCGAGCCACCGGTTCGGGAATAGATCTGGCTGTTGATACCCACCACTTCGCCGCGCATATTGATCAGCGGACCGCCCGAATTTCCCGGGTTGATCGCCACATCGGTCTGGATGAAGGGCAAGTAATCTCCCGTATCGCGCTGCTTGGCACTCACAATGCCGGCGGTCACGGAATTCTCCAGGCCAAAGGGTGAGCCAATGGCCATGACCCACTCCCCCACCTTCAAGCGACTCACATCACCGACTTTCACGGCTGGCAAACCGGTAGCCTCGATCTTCACTACGGCCACGTCGCTGCGCTTGTCGGCACCAATGATTTTGGCCTTGAATTCCCGCTTGTCAGTGAGCGTCACCAGCACTTCATCGGCACCCTCAACTACATGGGCATTGGTCATGATGAGACCGTCTGACGACAAGATAAAGCCCGAACCCACACCTCGGGGCTGGGGCTCTTCCTGGGGCTGACCCCGATTGGGTCGGGGTGTCTGACGCGGAATATTGGGCGCCGGCAAGCCAAAACGCTTGAAGAACTCCAGCATCTGCTCCTCGGCCGCATCGCCAGAGCCATTGCGCTCGGCCACCTTTTCCAGAGTGCGGATATTCACGACCGAGGGCCCCACCTGCTCCACCAGGTCCGTGAAATCAGGCAGGGCGCGGACTTGCGCCACGGCTGGCGTGATCGGCGCCAAGGCGACGGAGGCCGTAACGACCATGGCACCCGCCAGGACGCAGGCATGGACCTTCTTCCAATCGAGATGAATCATCTTCGACCTTTCATTTAAAACAGTAAAAAATACTCAGAGTAAAAATCAGTCTTTTCGTTCCAGGGCGAGGGCAAAAGCACTCAAGGTATGCAGCGGCACTTCGCCTACGGCTGTGAGCCACCAGATCCCCATGCGTTGGGTCAAGGTATGGGTTGCACCCATCGCACGGTGTCCGGGGCTGGCGTGGCGACTGGCGTCATAGGCATCCACAAACAGCGACACTGACGCCAGGCCATCAGAAAAAATCCATTGAAAGGTGGCGTCCTGCGGCGTTGGCGCCGTACCTGCCTTGGCTCGCCTGAAACAGCTCATTGACTTGAAGCCAGGCACCTCTTTTTTCAAGGCCCAGCCTTCCTCAGCAGACGTTGTTTTCACCAAACCCGGCTTTTCGACGCGGTAACCTTCTGTATTGCCCATCAACTGGGACAAATTGGCCATGCTGACCGGTGCATCGAGTTGAAGTTCCGAAAAAGCAGCCTGTTCTAGCACGCGCCCCTGGGCGTCAAGCGTCTGCAACTTCACCACCAGACCGGTTTTTCGTTCACTCCAGATCCTGTAGCCAAAACGCAAGTTGTCCAGGGGACTCAACCTCACAATATCAGCGTCCAGCCCTGCAACCCGTTCATGGCCCAAGGTCTGAACCCGATATAACTTGGCAATGGACGAGTTCGCCGCTTGCAGCAGGTTGGGAAAGAGCCCCAGCGACTCCCGCTTCTCGGAGATCGCCACCCGGCTAGCAGGCAAAAACGTCATCACTTGGTCATTGCGCCGAAATGTGGACCGCGGCGTTCCGGTCAGGGACTCCACACGCTCCATTTGCTGTTCACCGTCACAAGCATGCCAAATGCGCGCGCTCGACAGCTGACCCCCAGCCTGGACCACGAAGGTGCCCACGTAGGTGCGCTGGCGCGAAGCCTCGTGCATGCGAAGCAACCATTCACCCACACTGCGTTCTGTCGTTTTGACCTCAACCGCTGCGCCCGGGCCAGGCGCTTCGATACCTGTCTGTGCGGCCGCAGAAACACACAGCATCGGCAAGACGACTGCCCCGATCAAGGGCGCAAAAAACCGGGTGGGCATGGACTGAGTCCTCATCAACGCCCGCCCCCCTCAAACGTGGCATTGCGCAAAAATCCGGTCGTAACCTGGAACGCACTGGTGCCGCCAAACTGCCGATGGGCCGCCAGAAGGGCATCCAGCTCGGCGTCCCGAATCATGACGGATGGCGTATCGCCCAACAAGGCAGAGGCGACGGGGTTTGACTGCACGGCCACTGCCGGCACTTGGGCCAACTGCGGGGCCCCACGTTGGCCATCCCAGGTGCCTGAGGCCAGGAAACCCACCGCAACCACGGCCAAAACCGAGGCAAAACCTGCCAAACGCTTCCACCGGTAAGCGGCGTCGTTGGCGGCGTCATTTCTTAGCCTAATTTGGCTTACAGCCTTTACATCCATTAACTCTATAGCTATCAATTTTATATCATCAGCTTGCCGTGGGTGTAGCGGCTCTTGCTGCAGGCGAATCTTCAATCGTGCCAGGAATGCCGCATCCCGGCCACAGGCCATGGAGTCACCCGTGCGCAACACCTCGCCCACCGCATGGTAGGCCTGCCAGGTCAGTTGACCCTCGACATCCCGGGCCGCCCAGTCAGCTGCTTGCGCGAACTCCTCGCCTTGCAATTGACCATCGACCAACGC
>JBIIVW010000187.1:0-6534 GCA_044339205.1 Rhodoferax sp. | reverse complement strand
TGCCCAGCAGTTTCTCCACGCCCGAGTTGAACGTCAAATGTGCCGAGGGCGAGCCCCATGTGCTGGTGGATCAGCTGGTGGCCAGCGCCCACTTTGCGGCACCGGCCATCGTCAACACCATTGACGGCCTACGGGTCGATTGGCCGGACGGTTTTGGACTGATTCGTGCCTCCAACACCACGCCGGTGCTGGTGCTGCGTTTTGAGGGCCACACGCCTGAGGCTCTGCACCGTATTGAGGCCGAGATGCTGGCCCTGCTGTGCACGGTCAAGCCCGATGCGGTGGTGGACGCCGCCGCGCATTGAAGATCCTGATCGTCAAGCTCTCGTCACTGGGCGACGTGGTGCATGCCATGCCTGCGGTGCAGGATATGTTGCAGGCCGTGCCGCACGCGCAAATTGACTGGGTGGTAGAGCGCGGTTTTGCCCCGCTGGTGCGGCGCTGCGCCGGGGTGCACCGGGTCATTGAGTGCGAACTGCGGCGTTGGCGCAAGTCGCCTTTTTCCGCCCAGACGCGTCAGGGCTGGCGCGCCTTCAAGGCCGAGTTGCAGCGCGAGTCTTATGACGCGGTGATCGATCTTCAAGGCCTGAGCAAGTCGGCACTGGTGGCCTGGCTGGCGCAACTCGCGCCGCAGGGCAAGCGCTACGGCCTGGCTAACCGCACCGAAGGCTCCAGCTTTGAGGCGCCCGCGCGCTGGGTGGCGCAGGTGCCAATTCAAGTGCCTGTGCATAGCGCGGCAGTGTCCCGATCGCGCCTGCTGTGTGCGCGGGCGTTGGGCTATGCGGTGCCGGAAATACAGTCTTTTGGGCTTCTGGCCGGCGTGAATGAAGGCTTGGAGTCATCAAAATCAATAGCATTCAGCGGCACGGGTGCCTCCGGCCGGCGAGGCACGGTTGCCTTGGTGCACGGTACGTCGCGGGCAGACAAAGAGTGGCCCCTGGCGAGTTGGCAGGCACTGGGGCAGAAGCTCAATGCCAGCGGATTTGCTGTCGCTGTGCCCCACGGTAGCGATTCCGAGCAATTGACTGCGCAGGCCATTGCCAGCACGCTGAGTGACGCGGTAGTTTGGCCGCGCTTGGGGCTTGACGCCCTGACCGACGCGTTGGCCACCTGCGCGGGTGTGATCGGGGTGGACAGCGGCCTGAGCCACATCGCCGTGGCGCTCGATTTGCCCCATGTTCAGCTCTACAACTTTGACACCGCCTGGCGCACCGGACCGCTGCTTAGTGCGCACCAGTGCAGCCTGTATGCCCAGCCTGCGCCGTCGGTGGACGCAGTTTGGCGTGCCTGGCAGGCCGTGCTGCGTGTGTCTGGCGGGGCCTGAAACGCATGATGCGCTGGCTCTATTCTGTGGTGATGGGGCTGGCCCAGCCGCTCTTACGCCGAAAACTTGCCCGCCGGGGCCTGCAGGAGCCTGGCTACCTGGAGGCCGTGCCGGAGCGATTTGGCCACTACACCAACCGCCTCGGGGCTGGCGCTGGTCCTACCGTGTGGGTGCATGCCGTCTCCCTGGGTGAAACGCGTGCCGCTGGCGTGCTGGTGGCGCAGCTGCGCGAGCGCTTGCCCGGTATGCGCCTGCTGCTGACCCATGGCACGGCCACCGGCCGGGCGGAAGGCGCTCGCCTGTTGCAGCCGGGCGATGTGCAGGCCTGGCAGCCGTGGGACACCCCCAACGCGGTAAGTGGGTTTTTGGCCCACTTTCAGCCCTCGATCGGCATCCTGATGGAGACCGAGGTGTGGCCCAACTTGGCGGCCTTGTGCCAGCGCGCGAAGGTGCCGCTGGTGTTGGCCAATGCGCGTTTGAGCGAGAAGTCGTTGGCGAGCACGCAGCGCCTGGGCTGGCTGGCGCGCCCGGCTTACCGAAGCCTGGCGGCTGTGTGGGCCCAAACTGAAGAGGACGCCCGTCGTCTGACTAGCCTGGGTGCCCCGGTGCAGGGCGTGCTTGGCAATCTGAAGTTTGACGCCTCGCCCGACGCCACTCAGCTGGCGCGGGGCCGGGCTTGGCGCCAGGCACTCGACCGGCCCGTGGTGGTGTTCGCCAGCTCGCGTGAGGGCGAGGAAGAGGCTTTTTTGAGGATTTTAAGGTCAAATAGCCGTCTAGCCGGCATGAATAAAGGGTTTGGTGCTTCTGATTCAGTAGCGCCTGATGTGCAGTGGCTGATCGTGCCCCGGCATCCTCAGCGCTTTGCCGAGGTAGCAGCCTTGATTGGTGCACACGGTTTTGGTGTGTCCCGGCGCAGCCAGTGGCGGGACGGACCACCACCAGACGCGCCAGTCGCTGCACCCTCTGCGTCCGCTGCATCCGTCGCCCCCGTGATCTGGCTTGGCGACTCGCTCGGGGAAATGGCCCTGTATTACGGCCTGGCCGATGTGGCCTTGCTCGGGGGCAGCTTTGAGCCGCTGGGCGGTCAAAACCTGATTGAGGCGGCGGCCTGTGGCTGCCCGGTGCTCATGGGGCCGCACACTTTCAATTTTGCCGAGGCCGCCGAGCTGGCGCAGTCCGCTGGCGCTGCGTTGCAGGTATCTGGCATGGAGCAAGCGGTCGTCACGGCGCAGGCCTGGGTTAGCAACCCGGCTGAGCTATCTGACAGGTCTGCCTCCAGCACGGCCTTCAGCAGCGCCAATCGGGGCGCTGTGGCCAAAACCGCTACAGCGGTTGTGACCCTACTTCGCCAATAGCGCGTTCACGCCCTGCAAATCTTCGGCCTTCAAGGTACCGCTGGCCTGACGCAGCCGCAAGCCACCTACCAGCACGTCGTATCGCGCCTTGGCCAGGTCGCGCTTGGTCTGGAACAGCTGGCTTTGTGAGTTCAACACGTCGATGTTGATGCGCACACCCACCTGGTAGCCCAGCTTGTTGGCGTCCAGGGCGCTCTGGCTGGAGTCTTCGGCGGCTTGCAGCGCGGTGATCTGGCCCTGGCCTGACACCACACCAAAGAAGGCAGTGCGGGTGCCTTGCGCCACGTTGCGGCGGGTGGCCTCCAGGTCAAAGCGGGCTTTTTCTTCCAAAGCCAGCGTTTCCTTTACGCGGTTCTGGATGGCGTAACCGGCAAAGAGCGGCAGGTTAAAGGCCAGGCCCACCGTGGCCGCGTTGGTGCGGTAGTCCTGGGGCAGTGTGGCAGAGCCGTTGTTTTGTGTGATGTTGTAGCCGGCAGTCAGGTCAAGCGTAGGCTTGTGAGCGGCCTGGGCCTTCTTGGTCTCAAGCTCAGCCACTTCAAGGGCGACCTGGGTTTGGCGAATGCCGGGGTGGCTGGCCTCGGACTGCGCCACCCAGGGGGCAACGTCGTTGGGCACCAGCTCTGGCAAGGTCAGAGGCAATGCCAGGGGGCGGGGTTGGGTACTTGTCTTGCCGGCCAGCTGGTCAAGGGCCAGGCGCTTGATGCGCAAATCGTTCTCGGTGGCTATCTCTTGCGCGGTGGCCAGGTCGAAGCGGGCCTGTGCCTCCCGGCTGTCGGTGATGGTGGTGGTGCCCACCTCGAAATTGCGCTTGGCAGAGGCCAGCTGCTCGCTCACCGCCTCTTTTTGAGCCTTGATGAAGGTCACGTTGTCTTGCGCGGCCAGCACATCAAAGTACGCCTGAGTGACCCGCAAAATCAGGTCCTGGTCGGCCGTGGCCAATTGGGCATCAGCCAGGTCAATCTGTTTGAGACCCTGGGTATAGGCGATCTGGTTGGCCGGGCGGTACAAGGGCTGTGAGGCACTCAGGGTGGCTGACTGGTTGTTGTAGTTGTTGCTCCCGGACTGCGCCAGCGTGTTGTCAAACCTGGTGACTGCCGCGCCCATCGACAAACCCACGGTGGGCAAAATCGCAGCCTTGGCTTGAGCTGCCCGGGCTAGTGTCGCCTCATATTGCGACTTGGCAGACTGATAAGCTGCGTCAAAGGTTCGGGCTGATTCATACAACTCCACCAGACTTTGGGCCTGCACCGGTGCGGCCAGCGCTGCCCCGATAGCAACAAACAGTGGTAACAGGTGGAACGATTTCATGGCAGACCTTTGGGGATTTTGGGGGGACGAGGGGCGAGCGGACGCCAGGGCGGCCGGGTTCAATACCTTGGAACGGCGGGGTCCAACTCGTTCGACCAGGCGTTGATACCCCCGGCTATGTTGGCGACGTGGGTAAAGCCCCTGGAACTCAAGAAATTGGCGACCTGCATGCTGCGCGCACCATGGTGGCACAGGCAAGCCACAGGTTGCTCGGGCTTGAGCTCGTTGAGGCGCGGGGGAATCACGCCCATGGGAATGGTGACCAGTTCAAACCCGTCTGCCTTGATGCTCGCCACCCGCAGCTCGGAGGGTTCGCGCACATCGAGCACCACAGGCGTGCCGTGGGCGCGAACCATGTCAAACCAGGCAGAGAGATCAGCGGGACGGACTTGAGTGATCATGGCGTCAAAATTGAAAATGTGAGGGTTCAGGGAAATTGACCAGGCGGGGTACCACGGTGTCCCATGGCTGCTGGGTGGTGAAGTTGGCCTCACCTGTGCGGGTCACGACGGTGGCGCGCATCACGGGCTCGTCGCCCACCACCGTGATCAGGCGGCCACCCGCCTTGAGGTGCTGCAGCAGGTTTTGGGGCACCTGGGCCAACGAGCCGCTGAGCAGGATGACATCGAACGGGCTCTCGGCAGGTACGCCTTTGGAGCCATCAAACTCGCGCACTTCAACGTTGTGAATGCCTGATTTCTGGAGGTTGGCACGCGCCATCCGGGCCAGCTCGGGAATGATTTCAAGCGAGATCACACGCTGGGCCCGGTGCGCCAACATCGCAGCCATGAAGCCCGAACCGGCACCGATTTCCAGCACGTTCTCACCACCCACCAAGGCGGCGTCCTGCAACATGCGGGCCTCCACACGGGGAGCCAGCATGCACTGGCCATGGCCCAGAGGGATCTCCATATCAACAAACGCCAGTGCCTTGTGAGCGAGTGGCACGAAGTCCTCACGCCTGACAATCGACAGCAGGCTCAGCACCCCAGCATCGACCACGTCCCAAGGACGGATTTGCTGTTCGATCATGTTGAAACGGGCTTGTTCTAAGTTCATTTGGTACTCCGGGGGGTATATTAACCGATTCTCATGCATTTTACCCGGCGGCGTTGGCGGTTGAGCCGGGTTTGGTGCCCCATAACCGACGCAGCCATTGCGCCAGATCATCCATGTAGCAATACACGACGGGCACCACCACCAAGGTCAGCAAGGACGAGGTGATCACGCCGCCAATCACGGCCTGCCCCATGGGGGCGCGCTGCTCCGAGCCCTCCGACAGGGCGAGTGCCAGCGGCAGCATGCCAAAAATCATGGCCAGCGTGGTCATCAAAATGGGGCGCAGCCTCACCTTGGCTGCCATGAGCAAGGCGGCGTTGCGCTCCAGGCCGGCTACCTCATGACCCTGTGCATCCACGCCAGGCTCCCGTGCGCGGATGGCAAAGTCGACCAACAAAATGGCATTTTTGGTGACCAGGCCCATCAGCATCACCACACCAATGACCGAGAACATGGACAGGGTGGAGCGGAACATCAGCAGCGCCAACACCACGCCAATGAGCGTGAGTGGCAGCGCGGTCATCAGCGCGAGAGGCTGCAAAAAGCTCTTGAACTGGCTGGCCAGAATCATGTAGATGAACACAATCGCCATCACCAGCGCCGAGATGGCGTAGCCAAACGACTCGGCCATGTTCTTGGTGGACCCGCCAAACTGGTAGCGGTAGCCCGGCGGGAAGCTGATGGTCTCCAGCGCCGCCTTGATGTCAGCCGATACCTCACCGCCGGACCGGTTGTAGACGTTGGCATTGATCGATACCTCACGGGTCAGGTCACGCCGGTTGATCTGGTTGGGGCCGGTGGATTCATTGACCGTGGCCACCTGGTTGAGACGCACCACGCGCGGGCTGCCATCCGCATTGGTGCCCACCGTGAAGGGCACGCGCTGCAGGTCGTCCGGGTTGTTGCGGGCCTGGGGTGCCAGGCGTACATTCACATCGTAGGTCTGGTCGTCGGGCGCGCGCCAGTTGCCCACGGTTTGCCCCGCCACCAGGGTGCGCAGAGCGCTGCCAATCTGGCTGATACCCAGACCCAGGTCGGAGGCGGCGTCCCGGTTGACGGCCACTTCCAGTGTGGGCTTGTTGGGTTTGGCGCTGGAGTCCAGATCAACCAGGCCCGCAATCGGTTGCAACTTGGTCATCACCAGCCGGGTGATCCGGTCGAGCTCGGCCAGGTCCGGGCCCTGCAAAGAAAACTCGATCTGTTTTTGCCCGCCCACCGGGTCGAGCAAACCCACATGCGTGACCGTGATGCCAGGCACTTGCTTGAGTCGCTCTCGCAAGACATGGCTCATTTCATCCACGCTGCGGCTTCGGTCTTTGCGGTCCACCATGCGCACATACAGGCTCACGTAACTTTTGCCAGCCGCATTGCCGGTGTTGATGGTGGCCAGCGTGTAGCGAACCTCGGGAAACTCCCGTACGATGCCTGCGACCTGGCGTGCCTTGGCTTCGGTCACCTCCAGCGAGGAGCCCATGGGGGTATAAAAAT
>JBIIVW010000185.1:0-6596 GCA_044339205.1 Rhodoferax sp. | reverse complement strand
GCCTGCTGGGGCAGGGTGATGGCGTTGCCAGCTTGGGCTTGCTCAAGGCGTACCCGCACGTACAGACCCGGCAAGAGCGTTCCGCCGGGGTTGGGCAACTCGGCCCGCAGGGTGATTTGGCCGGTGGTGGCGTCTACCGTCAGGTCCGAGAACAGCAGCTTGCCGGCCCGCGCGTATTCGGTGCCGTCTTCCAGCACCACGCGCACGCTGGCGGCCTGGGTGCCCGCACGCTTGAGCTGGCCGGCCTCCATGGCGCGGCGCAGCTTCATGACCTCAGAGGCCGATTGTGTGAAGTTCACGTACAGTGGGTCGGTTTGTTGAATCACGGCGAGCTGCGTGGCTTCTCCCTGGCCCACCAGCGCGCCTTCGGTCACCAGCGAGCGCCCAATGCGGCCGGAAATCGGGGCGGTGATGCGGGCGTAATCCAGGTTGATACCAGCGGTTTGTACTGCCGCCTTGCCAATGGCTACATCAGCTTCGGCCTGCTTCTGGGCGGCTTGGGCGCTCACAAACTCTTGCTGGCTGATGGCTTTGGCTTCTGCCAGCGGCTTGTAGCGCTCGGCCTGTGCGCTGGCTTGCATCAGGTTGGCCTCGGCCCGGGCCAGGCTGGCCTGGGCGCTGGCAAAGGTGGCTTGGTAGGGGCTGGCGTCAATTTGAAACAGGGCCTGGCCTGTCTTCACATCACTGCCTTCCGTGAACAGCCGCTTTTGCAAAATGCCGGCCGCCCGCGCCCGGACCTGGGCCACGCGGGAGGCTTCCAGGCGGCCCGGCAGCTCGGTGATCAGGCCCACATCGGCCAGCGCTACGGTGATGACGCCCACTTGCGCAGGCGGCATGCTGGCCGCAGGTGCGGCCGGAGCAGCCTCTTTTTTTCCGCACCCAGACAAAACGGCAGCCAGTGCCAAGGCGCTCAGGGCCAGTGGCCGGTGCCACCGCGCGCGCCGGTCAGTTGAGCCGGATTGAGAACGGGGTGATGTGGTGTGAAGCGGCATGGTCGTGTCTTGGTTGCGTCCCAAGCCCAGGCTGGGCAGGAAATGAGGGTTACAAAATGTGTGATTAAAAGTATACATACAATGACGAATGTATATTTACAACTCTGGGGTAAACCCTTTTCAGTGACCTATTTCTGTCATGGCCCGCCGCACCAAAGAAGAAGCCCTAGCCACCCAACACCAGTTGCTGGATGCCGCTGAGCGCGTATTTGCCGAAAAGGGGGTCTCGCGCACTAGCCTACAGGACATTGCGCAGGCCGCTGGAGTGACCCGCGGTGCGATTTACTGGCATTTCACCAACAAGGCGGACCTGTTCAACGCCATGATGGCGCGCATCACTCTGCCCATGGAGCAGGCCCTGCAGCAAATCGGCCATGACGTGGCCCAAGACCCGCTCATCGAACTCCAGCGTTCGCTCCTGGACACCATGCGCACAATAACCCTCGACGAGCGCACCCGCTTGGTCTTTGAGGTGGCGACCTTGAAAGTGGAGTATGTCGATGAGCTGCTGGCCATCAAGGACCGCCATGTGCAGACTCATGTGAACGGCAAGCGTGAAATCCAGCGCAGCCTGCAAGAAGCCGCTGATCGCCGGGGCCTGCGCCTGCAGGTGCCTGTGGCTGTGGCCGCGCAAGGTTTGCAGGCGCTGGTGGTGGGCCTGATCCACACCTGGCTGCTCGCACCTACGGTGTTTGAGCTGGTGCCGGTGGCCGAGGTGGCGATTGGCGCTTATCTGGCAGGCTTGGGGCTGACGCCTTGCCAGGCCATCCCCTAAACTCCCGTCCCATGACAAAAAGTTTGCAGGTGTTGGGGATTGAATCCTCGTGTGATGAGACAGGCGTGGCGTTGGTGGCCGTGCAGGGCGATGCCGTACCCGTGCTGCTGGCGCATGCCTTGTACAGCCAGATCGAGATGCACCAGGCCTATGGCGGCGTGGTGCCGGAGTTGGCCAGCCGCGACCATATTCGCCGGGTGCTGCCGCTCACACAGCAGGTGCTGGCTGAATCCGGCCAAACCCTGGCCGATGTGGATGTGGTGGCCTTCACTCGCGGCCCGGGGTTGGCGGGTGCGCTCTTGGTGGGGGCGGGTGTGGCCTGCGCCCTGGGCGCGGCTTTGGGTAAGCCGGTGCTGGGCGTGCACCACCTTGAGGGGCATTTGCTGTCGCCCTTTTTGAGTGCGGACCCACCGGAATTTCCGTTTGTGGCGCTGCTGGTGTCCGGTGGCCACACGCAACTGATGCGCGTGGACGGAGTAGGGCGCTACGAGTTGTTGGGCGAGACTATTGACGACGCCGCGGGGGAGGCCTTTGACAAGTCCGCCAAGTTGCTGGGTTTGGGGTATCCAGGCGGGCCGGCCTTGTCCAAGCTGGCGCAGCAGGGCAACCCGACAGCCTTCAAGCTGCCGCGCCCTTTGCTGCGCAGCGATAACCTGGATTTCTCATTTGCGGGCCTCAAGACGGCCGTGATGGTGCAGGCGAAAAAGCTGGCGCTGGCCATGGGCTGCGACGTGGTGGATTTGCCCGCGCCGGTGCTGGCTGACCTGGCGGCGTCCACCCAGGCGGCCATTGTGGAGGTGCTGGTGAAGAAATCGTTGATCGCCTTGAAACTCACCGGGCTCCAGCGCCTGGTGGTGGCGGGCGGCGTGGGCGCTAACCATAGTTTGCGTGAGCAACTCAACGCCGAGTGCGCCCGACGCAACATCCGCGTGCATTACCCCGAGTTGCATTTGTGCACCGACAACGGCGCCATGATTGCCATGGCCGCTGCGATGCGTTTGCAGTCGGGTCAACAAAAAGCCAGCGAAGTCTACGCTTTTGACGTGAAACCGCGCTGGCCCCTAAATACACTCTAAATACGGCCTTAATTGGCATCCAGCCGGCGTATTTAAACGGTTATTAGCTACTTAATTAATAGCTAATTCTGTGACGCGACTCACAGGCACCAGCTTGCCCAGTTTGAGTGTCAGTACGCCGTTTTCCAGCTTGGCTTCGCTGGTGGCTGTATCAATCTCCTGAGGCAACTCATAGGCTTGCTTGTACTGGCGTGGGGCACCTTCGCGGGTTTCAATACGAACAATATTGCCTTCGATCCCGATGTTGAGCTGGTCTTTGGCCACGCCTGGTACGTCAAAACTCAGGGTGTAGGACGTGTCATCCTGCACCACGCTGCATGATTTTTGGCGTGCAGCGACTTGCGTTTCTGCCAGAAAACGCTCCAGCGAACGGCTCACATTGGCCTGAGCAGGGCGACGAAATTGGGCGGGGGTGGCGGTCGTAAAAAACATGAAATGACTCCTTGTACACTGCGCGGCGTTCACCATGAACCACCGCTTGATTCCAATCTGCGAGTGAAACGACCGTATTCAAGAGAGAGTTTTCAATGTATATTTTTGCCCGTCGAGCCTTGAAATTGCTGGCACTGGCATCAGCCGCCACCACCGTGGCAATAGCTCAGCCCGCCCCCACACCCATCAAGATGGCCATGATCGAGGGCTTGAGCGGCCCGTTTGCCAACACGGGAGAAGCCGTCTTTCGCAATTTGATCTGGGCCGTGGAGCGCGTCAACGCGCGTGGTGGCGTCACCTTGCCCGGGGCTGAGGGGACCGCAGCCGGGGCTCGCCCCATGGCATTGGCGCGCTACGACAGCAAGGGCCAGAACGAGGAAGCCATGACCGCGCTCAAGTCGGCCATCGATGACGGCGCCCAGTTCATCATGCAGGGCAACTCGTCGTCCAACGCCGCAGCCCTGATTGACGCCATCAACAAACACAACGAGCGTGAGCCAGGCAAGCGCGTGCTGTTCCTGAATTACTCGGCTGTTGACCCGATCCTGACAAATGAAAAATGCAGTTTTTGGCACTTCCGGTTTGATGCCCATGCCGACATGCGCATGACTGCGCTGATGCAGGTGCTCAAAGACGACAAGGCACTCAAGAGCGTCTACCTCATTGGCCAGGACTACAGCTTTGGTCATGCCGTGGCCCGCGAGGCCAAACGCCAGTTGGGACTGGTGCGGCCCGACGTGACTCTGGTGGGCGAGGAGTTGCATCCGGTGGGCCGGGTCAAGGACTTCCTGCCCTATGCGGCCAAAATCAAGGCCAGCGGGGCCCAGGCCGTGATCACCGGCAACTGGGGCAACGACCTGACCCTGCTGGTCAAGGCGGCAAAAGAGGTGGGTTTTGAGGGCAAGTTCTACACGTTTTATGGCAATGCCTTGGGCGCTCCGGCTGCCATTGGCGATGCCGGTATTGGCCGTGTGGTGGCCGTGGCCGACTGGTTGCCCAACGTCCAGACACCGCAAAGCGACGCCTTTTACCAGTCGTTTCGCCAACGCTTCCCCAAGCCCGCAGACGATTACGTCCACATGCGCATGCAACTGATGGTGGAGTCGCTGGCTCAGGCCATCGAAAAAGCGGGTACGACGAACTCGGTTGCGGTGGCTAACCAACTTGAAAAAACCCGTGTCACGTTTGCCAACCAGACCGGCACCATGCGGGCCTCGGACCACCAGTTTCAGCAGCAACTCGTCGTGGGTGTCATGGACAAGATGGGTACGCCAGGCGTGAAATTTGATGTCGAGGGCTCGGGCTATGGCTTTCGGGTCATCAAGACGATCCCTGCCGCCAGCGCCGAACAGCCCACCACCTGCCAGATGCAGCGCCCCCAGTCGTAAACTGATCTTCTTTTTACAGCCCCACCCGACCATGCGCCAAGTCATTCAAAACCTCGAAGAGTCCCGTATCCGTGAAGTCGCCAATGCCGGCATGGGCCGCGGGGACGTGCTGGCGTTCTGGTTCGGCGAGAGCGATGAGGTCACGCCTGAGTTCATTCGCCAGGCTGCCATCGACTCGCTGCAACGTGGCGAGACTTTTTACTCCCACAACCTCGGCTTGCCGGAATTGCGCGAGGCGATCTCGGTCTACATGAGCGACCGGCATGGCCCGATCGCTGTGGACCGCGTGGCCGTGACCAGTGGCGGTGTCAATGCGCTGATGCTTGCCATCCAGCAGTTGCTTGATGCTGGTGACGAGGTGGTGGCCATCACACCGGTGTGGCCCAACTTGACCGCGCAGCCCGCCATCATGGGTGCCCGCGTCAACTGCCTCGCTCTGACGCCCGTGGACGGCGTGTGGACGTTGGACATGTCGGCCCTGATGGCGGCCGTGACCCCCAGCACCAAAGTCCTGATCATCAACGCCCCCAATAATCCGACCGGCTGGACGCTGACGCGTGAAGAGCAGCAGCGCATCGTGGAGCATTGCCGCAGCACCGGCACCTGGATTCTGGCCGACGAGGTGTACGAGCGGCTCTACTACGAGCCCAGCGCCAATGGCTGTGCGCCCAGTTTTCTGGACGTGACGACGCCCGATGACCGACTGGTGGTGGTGCACAGCTTTTCCAAGAGCTTTCTCATGACCGGCTGGCGTTTGGGCTGGCTGGTGATGCCGCCTGCCATGACGCACCACATGGGTAAGTTGATCGAGTTCAACACGTCGTGTGCCAGTGTCTTCACCCAACGCGCCGGTGTGGCTGCCTTGCAGGGCACGGAGGCGGTCACGCCCCGGGTCGTGGCCCACCTCAAGGCCTGCCGTGACACCCTGATTCCCCTCCTTCAGGCAATCCCCGGCGTACAAGTGGCGCCGGCGCGCGGGGGCATGTACGCGTTTTTCAAATTGGCTGGCTTTGACGACTCCCTCGCCACCGCCAAGCGGCTGGTGGTGGAGGCGGGCCTGGGTTTGGCGCCTGGCGATGCGTTCGCGCCCGAGGCCAGGGGCTGGTTGCGCTGGTGTTTTGCGTCTCAGAACCCACAACGCCTCGTTGAGGGCGTTGAGCGGCTCAAGCGCTGGCTGCAAGCGCAGGCTTAAGCGGGCTTCATCCCCGACGGATAGGCTCATTGGGGCCTTCGGGTTATACTTGACTGGCTTTGCATTTGGCAATGTCGCACGTCAGGGGCAGTTCCAGCGCCTGACGCAAGTTCAACAAATTAGGAAATACCATGATCGCTTCCAGCATTAAAGCCGCTGTTGTCAAAGACAACGCACGTCAAGCCGGTGATACAGGCAGCCCAGAAGTGCAAGTCGCACTGTTGACCGCCCGCATCAACGAACTCACCCCTCACTTCAAGACCCACGCCAAAGACCACCACGGTCGCCGCGGTCTCTTGCGCATGGTCAGCCGCCGCCGCAAGTTGTTGGATTACCTGAACTCCAAAGACCACGAGCGTTATGTTGCGTTGATTGCCAAGTTGGGTCTGCGTAAGTAATTTCAAAATTGAATAATGAACGCCTGAGTTAGGTCACTAGCTCAGGCGTTTTTTACTTCGGAGAAGGTAAAAACGGAGCGAAGCTGTGTCATTCCAGAGACTTTTGGGTTGGGTAAACCGAATTTCCCTGGAATGGCATCGTGTTCTGGTTTGCCCAATCCAGGCTCGGGTGAGGTGGCCTGCACCTCCCATATTGACCAGGAGATACACACATGAGCATTTTCAACAAAGTCACCAAGACCTTCCAGTGGGGCCAAAACACGGTCACCATGGAGACTGGCGAAATCGCACGTCAATCTACCGGCGCTGTGCTGCTGGATATGGACGGCACTGTGGTGCTGGC
>JBIIVW010000184.1:0-6618 GCA_044339205.1 Rhodoferax sp. | reverse complement strand
GCATGCCTTCTGGTCAGCGGCTTATGGTGCGTTGGCTGTAGTAATGCCTGCTGCTGTTTTTGCGCGTGGTCTGGCTCGCCAGCAGCGCGCTCCCAATGCAGGTTCTGCTTTGGGTGGGTTTTTTGTGTGGGAAGTGGTCAAGGTGGTTTTAACGGTAGCGATGCTGTTTGCTGCGCCAAGACTGATTAATGGTTTGAATTGGTTGGCACTGCTGGCTGGTTTCGTGGTGACGATGAAGGTGTATTGGGTGGCCATGTGGTTGCACTCAAAACGGGCCAAGTCGGTTGCAAAGATTTAACGAATTGGATAATTGGTGACATATGGCTACTGCTGAAAATGCTGGAACACATGCCCCGACGGCTGGGGAATACATCCAGCACCATTTGCAACATCTGCAAATGGACTTCTCGTTTCAAAGCGCCAAGCAGACAAGTTTGGTTGACTTCAGTCTGTTCAATCTGGACTCCGTCTTTTATTCGGTGATTCTGGGTGTGATTGGTTGCTTTGTGCTGTGGCGGGCGGCCAGCAAGGCCACCTCCGGCGTGCCTGGACGTTTTCAGGCGGCGGTTGAGATCCTGACAGAGATGGTAGACACCCAGGCCAAAGGCGTCATTCACAATGCCAAGAGTCGCAAACTGGTTGCGCCACTGGCCCTGACGGTGTTTGTCTGGATTTTCCTTATGAACGCCATGGACATGCTGCCGGTCGATGCACTGCCTGCGCTTTGGCATACTGCGGGTCCGGCAATGGGTTACAAGGATTACATGCGGGTCGTCCCCACGGCTGATTTGTCCACCACGTTGGGTTTGTCTTTCAGTGTGCTGTTGATCTGTCTGTTCTACAGCGTCAAGATCAAGGGCTTGGGCGGTTGGACGCATGAGTTGTTGGCAGCACCCTTCGGCGACAAGTTCTACCTGTATCCCGTCAACTTTTTGATGCAAATGATTGAGTTTGCCGCCAAGACCGTGTCGCACGGGATGCGGTTGTTCGGCAACATGTTTGCCGGCGAATTGATTTTCATGTTGATCGCCTTGATGGGTGGTACATGGGCTTGGCAATTCAACCCTGCTGAAGGGATGTTTTGGCTAGGAATCGGGCATGTGATTGCTGGAACTGCTTGGAGCATCTTCCACATTCTGGTGATCACGCTGCAAGCCTTCATCTTTATGATGTTGACGCTGATTTATGTGGGGCAGGCCCACGATTCACACTGATCGTTTTTTCTCTTTTCTTTTTCTTTTTTTCTGTACTTAGGAGCAATCATGGAAAACATTCTCGGCCTCGTGGCTTTGGCTTGCGGTTTGATCGTTGGTTTGGGCGCACTTGGCGCCTCTATCGGCATCGCCCTGATGGGTGGCAAATTTTTGGAAGCTTCGGCTCGCCAGCCTGAATTGATGAACGAACTGCAAACCAAGATGTTCATCTTGGCTGGTCTGATTGACGCCGCTTTCCTGATCGGTGTTGCGATCGCGTTGTTGTTCGCGTTTGCCAAGCCTTTTGCCATCTAATTTTCTCGAAGCTTTCACGCTTGAAAGGGAATAAGCAGTGAATATCAATGCAACCCTGTTCCTGCAGGCGGTTGTTTTTGCGATCCTGGTTTGGTTCACGATGAAATTCGTGTGGCCTCCAATCACAAAAGCGCTGGACGAGCGGGCACAGAAAATAGCCGATGGTCTCGCGGCCGCCGACAAGGCCAGATCCGAACTCTCTTCCGCTAACAAGCGTGTTGAGTCCGAACTGGCTGCATCGCGCACCGAAACCGCTACTCGCCTGGCAGATGCCGAGCGTCGTGGTCAAGTCATCGTCGACGAGGCGAAAGCCAAAGCGACCGAAGAGGGCAACAAGATCATTGCTGCCGCCAAGGTCGAAGCAGAACAGCAAGGCGCCAAAGCGCGTGAGGCACTGCGCGAGCAAGTGGCTGCGCTGGCGGTCAAAGGTGCTGAGCAGATTCTCCGCAAGGAAGTCAATGCTGGCGTTCATGCTGATTTGCTCGGTCGTTTGAAGACAGAGCTGTAAGAGGACAACCATGGCTGAACTCGCCACTATTGCTCGACCTTACGCTGATGCCTTGTACAAGGCATCACTGTCTGACTTGAGCGCCGCCGCCGTCTGGGTTGACCAATTGCGGGAGATTGCTGGCAATACGCAGCTCCAGCAATTCGCGGACAACCCCAATGTGTCAGACGATCAGGTTTTTGAAGTTATCTCGGGTGTGGCCAAACCGCCTCTACCAGAAATGGCTCAAAACTTTCTTCGCACTGTGATTGAAAATGGACGCCTGACTGCCTTGCCAGAAATTGCTCAGCAATTTCGGACGTTGAAAAACGCCCAGGGTGGCTCATCGGACGCTGTGGTCTACAGCGCGTTCGCCATTGACAGCGCCGCACTGGGAGACCTTGCTGCAGCGCTTGAAAAGCGATTCGGTCGCAAGCTCAATGTCTCCGTCGAACTGCAGCCCGAGCTTATCGGTGGCATTCGTGTGGTGGTGGGTGATGAGGTTCTTGACTCTTCCGTCAAGGCCCGTCTGGAACAAATGAAAGTGGCGTTGACATCCTGAGGCGTGAGCCCCTGCTGTCAAAGCCCAACTAAAGAAAGAAGGAAAGAGTCATGCAACTCAATCCCGCAGAAATTTCTGAATTGATCAAGAGCCGTATTGAAGGCTTGTCCGCCAGCGTTGATATCCGTAATCAGGGTACCGTTGTGTCGGTGACCGACGGTATCGTCCGCATCCACGGCCTGTCCGATGTGATGCAAGGCGAAATGCTGGAATTCCCGGCTGACGCCGAGGGTCAGCCCAGCTACGGTCTCGCTCTGAATCTTGAGCGTGACTCCGTGGGTGCCGTGATCTTGGGTGCATACGAGCATATTTCTGAAGGCGATACTGTCAAGTGCACAGGTCGTATTCTGGAAGTGCCCGTGGGTCCTGAACTCAAAGGCCGCGTGGTGAATGCTTTGGGACAGCCTATCGACGGCAAGGGTCCGATCAACGCCAAGATGACCGACGTGATCGAAAAGGTTGCGCCCGGCGTGATTGCCCGTAAATCGGTGGATCAGCCGATGCAAACCGGTCTGAAGTCCATTGACTCCATGGTGCCGGTGGGTCGCGGTCAACGAGAATTGATTATTGGTGACCGTCAGACCGGCAAGACTGCCGTCGCCATCGACGCGATCATCAACCAGAAGGGTCAGAACATGACCTGCGTTTATGTCGCGATTGGCCAAAAAGCCTCTTCCGTCAAGAACGTGGTGCGTGCGCTGGAACAAGCTGGCGCTATGGAATACACCATTGTGGTCGCTGCAACGGCTTCCGAGTCTGCTGCCATGCAATACGTGAGTGCGTACTCTGGTTGCACCATGGGCGAGTACTTCCGCGATCGCGGTGAAGACGCGCTGATTGTGTATGACGACCTCTCCAAACAAGCCGTGGCTTACCGTCAGGTGTCCCTTTTGTTGCGTCGTCCACCAGGCCGCGAAGCGTACCCTGGCGACGTGTTCTATCTCCACAGCCGTCTGTTGGAGCGTGCCGCACGTGTGAACGAGAAGTATGTTGAAGACTTCACCAAAGGTGCGGTCAAGGGCAAGACCGGTTCATTAACCGCACTGCCCATCATTGAGACGCAAGCCGGTGACGTGTCCGCCTTCGTGCCGACCAACGTGATCTCGATCACCGATGGCCAGATCTTTTTGGAGACCTCGCTGTTCAACGCCGGTATCCGTCCTGCGATCAACGCCGGTATCTCGGTCTCTCGCGTCGGTGGTGCCGCTCAGACCAAATTGGTCAAGAACTTGTCCGGCGGTATCCGTACCGACTTGGCCCAGTACCGTGAATTGGCTGCGTTCGCGCAGTTCGCATCCGACCTGGACGAAGCCACCCGCAAGCAGTTGGACCGCGGTGCCCGCGTGACCGAGTTGCTCAAGCAGGCACAGTACAGCCCCCAACCCATCAGCTTGATGGGCGCCACATTGTTTGCGGTGAACAAGGGCTTCATGGACGACGTCGACGTCAAGCGCGTTTTGGCCTTTGAGCATGATCTTCATGGCTACCTCAAAGACAAGCACGCGGCGCTATTGGCCAAGCTGGAAGCAGCCAAGGCCATGGACAAGGATGCTGAAGCTGAGATGACGGCTGCGGTAACTGCGTTCAAGAAGTCGTTTGCTTGATTCGCACCTGAAGACACAAGGAGGCATTCATGGCAGCAGGTAAGGAAATTCGCGGCAAGATCAAATCGGTGGAAAACACCAAGAAGATCACCAAGGCCATGGAAATGGTAGCGGCCAGCAAGATGCGCAAGGCGCAGGAGCGCATGCGCGCCGCCCGCCCTTACAGCGAGAAAATTCGCAACATTGCAGCCAACCTCGGTCACGCCAATCCTGAGTACGTTCACACCTTCATGAAAACCAATGACGCCAAGTCGGTTGGCATGATTGTGGTCACAACGGACAAAGGCTTGTGCGGCGGCATGAACACCAACGTGTTGCGCGGTGTCACAACCAAGCTACGCGAGCAGCAGGCTGCCGGCGTTTCCACCTTGGCGGTGGCCATTGGCAATAAGGGTTTGGGCTTTCTGAACCGCATTGGCGCCAAGGTGGTGTCCCATGCCACTCAGTTGGGTGACACCCCTCACCTGGACCGGCTCATCGGGCCCGTCAAGGTGCTGCTGGATGCCTACGTCAAGGGCGAGGTGAACTCGGTCTACCTGTGCTACACGCGTTTCATCAACACCATGAAACAAGAGCCCGTGGTGCAGCAGTTGCTGCCCCTGTCGGCCAGCGTCATGAAGGATGAAGCTGAGGCGCACGAGTCAGCATCGGGGACCCAGCACGGTTGGGACTACCTTTATGAGCCGGACCCTCAAGCGGTGATCGACGATTTGCTGGTTCGTTACGTTGAGGCGCTGGTCTACCAGGCAGTGGCCGAGAACATGGCGTCCGAGCAATCGGCGCGCATGGTGGCCATGAAGTCAGCGACTGACAACGCCGGTAGCGTGATTTCCGAGCTCAAGCTGATCTATAACAAAACGCGTCAGGCTGCGATCACGAAAGAACTTTCGGAAATCGTCGCGGGTGCAGCGGCAGTTTGACCTCCCGGTCACACGCAGCGGTTTAAACGTATTTATTTTTGGAGCAAAAAATGGCTCAAGTCCAAGGCAAGATTGTTCAGTGTATCGGTGCGGTGGTTGACGTGGAGTTTCCACGTGACCAGATGCCCAAGATTTATGATGCACTCAAGATGGATGGTTCGACACTGACCCTCGAAGTTCAGCAGCAACTGGGCGATGGCATTGTCCGTACCATTGCGCTGGGTTCGTCTGACGGTCTGCGTCGGGGCATGGTCGTGCAAAACACGGCTCAAACCATCATGGTGCCTGTGGGCAAAGCCACTTTGGGTCGCATCATGGACGTGCTGGGCGCGCCAATTGACGAGCGCGGACCTGTTGCTGCAACGCAAACGGCCTCGATCCACCGCAAAGCGCCGTCGTATGACGAACTCAATCCCTCGCAAGAGTTGCTTGAGACCGGTATCAAGGTGATTGACTTGATCTGCCCGTTCGCCAAAGGCGGCAAGGTGGGTCTGTTCGGCGGCGCTGGCGTGGGCAAGACCGTGAACATGATGGAACTCATCAACAACATCGCCAAGGCACATAGTGGCTTGTCCGTGTTTGCTGGTGTGGGTGAGCGTACCCGTGAAGGTAACGACTTCTATCACGAGATGGCCGATTCCGGCGTGGTGAACCTTGAGAACCTCGAAGAGTCCAAAGTCGCCATGGTGTACGGTCAGATGAACGAGCCACCAGGCAACCGTTTGCGCGTCGCTTTGACTGGTCTGACCATTGCCGAGTCCTTCCGTGACGAAGGCAAGGACGTGTTGTTCTTCGTGGACAACATTTACCGCTTCACATTGGCCGGTACCGAAGTGTCCGCGCTCCTGGGTCGCATGCCTTCCGCTGTGGGTTATCAGCCTACGCTGGCAGAAGAAATGGGTCGCTTGCAAGAGCGGATCACTTCGACCAAAGTGGGTTCAATCACCTCCATCCAGGCCGTTTACGTTCCTGCGGATGACTTGACCGATCCATCGCCTGCAACCACATTCGCTCACTTGGATTCGACAGTAGTGTTGAGCCGTGACATTGCTTCGCTGGGTATCTACCCAGCGGTGGATCCACTGGATTCCACCAGCCGTCAGCTTGATCCTTTGGTGGTGGGCCAAGACCATTACGAAACGGCTCGTGCGGTGCAAGGCACCCTGCAGCGTTACAAAGAATTGCGTGACATTATTGCGATTCTGGGCATGGACGAGTTGGCACCTGAAGACAAGTTGGCTGTGGCTCGTGCTCGCAAGATCCAGCGCTTCCTGTCGCAGCCGTTCCACGTGGCTGAAGTGTTTACCGGCTCGCCTGGCAAGTATGTCAGCTTGGCTGAGACCATTCGCGGCTTCAAGATGATTGTGGCTGGAGAGTGTGATCACCTGCCCGAGCAGGCGTTCTATATGGTTGGCACGATCGACGAAGCGTTCGAAAAAGCCAAGAAGATCTAAGTACTCAGATCCACGATCTAAGGACACGACAGCATGAACACCATCCACGTTGATGTGGTCAGTGCCGAAGAATCCATCTTCTC
>JBIIVW010000034.1:0-22075 GCA_044339205.1 Rhodoferax sp. | reverse complement strand
AATCCACGGCGCTGGACTGCAGGCATTGCCGCAACGACTCGCAAAGGCAAAGCGATGTTAGCGCCCCAGAATGGCCAACTGCCAGACCAGGCCCAACACGGCACAGCCCGCAATCACCGGGATCACCGGGATCACCCCGACCTTGAACCGGAAGATGGCCACGGTGGCTACCGCGCCAATGGCCAGCGACGCCCACTCAAAAGGCATGGAGAAACCCCTGGGCCACAACTCGTGCACCAAAAGGAAGGACGGTAAACAAGTAAAACACATCACCACCGTGGCCGCCACCGCACCAGAGAAAAAACAGCGACTCCACACCAAAAATCGCCTTGGTCCAGCCGCCCACAAAACCCACAAAGGACACCACCATGATGAGCGGCCCTGGCGTGGTCTCACCCAGCGCCAGCCCGTCGATCATCTGTGCCGCCGTGAGCCACTGAAACTGGTCCACCACCCCCGTGGCCACCGCCCACTGCGAATTCTTCTGGTTTAAGGCGGCCCCCCAGGTAGCCCACCACGCCAGCCAACAACACGATCAACGGAAACGGCACGTTCAAAACATCAATACCAACAAACGCGGCAATCGCAATGCCTCACAACCAGCGGTTCTTGAGCACCCGCGAGCCAATGCGGTGCGCGGCTGACAAGACAATCGCCGTCACCGCCGGCTTGATTCCATAAAGCAAGCCGCCACCGCCGGCAGGTCGCCAAACGCCAGGTAAACCCAAGACAAACCCACCAAGATAAACAGCGACGGCAGCACAAACAGGCAACCCGCCACCAGGCCGCCCCAGGTGCGGTGCATCAGCCAGCCGATCTAGATGGCCAACTGCTGTGCCTCCGGCCCGGGCAGCAGCAAGCAGTAATTCAGGGCGTGCAGAAAGCGCTTTTCAGAAATCCAGCGGCGCCGCTCCACCAGGTCGTGGTGCATGATGGCAATTTGCCCGGCAGGCCCGCCAAAACTGATGAAACCCAGCTTGAGCCAGTACCAGAAAGCTTGAGCCAGCGTGATGGCGGGCGGGGAATCGGTGGCTTGGGTCATGACCCAATTTTCACCCATCCCGCCGTACCAGCGCGCAGTGACGCAGCCCTGCCCGGCGCGGGGCCTAGAAACTGACCTGCAGGCCCAGCTTCACACTGCGACCTGGCAAGGGCGCCTTGCCGGGCGCGGTCTGGGTCAGGATGGAACTGGCGGAATAGGCCAGCGCATCACTCAGGTTGTCCAGCCGCGCAAACCACAGCAGGTTGGCCGCACCCGCTCGGGTGCGGTAGGCCAGAGACGCGTTCCACAGCGTGTAGCCGCCGGTGCTCAGCTCCTCTGCAGGCACATGGGTTTGAGCCGAGGCGCGGCTCGCACCCACGCGGGCACTCCATGGGCCTTGGGCCAACACCACCGTGGCGCCCACGCGCGCCGGTGCAATGCGGGCCAGGGCCTGGCCGGTCTGGGTGTTGAGGGCGCGCACCAAGTCACCGCGCAGCTCCAGGTCCACCGTGCGGGCACCCTCCAGCAAACGCACATTGCCACTCGCCTCCAGCCCTTTGAACCTGGCCTGCGTCTGGGTATAGAGGTACTCGGGCAAGTCGTCTTGCACGCTGCCAGAGGCGTTCAGGGCAATGTAGTTGTTGAATCGGTTGACAAAGGCGCTGACCCCGAAACGGTTGGCGCCGGCCTTCCAGTTCAAACCCACATCCAGGTTGGTGGACTGCTCCAGCGCCAGCTCGGAGTTGCCCAGCTCATAGGCGTTGGTGGCCAGGTGCGGGCCGTTGGCAAACAGCTCGTAGTCTTTGGGCGCCCGCTCCGAATAAGCCAGGTTGCTGCTGACCTGCCAGCTCGGTGCCACGTTCCACAAGGCTCCCAGCGCGTAGCTTCCGGGCGTAAAGCTGCGGCTGGCTACTACGAACCGGTCTGCTGTGGGGTTGCCCAGGGACTCGACCTTGACCGATTCGACGCGGGCGCCAAAACTCAGCCGACCCCAAGTGGTAGGCAGTTCTTCATGCACAAACAGTGCGTTCTGGCGGGTTTGACTGTGGGGCGCAAAGGCCTCTTCGCCGTCGGCAGAAAAGCGGCCGCTGTCCATTTGCAAGCCCACCACACCGTCCAGGGGCCCCAGTTTGGCGTGACGCGCTTGCAGGCGCAGATCCGTGCCGCTGCTTTTGAACACGGTACCAATCTCAGCGCCCTCAAACTCGGTGTGCTCATACACCGTGCGGCCCAACTGGCCCTTGACGCTTTGCACCCACCCCGTCAAGCCACGCACCTCGCCTTCCACCGCGTAGCGCCTGGATTTCATGCCGATGGTCACTTCGTCCTCAGCCACCGTGCCGTAGGTGCTCTTGAAGTCGCTGACCGAGGCGCCCAGGTAGCCCTGACTGAAAAACACCGAACCACCGACCGCCCCGCCTCGGCTCTGGCTGGCCGAATTGCAGATCTTGTTGGCCATTGCAGGCGCACCCGGCTTGCTGCAGGCCAGTTCCACCGGCACTGACACATCGTCGCTGCGGCGATCAAAAACGTCGGCATGCAGGGTGTAGCGGTCGCTCCCCCCCTCCAACAACAGCCCGGCGCCCTTGCCTGCGTTGCCGCTGCTCAGACCCAGATCAACCTTGCCACCCACCCCGCCCCGGGCATCAAACAAAGGCTCACGGGGAATGCGGTTGTCAATCACGTTCACCACGCCGCCCACCGCGCTGCCACCGTACAGCAGGGCACCGGGTCCGCGCAGCACTTCGATGCGCTCGATGCTGATGGGGTCGCTGGTGGAGGCATGGTCGTAGCTCAGGCCGGACGCGTCCACCACGGCGCCGCCGTTGTTCAGGATGCGGATGCGGTCACCGTCCAGACCCCGAATGATCGGGCGGCTGGCGTTGGGGCCAAAGTAAGTGCTGCTGATGCCGGGCGTGCCGTCCAGCGTTTCACCCAGGGTGGATTGAGCGCGCAGCAGCAGGCCCAGTCCCGAGAGTTGGGCCACGGGGGCTATGCCGTCGACATTGCCCAGCGGATTGCCGGTGACAGTCACGGGGGCCAAAGTGCCCTCGGCAGGGGTTTGAGCGATGACCGGGGCAGCGGCGAGTGAGCCCAGCGAGATGAGGGCGAATGAGATTTTTTTCATGAAAGGTCCGTTGAATCAAGAGCAAGCCGCAGACACACGCCCCCCATCTGGGGGGCGAAGCGCGGCTGGGGAAAAGCGAAATTCAGCGAACCAGCGGGGGACCACGCGCCTGAAAATGCGCATGCCAGCGGGCCCGTGCCAGACCCGCGAGAACCAACAACACAAAAGACGTGAGAACCCGTGGTAGGGCCAGCGCGGGCACCTGCACCAGCGCATCCACATGGCTGCACTGGTCATACAGTCGGCATTCGGCCGAGCCGGCCTGCCCGCCGTGGCGCCCCAGCCAGGGCTCCGACATGCCAGCGTGCGTGGCAGGCGCGGCGTGGACCGTGTGCGTGTGCGTGGCTTGACCAGGGTGTGCAGTGTGAGCCAGGGTGACAGGCCCGTGAACAATCCCGTGCCACAGCCCCAGGGTCTGGCTGAGCACCAGGGCCAGCATCAGCAAGGCCACCGCCCACAGCGCACGCTGGCTTTGAAGTAACGGCTTGTTGATCACCCTCATCTGCCTTACTTGACGCTCACCGCGTCAAGCATGCGGTAGTACAGGCCGTGCGGATCATCCGTAAGCACGGCAAACCGGCCCTCCACCACGACCGGTTCCTGGGTGTACTTGACGGGTGTTTTGGTGAACACCTCCACCATGCTCTCGGGCCCGCCGGGAATACAAAACGAGCAGGTCAGGGGCACGGAGGTGAGCAAGAAGTGCTTTTGATTCACGCCCGGCTCCAGCGGCATCATGAAGCCCTGCACGCGCTGCGCACGCTGTTGCAAGGCGAGTTGCTCGGCACTGAAGACGGGCCGCGGGCCGGTGCGTACATCGCGCAGCTTCACCGTGCCCAGGAGCGACCACGACACCACGTCACGCCGCTCAACCAGGGGCGCAATCGGGCTGTCCGGGCTGTGCACACCGGCACCTGTTCCGGCAGGCAGTTGGGGCATGTCCAGCGTCACGCGCGGCTGGGCCCCGACCGTGCAGGCGAGGCACAGGCCCCACCCAACCAGAAGACGCCGTTGCAACCCTTTCACGCGTTACCTACTTCACGCTGACTGCGTCGACGATGCGGTAATACAAGCCGTACTCATCATCGGTCAGCACAGAGAGGCGGCCCTCCACCACCACGGGTTCCATGGTGTATTTGACGGGGGTTTTGGTCCTGACCTCCACCATGCTCTCTGGGCCGCCAGCCGTGCAAAACGAGCAGGTCAGAGGCACCGAGCTGATCAAAAAGTGCTTTTGCTTTTCACCTGGCTCCAGCGGCATCATGAAACCCTGAATGCGCTGGGTCTTGTCCTTCAAAGCCAGCACAGACGGCGGAAATACCGGGTACACCCGGTTTTTAAAAATGCGGGTCTTCACATCCGTCAGCACCGACCAGGGCAACACATCGGTGCGCTGGGGCAAGGGGGCAAAGGGGCTGTTGGGGCTGTGCACGCCGGGGCCGCTGCCACCGGGCAAAGCGCCTTCAATGGGCGAGCTTAGTTGCGCCAGCCCCGCCAAGGGCACCAGGGCCGCACACAGCGCCGCCACAGAAATCGCCGATTGCATAAAACCAAACTTCATGAACACCCCCAGAGGTAGATGGAATCGATCTTAGTGCGCGTGCTTCATGCCGCAAAACTTGCCAATGGCCAAGCCCTTGCAGGCGGCCTGCAATTCTTTGTTGCACACGTCTTCTTTTTTGCCGGACTCCAGGCACTTGGCGGCCGCCTCGTGGGCTGTAGCCATGGCGCGGTGGCGGGCCACGTCTTCTTTTCGTTCCTTGTCCCCATGGACTTCGGATGCTATTGATAAAGTAGCGCATAAGGCAATCGATACGCCGGCTAGAAGCAGTTTTTTCATAAATTTACCCTCTTGAATGTTAAAGAACCTGATTTACCTGGATTGAAGAAGTTCAAACACACGCACACGGTAGGCCCCCAGCGCTGGCAGTGCCGCTGCCGCCAGCGACACACCCAGGGCCAGTGCTGGCACCACCCACAACTCGGGCGGCCAGACCAGGCCGCCAATCAGAAGCGAGTTGTCCAGCGACAGCATCCAGCCAATGAGTGCGGCCATGCCCTGCCCGCCCGCCACGCCCAAGACCGACGCCAGCACGCCCAGCCACAAAGCCTCGGTCAACAACAGCGCCGCAATTTTTCTTGGTGGGGCGCCCAGCATGCGCAGCAGCGCCAGGTCGGCGCGGCGCTCGCGCACGGCGCTCCACAGGGCAATGAACACGCTCAAACCGGCGGTCATCAGCAGCACACCGGCAAAAGCCCGCAGCACGTCGGTACCAAGGCCCAGCATGCTCAGGAGCCGGGTGATCTCAAGCGCCGGGGCGGCGGCCTGCATTTCGGTGGTTGTGTTGACGAAGCGCGGCAGGCTCACGGCGGCCATAGGTGTTTTGTAACGCATCAGCGCCAGGGTGAGCTCCCGCTCGTCTTCCATGACGGCGCGGTCATCGGCATCCACGGCGGTGTAGTCCTCGTGCACCTTCCAGACCGAGGCGGTGTCGGTCAGGATCAGGCGGTCCAGCACGCTGCCGCTGGGTGCCAGAATGCCGGTCACCACATAAGGGTTCTCGCCATGGGCGTGCCCCCCCCCGCCCAAGCCGTGGGAGCCTACAAAGCTGCTGCCCAGCGCAAGGCCCAACTGGCGCGCGGCCGTGGCGCCCAGCACCACCTGCATGGGGGCATTCCACAGGCTGCCCTGCGCCAGCGTGGCCTGATAGTGCGCTGGGTAGGCGTGCGAGGTGCCCACAATCCGAAAGCCCTGGTAGTTGTCGCCCAGGCTGATCGGGATGATGCTCGCCACCATCGGGTGTTTCTCAAGTGCCTTGACAGCCTGCAGGGGGATGTTGCCGGGCGGCACATCAATGTGAAAGACCCCCGACAAAATCAGCTGCATGGGGCTGCCCTTGGCGCCCACCACCAGGTCAATACCGGCCAGGTCGCGCTCAAAGGCTTTGTTGAGCTGGTGCCCGACCAGCACCAAAAAGGCAATGCTGGCCAGCCCCAGGCTCAACAGCAGCAGGTTAAGTGCCGCGCCCAGGGGGCGTGACCACAGGTAGCGCCAGGCCAGCGTGAGGGTCTTCATGCTTTGTTTTTCATAGCTGCTGAGGCAATAGATTCAGCGGCTGGAAGCCACTTTGGCCATTATTTCCCCGTGGAATGAGTGCGGCCACCCGGGCGTCGTGGGTGGCAATCACCAGCGTGGCGCCGTCCCTGCGGGCGGTCTCCAGCAGCAGACCCACAGCGGCGGCAGCCGAGGCATCGTCCAGGCTGGCGGTGGGCTCGTCCGCCAAGATCACTTGCGGCTGCATCAGCACGGCACGCGCCAGGGCCACGCGCTGCGCTTGCCCGCCCGAGAGTTGCGAAGGTTTGCGCCGGGCCAGGTCTTGTACCCCCAGCGCTGTCAGGGCAGCGTCAATGCGCACCGGGTCTTCAGACTGGCCAGCAGCCCACTGGGCCAGCGCCAGGTTTTGCTGCACATTCAGTGCCGCGCTCAAGTGGAGCTTTTGGGGCAAAAACCCGATGGCTCTGGCGCGCCAGGCGTCGGCGACCACATTGCTCAAGCCCCCCAGCGCCTGGCCTGCCACCGTGATCTCGCCTGAGGCCGGTGTCGCCAAACCCGCTGCCAGCGCCAGCCAGGTGGACTTGCCGCAGCCAGACGGACCGGTGAGCAGCAGCACGGCCCCCTGGGCCACATCCACTTCGGGGAACATCAAGTGCGGGCCGCTGGCATAGCGGTAGGTCAGCGCTCGGGTCTGGATCATGGGTTTGGCCCGTCCGCGGACAGGCTGGCGGTGCCCGTGGCGCAATCCACACAGACACCCCGCACCGCAAAGTCCAGGCTCAAACCCTGGTAGCCCAGCGCTTTGAGGGCCTCCAGGGCGGTCTGGGCTGCGCGCTCCAGGTCCAGCGCATTGGCCTGCAGGGCTCCGGCCAGCGGGCTGTCGCGGTGGCAGCTCTGGCACTCAAAGTGGGGAATGGCGTGCACGCTGGTCGGCATGGCCTGGTAGCGGCGCACCCGCTGGCTGTCCACCCGGCACAGCAACAGGCCCACTTGCGTGAGCCGGTCAATCAGCCGGTACAGCGTGACCCGGTCCAGCGCCACGCCATCGGCCAAGGCGTCATCTCCTTGCAACGCCACTTGCAACTGGGCGTGGGTGTACGTGGTGTCGGGGTGGGCCAGCAGCAAGCCCAGGACGCGGCGCGCCGCACTGGTGCGGCGCAGGCCGTGGGCCGACAGCAAGGCATCAATGGCGTCCCCGGCCAGGCTGGCAGATGGCATGGGTGTGGAGTGGGTCTGGGTCATGGCGTGCTGCGTCGGTGGGAAACCAGTGTGGGCGATTTGAAATTTACTGCAACTCAATTGCAATTCAACATCTAATGCAACCAAGTTGCATTAGAATCTGACGCAATCGAGTTGCATTATCCCTTCAATTCGATCTCCTGCTCACCGCTCTTTGTAAAGAACCCTTGCCCATGCCCCCCTCCCCAACCACCTCGAAGCCCCCCCGGCGCAGCGTGCTGGCCTGGCCCGCCTGGCTGCGGGTGCTGGCCGTGCTGCCTGCGCTGGTGCTGCTCTGGCTGGCGGTGCTGTGGGCCACCCTGAAAGCCTCGCCGCTATGACGACACAGCAGGCCACACGCCGGCCGGTCATCACGCTGGACAACCTGACCGTGAGCTACCGCCAGCACCCGGCGCTGCACCACATCAGCGGGCAATTTGCCCATGGCTCGCTCACCGCCGTGATGGGGCCCAACGGATCAGGCAAAAGCACCTTGCTCAAGCGCCTAGTGGGCCTGCTGCCCCGGATGGGCGGCGACTCGGGCGCGCTGACCCTGCAGCCCGAGCCGCTGCGCATGGCCTATTTGCCGCAGGTCAGCGAGATTGACCGCAGCTTTCCGATCGATGTGTGCGACTGCGTACTGCTGGGCTATTGGGGCAGCCTCGGGGCGTTTGGCCGCGTCAGCCCGGCACTCATGGCAGAGGTATTTGCCGCCTTGCACAGCGTGGGCCTGCAAGGCTTTGAGCGGCGTAGCCTGGGCACGCTGTCCAGCGGCCAGCTGCAGCGGGTGATGTTTGCCCGCCTGCTGGTGCAAAACGCCGATGTAATTTTGCTCGACGAGCCCTTCAACGCGGTGGACTCCAAAACCACCGCCAGCCTGCTGGGCCTGGTGCAGCTTTGGCACGAACAACAGCGTACGGTGATTGCCGTGCTGCATGACGAGGCGCAGGCGCATCAGCATTTCCCGCAAACGCTGCTGCTGGCGCGCGAGCTGGTGGCCTGGGGCCCCACGGCCGAGGTGCTCACGCCCGCCAACCTGCAGCGGGCCCGCGCCATGGCCGAGGCCTGGGACGAGACGGCGGACCTGTGCGAGGTGGACGCATGACAGCCAGCACGGCCCTGCTGTGGGATCTCCTGATCGGCCCGTTTGCCGAATTCGCCTTCATGCGCCGCGCGCTGGTGGCTACCCTGGCGCTGGCCCTGAGCGCCGCGCCACTGGGGGTGTTTTTAACACTGCGGCGCATGAGCCTGCTGGGCGACGCCCTGAGCCACGCGGTCTTGCCGGGGGTGGCGCTGGGCTACATGGTGGCAGGCCTGTCCATCACGGCCATGGCGCTGGGCGGGGTGCTGGCAGGCATGCTGGTCGCTGGCCTGGCAGGCTGGGTGAGCCGACTCACCCCGCTCAAGGAAGACGCCAGCCTGGCCGCCCTGTACCTGATCGCGCTGGCCCTGGGCGTGACGCTTATTTCGGTACAAGGCACCCAGCTTGACTTGCTGCACCTGCTGTTTGGCAGCGCGCTGGGCGTGGACCAGAGCGGCCTGTTGCTGGTGGCCGGTGTGGCCACAGTCAGCCTGCTGGCCCTGGCGCTGATGTACCGCGGCCTGGTACTGGAGAGCTTTGATCCCGTGTTTCTGAACGCCAACCGCAGCACCCGCCGGGGCACGGTTCGCCGCTGGGGAAGCTGGTTTTGGCACCAGGCATTTTTGATGCTGGTGGTGGTGAATCTGGTGGCCGGCTTTCAGACCCTGGGCACGCTCATGGCGGTGGGTTTGATGATGATTCCTGCGGTATCGAGCCGCCTGTGGCACGACACCCTCCCCGCGCAACTGCTCAACGCCAGCGCCCAAGCCGCGCTGGCGGGCATGGCCGGCTTGCTGCTGTCATACCACCTGGACACCCCGTCCGGCCCCACCATCATTGGCTGCGCCGGGGCACTGTATGTCGGCTCGCTCTTGCTCGCACCGGGCGGCTGGTTGCCGCGCTGGTGGACCACCTCGCACCGGGTGGCCTGAGCCTGCTGCCGCTCTTGCCAGGCTTTTGCACCCCTCTTCTTCTCACTTTGCCCTCAAGGTTTACCCATGCACACCAACCGTCGTTTTCTTCTGGCCAGCCTTGCGCTCGCCCTCTCCATCCCCTTGGCAGCCCCGGCCGCCGAGCCTGTTGCCGTGACCGCCAGCTTCAGCATTCTGGGGGATTTGGTGGGTGTGGTCGGTGGCCCGCGCGTCACGGTGACCACCCTGGTCGGCCCCGACCAGGACGCCCACAGCTTTGAGCCCCGCCCGACCGATGCCAAGACCCTGCTGAGCACGCAACTGCTGGTCACCAACGGCCTGGGCTTTGAGCCTTGGGCCGACAAGCTGGCCAAGGCCGCCGGCTACAAGGGCGACAAGGTCGTGGCCACCACCGGCCTCAAAGGGCTCACGCCGGCGCCAGCCCCAGGCGCTGACAAGCACAAAGGCCACAGCGGGCATGCGCACGGGACCATCGACCCCCACGCCTGGCAGGACCCCCACAACGTGGTGATCTACGTGCGCAACATCGTCGCAGGCCTGACCCGGGTAGACCCGGCGGGTGCCGCCGTCTACCGGACCAATGCCGACGCCTACATCAAAGAACTGCAGGCGCTGGACACCTGGGCCCAAGCCCAGTTCGCCGGCTTGACACCCGCCCAGCGCAAGGTCATCACCTCACACGATGCCTTTGGCTACCTGGGTGCGCGCTACCAGATCCAGTTTTTGGCGCCGCAAGGGGTGAACACCGACGTCGAACCCAGCGCCAAACAAGTGGCTCAACTCATCCGGCAAATCCAGCGCGAAAAAATCCGCGCGGTGTTTGTGGAAAACATGAGTGACCCCCGCCTGATGGCCCAACTCAGCCGGGACGCGGGCGTCACCGTGGGTGCGGCCCTGTACTCCGACGCCCTCTCCCGCGCAGGCCAGCCAGGCGCCACCTACCTGCAGATGATGCGCCACAACGTGAGCCAGATTGCTGCCGGGATGAAGCTGAATTGACAGCTTGCCAGCTATCAAATTAATAAATATAAACCATATAAAACGCCGACCAGAAGGCTAATTTACTCATAAATCATCCATCACCATGCAAGATAAACGTCTCCCGGTTACTGTGCTGTCCGGCTTTCTCGGCGCGGGCAAGACCACCCTGCTCAACCACATCCTGGCCAACCGCGAAGGCCTGCGCGTGGCCGTCATCGTCAACGACATGAGCGAGGTCAATATTGACGCATCCCTGGTCAGCAAGAGCGCCACCAACGCCGGCGCCGAGCTGTCGCGCACCGAAGAAAAAATGGTGGAGATGAGCAACGGCTGCATCTGCTGCACCTTGCGTGAGGACTTGCTGATCGAGGTCAGAAAGCTCGCCGCCGAGGGCCGCTTTGACTATCTGCTGATTGAATCCACCGGCATTGGCGAGCCCTTGCCGGTGGCCTCCACTTTTGACTTTGAGGACGAGGAAGGCGAGTCACTCAACCACGTGGCCCGCATCGACACCATGGTGACCGTGGTCGACGCCCTGAACCTGCTCAACGACTACAGCAGCAAAGACCTGCTGGCCCAACGCGGTGAAACCGCGGGCGAGGACGACAACCGCAGCCTGGCGACCCTGCTCATGGAACAAATTGAATTTGCCGACGTGGTGGTCATCAACAAGATCGACTTGGTGGACATCAAGCGCCGCGCCGAGGTGACTGCCGTCATCACGGCGCTCAACCCGGTGGCCGAGATCGTGTATGCAGACCATGGGCGCGTGCCACTTGACAAGATTCTGGGCACAAACAAATTCAACCTGGAACGCGCAGCGGCCATGCCCGGATGGGCGCGTGAACTCGAAGGCAGGCACACGCCCGAGACCGAGGCATATGGCATCAGCAGCTTTGTGCTGCGCAGCGTGGACCCGCTGCACCCCAAGCGTTTTTCGGACTTCATGGAGGCCCCCTTCCCCGGCCTGCTGCGCGCCAAGGGCTACGTCTGGCTGGCCAGCCGCTCCAGCTGGGTGCTGAGTTACTCGCGCGCCGGCAACGTGGCCACCCACGAGCCCGTGGGTCAGTGGTGGGCTGCGGTGCCACGCGAGCGCTGGCCTGCTGCAGGCAGCCCGGAGCGTGCGGGCATCCAGCACAACTGGAAAGAGCCCTACGGTGACCGCCTCAACGAGGTGGTGTTCATCGGGCAAAACATGGACCGCCCCGCGATTGAGCAGGCCTGGAAAGCCGCTCACCTGAACTTCACCGAGACCCGCAAGGGCATGAAGGGCTGGGTGGGGTTGCCGGACCCGTTTCCGTCGTGGGAACGCACAGAGGAAGTGGAGAACGCATGAGCATCGGCCCGCCGTGGAGCGCAACATGAATCTCACAGACCTGCCACAGGCTGCAGCCACACCACGCCCCGAGCTGGCGGAGGTTGAGGCCGCAGTGCGCACCCTGCTGCGCTGGGCTGGCGACGACCCGACCCGAGAGGGCCTGTTAGACACGCCCAACCGGGTGGCCCGCGCCTACCGCGAGTTTTTTTCGGGCTACGAAGAAAATCCTACTGCGGTGCTCTCAGCCACATTCGAGGAAGCCGCTGGCTACGACGACATGGTGCTAGTGGGCAACATCCGGTTCGAGTCGCATTGCGAGCACCACTTGGTCCCTATCGTGGGCCTGGCGCACATCGCCTACCTGCCGGGCAAGCGAGTGGTCGGCCTGAGCAAACTGGCGCGGGTGGTGGACTTATATTCCAAGCGCCTGCAAATCCAGGAGCGGCTCACCAGCCAGATTGCCGACACCATTTATGACGCCTTGCAACCCCGCGGGCTGGCTGTGGTGATTGAAGCCGAGCACATGTGCATGACCACGCGCGGCGCCTACAAACCGGGCTCCAGCACCATGACCCAGCGCCTGCTGGGGCTCTATCGCACCGACGCACAAGCGCGCCACGAGGTGCTGGCCGCCATCCGCGCCACAGCGCGGCAAGGAAGCCACCATGCCTGACACAAGTAGAGCCTTTGCGCAACGAACCAGCATTGAACAGGTCGAAGAGGGCTCTGTGCTGGCCCCCAAGTTCGATGCCGATGGTTTGATCACTTGTGTCACCACCGATGCGGCGTCCGGTGAATTGCTGATGGTGGGCTACATGAATCACGAAGCCCTGAAACGCACGCTCGCCACCGGTGAAGCGCACTATTTCAGCCGCAGCCGTCAGGTGCTTTGGCACAAAGGGGCGACCAGCGGCCTGACCCAGGAAGTCATTGAAATGCGCATTGACGATGACCAGGACGCCGTGTGGCTGCGCGTGCAGATAGCGGGCAGCGGTGCAAGTTGTCATGTTGGCTACCGCAGTTGTTTTTACCGCGCGGTCCACCTGCACAGCGGCGCGCTGCAATTCATGGAGGAGCACAAGACGTTTGACCCCCACAAAGTCTATGGCGACGCGCCCAACCCAACGCAACTCTGAGCATCCAGAAAAAAACATGATTCCAGACAATCCCGGTGGTCAAAAAACCTCCGACATCACCCTGACCCTGCCTGACGGGTCGGTGCGCACCTACCCGTCAGACATCACGCCCTACCGTGTCGCTGAATCCATCGGTGCAGGACTGGCCAAAGCCACACTGGCCGGAAAAGTCAACGGCCAGTTGATCGATGCCTGCGACGCCATTGAGGCCGATGCAACATGGGTGGTGGCTTGTGCAAGACGCTGACATGGCCACACGCCCCGCTACAACGTTGCTGCTTGTTGCTGGATCAACTCCAACAGCTGTTCGAGTGGGGATAAGCGCACAAACACTGCACACCATTGGACAGCACGGCACCGAGCTGGCGTTGTGGCAACGCCCCGGCTGGGCGGGTACCGACTGGTTGAACGCACTGCCAGCCGACGCTTTACCCACTGCCCGGCTGACGCTCGAACCGCATCAGGCTTGGGACGCGGTGCACGCCATCTGCGATGCCTGCAACACGCCACACCACCCCGCTCGCGATGAGTTCGTCGCGGATGTGGCTGCTCACGTGGCTGTATTTGCCAAACTGACAGGCAGCAACACCGTGCGGTTGCGGCTCGATTTGGTCAACCACAACGCCTGCAGCCGCTGGCACCGCGACTGTGTGCCGCTGCGTCTGATCTGCACCTACCGCGGCCCTGCCACGCAATGGGTGTTGTCCAAATGGGCTCACCAGGTGCTGGCCCGTCCTGACGACGACACGCTGCATGCGCATGCGCATGCGCAGGCGATGACGACTGGCGATGTGGCGATGTTCAAAGGCTGTGGCTGGCCCGGCCAGCCACATGACGGAGGCATCGTCCACCGCTCACCTCGAATCAGCGGAAGCGGACTGACCCGCTTGGTGCTGGTGCTTGATTCGCCCCCAAACGGGCGCTAATTTTTATTTTTTCACTCAGGAGCATTTATGAAAACCATCCCCATTTTTTCGCACCGCCGGAGCCTGTTCGCTCTGGCTGCCGCCGCATTGGTGAGCGCCTGCGGAGGCGGCGGTGGTGACGACGACCATGCCCATACCGACACCGTAATCGACACAGCAGGCCGGCTGGCGATTGCCGAAAATGCTGCGGCCGGGGTACGCATTTACGACATTGACAGCAAAGCCGTGGCCTCAACCCTCACGATGGACAATGCACCATCAGCGCTTTACACCAGCCCTGGCGGGCGCTACGCCGTGGCCTACCAGGGCACAGCCGGCAAAGTGCAGTTCATCGACGGCGGTATCTGGCAAGAAGACCACACCGATCACCTGCACGACTACAAGCAAGCCTCAGCCAAATTGGACTGGCTGCTGACCGGCACGGCCCCTTCGCACTATGACTTGCAGTCTGGTGTCCAGGCAGCGGTGTATTTCGATGGCAGCGCCACGGCCACGCCCCCTCAGAACGCAAAGGCAGCCTTGTTGACTGACGACTCGATAGGCGGCAAAAAAGTGGTTGCATCCCTGGAGTTGGGCTATGCCCTGCACGGTCTGGCCGAGCCTGTGGGCAACAAGTTGCTGACCGTGTTTAGGGCAGCAGATGCCGCCAACACCCTGCCCACGCATCTTGATCTGTACCAGCGCAACGGCAGCGGCTACACGTTCGATCGTCGCCTGGATACCCGTTGCGACGGTATGCACGGTTCGTTCAGCAGTGGCAGCCACACCGTCGTGGGGTGCATGGATGGCGTGATGGTCGTCACCCACACCACCGCCACAGCAGTTGCGGACAGAAAAGTGGCTACCTCCTTGAGGGTGAGCACCGTGGTGGGACACCCCAAACTGGCGGGCCAGTTCATTGGTGTTGCAACTGAAGGCACCACGGCTGCGCCGCCGGTGACCACACGCTTTTACGCCATCGACGCTGTAGCGGGTACATCGGCCGCGCTGAACTTGCCAGGCTGGGATACAGGCTTTATTCGCCGTGCCCATGCCATGGACCGTAGCGGAACACGTTTTGCCGTGTTGGACGACAAAGGCAGCCTGCGCACAGCGGTACGCCAAAGCGGAACCTGGGCGGCTGGCGTAGCCGTTGCGGGCGTGGTGCCCACCATGCCCACGGCTGCGCCTTGGCCAGCCATCGCGGTCAATCAGGCCAAAGACGAGTTTTATGTGACTGACCCCGTGGCCAAGCAGCTGATTACCCTCAACAGCCAGACCGGTTCTGTCGTCAGCCGCACCAATCTGGGCTTTGTGCCTTCGTCCATCACCTGGACAGGGATTGCACGATGAGCGCGGCAGTTCAATGGAAACCGCTGGCCTGTGCGCTCGCCGTGGCGGGGCTGGGCAGCAGTGGCCTTGCACATGCTGGCGAGCCTGACACCTGGGGCATTGGTGCTGTACTGGATGTGGCCCACACCTCGCGGGCGTTGGCCATGGGCCAACGCGAGAAAGGCCTGCAACTGGGGCATAGCGACGTGAGCGCCACCGGGCCGCTGGGCCAGGCCCTTGAAGCCCGCTTCACCGTGGCCGTCCATGCCCACGATGGCAAAGTTGAGGCCGAGTTGGAAGAGGCTTACGTCCAGACCCGCAGTCTGCCTGCCGGGCTGCAAGTCCGGGCCGGGCGGTTTGCGTCGCAAATTGGCTACCTGAACGAGCAGCACCCTCATGCAGACGACTTTGCCGAACGCCCCTTGCTCTATCGCGCCTTTTTGGGCGGGCACTGGTTTGACGACGGCATGCGGGTCAACTGGACAGCACCCACGTCGTTCTACCTGCGCACGGGGCTGGAAATTTTCAGCGGCAAACAACTCGTGCAAGAAGCCGCCAGCGCACGAACCCCCGGTGCGGTCACGCTCAGCGCCAAGCTGGGTGACGACTGGGGCAAGTCTCAAAGCTGGCAGCTCGGCGCGGCCTGGCTGCACAACCGCCGCGAGGCTGCGCTGCACGAGGAAGAGTCCGAGGGCGGCGAAGCGGGCCATGACCACGCGCACGACCATGCACATGCTCACGGCGCGGCCTTCAGCGGACGCAACACGGTGTTGCTGGATGCCGCCTGGAAATGGGCACCCGATGGCAACAATCGCGAACGCCAGTTGAAAGTGGTGGGCGAATGGGCCAGGGTCAGTGGCATCAACCGCTACGCCCAAAGCAGCGATACACACGAAGCCCAGTCGCTCATGGGCGTCTGGCGGTGGTCTGCCGCCTGGGAAACCGGCTTGCGCATGGACTGGCTGAAGGCCCGCAGTCCGCACGGAGAGCACTTTCATAACGCGCGCCTGCGCGAAAAGTCGGTGATGGTGGCCTACAAACCCACCCACGCCCAGACGGTTCGCCTGCAGCTGTCCAGCCAGTCGGGGGCCCGAGGGGTAGAGGGTGCGGTCAAACAATCGGTTCAGTTGCACTATGTATTGAGTTTTGGAGCCCACGGTGCACACAGCTTCTGACCGATCATTGACGCCACAGGGCAGGTTGCGCTGGCGGGCTTGGCTGGCTGCCGGGCTGTGCGCCTGGGCGACGGGTGCAGCCGCCAGTGTGCCCACCGTGTTCACCTGCGAGCCGGAGTGGGCAGCCCTGGTGCGCGTCCTGCTGCCTGAGGCCCGGCTGCATGTGGCCACCCACGCCCGGCAAGACCCGCACCACATCGAGGCGCGGCCAGCCCTCATTGCCCAACTGCGCTCGGCCGACATGGCGGTGTGCACGGGCGCTGCGCTGGAGGCAGGCTGGCTGCCCATGCTCAAGCAGCGGGCGGCCAACGCACGGGTACAAGACGGCCAGCCGGGCATGTTTTACGTGGCAGATCACGTGAGCCTCATCGACCCGCAACCTGCCACCATCAACCCGTTCGCGGGCGACGTCCACCCCGAGGGCAACCCCCACGTGCAAACCGACCCCCGTCGCTTGCGCGAAGCTGCCCAGGCCCTGGCGGAACGCATGCAGGCGGTGTGGCCCGCACAAGCGGCTGCGGTGGCACAACGCCACCAGCAGTGGGATGCGCAATGGCAGCGCCACATCGAACGCTGGAGCCGCGAGGGTGCCAGCCTACGCGGCGCCAAAGTGGCGGCGCAGCACACCACCTTTGGCTACCTGTGGCACTGGCTGGGCATGGAGATGGTGGCCGACCTGGAGCCCAAACCCGGCATGCCACCGACCCCGGGCCACTTGAACACCGTGCGCGATGCACTGCGGGCCAAACCGCCAGCGGCGGTAGTGGTGGCCAGCTACCAGGATGCCCGCGCAGCCCAATGGCTGGTGCAGCAGCTCCAGGGACGCAGCCCGCTGCTGGTGCTGCCAGCCACGGTGGACGACCCATTGACTCCTGGAGCGCTTGAGAAGTGGTTCGATCAGTTGTTGATTGATCTTAAAACCAGAGCAAACCATTGAATAAATACAGGTCGAAAAAGGTGTTTTGATGATGAATTTCTGGTGGCAGCTGCTGCCCTGGTGGGCAGCACCACTGCTGGCGCTGGGCCTGGGCCTGGTGGTCCTGGCCCCGCTGGGGAGGCAGGTACTACAGCGCGGCGTGGTGTTCATTGACCTGGCGGTAGCCCAGGCTGCTGCCGCAGCAGCCCTGTGGTGGAGTAGCACCATGGACCACCCCGGCCCCTGGAGCACCCGTGCCGCGGCCTGTGCAGGTGCGTTGCTGGCAGCCTGGTGGGTCCGCCACCTGGCTCAACGCCACGCAGCCCAGCGCGAGGCCCTCATTGGGCTGGTGTATGTGCTGAGTGCGGCCCTGGCGGTTCTGGGTGCCAGCCAAGACCCGCATGGGCGTGAGCACCTGTCGGCCTTGCTTGCTGCCGATGTGCTGTGGGCCGACTGGCCACAGGTCGGCTTGATGGCCGCTTTGGCAGCCTGTGGGTGGGCATGGAGCCGGGTGATGTCGGGTGCAATGCGCTCGCAGGGCCTGCGAGACCTGCTTTTTTACGGCTGGTTTGCCGTGGTGGCGAGCATGGCCGTAGGGGTCTTGGGACTGTGGCTGGTGTTTGCCGGTTTGATCGTGCCTGCTTTGCTGCGCGCAGCCGGATGGAGCGGGTGGGCGTGTGCCGCAGGGCTCATGGCTGCCAGCGCAGCAGGGCTGGGCGTGTCCAGTGCGCTGGACTGGCCCAGCGGCGCTTGCGTCATCGTGGCGTTGTCGGTATTGGGCTTGTGGGCCCGGCGCTGAGCCCCGGTGGCCCAAGCAAGCGTTTGGACGTTGCAACTATTTCAACTTTATTGCATTAAAAATTTATCTGGAGTCATACATGAACAACACCCTCATCCCCGTCACCATCCTCACCGGCTTTTTGGGCAGTGGCAAAACCACGCTGCTCAACTACATCCTCAAGCAGCCCCATGGGCACCGCATTGCCGTCATTGAAAATGAATTTGGCGAGGCCGGCATTGACAACGAGCTGCTGGTGCAAGACCAGGACGAGCAAATCATCGAGATGAACAACGGCTGCATTTGCTGCACCGTGCGGGGCGACCTGGTGCGCATACTGGGTGAACTGGCTGCCAAAAAGAAGGCGGGCACGCTGCACTTTGACCGCGTGGTGATCGAGACCACCGGCCTGGCCGACCCTGCCCCCGTGGCGCAAACTTTTTTTGTGGACGAAGACATCAGCCAGCGCTATTTGCTCGATGCCATCGTCACGCTGGTGGATGCCGTGCACGCGCCACAGCAGCTTGACGAGCACCATGAGGCGCAAGAGCAGGTGGGCTTTGCGGACCGCATATTGCTGACCAAAACCGACCTGGTCGCACCTGAAGACCTACCTGAGCTGCGCCGGCGTTTGGCCCGCATGAACCCCCGCGCAAAAATAGGCGAGGCCCGCCATGGCGTCTCGGCCGTGGAAGACTTGCTGGACATCCGGGGCTTCAACCTGAATGCGATTCTAGAGATCGAGCCCGATTTTTTGAACGACGTGTCGCATGAGCATGACGACGACGTGACCTCGTTTGTCTTCCGCGAAGACCGCGCCCTGGACCTGGAGCGGCTTGAGGACTTTTTGGGCAGCATGGTGCAGGTCTATGGCGCGCAGATGATGCGTTACAAGGGGGTGCTGCATGTGCACGGCGAGCACCGGCGGGTGATTTTTCAGGGCGTGCACATGCTGATGGGCGCCGAGATGGGCAACGTCTGGAAAAAGGGCGAGGTCCGCAACACCAAGATCGTCTTCATTGGCAAAGACCTGCCTCGTGATGTCCTTGAAAAAGGCCTGGCGTTGTGTGTTTACAAAGCCGAACTGGCCATACCGAATTGAGCTGCAAGCCGATGACCTTCGGCATTTGAACCCAAGCTGCCCTTGCACTCCAGCGAGTCGAAGGACCCGTTGGCCCCAACACATCCTCTCCTCCTTTGAAAGACACCATGAAAGTCACACCCTTCCCCCATCCTCTTATCAGCCTGTCCATTGCCAGGCCCCCGCGGCGCACCGCCTTGGTGTTGGCTATTGCCAGTGCATTCACATCTGTGGCACACGCCCAAAGCAAGCCCACCCCATCGCTCGACACGGTGGTGGTGACCGCCACCCGCTCCGCGATTGATGTGTCCGACGCACCTGCGGCGGTCTCACTCATCACGCGCCAGGAAATTGAGAACAAAAATGTGTCTCGTGTGAGTGACGCACTGCACAAGGTGCCCAGCCTCTACCTGGGCCGGGGTGAGAACGGCCAGAGCAACTCCAGCGAGGGTGCTTTTTCGCTTCGGGGGATGACGACCAACCGCACGCTGGTGCTGCTGGACGGACTGCAGCCGCTGCAAAACGGCAACTCGCAAGGCGTCAACTGGCTGACCGTGTTTGTGGACGATGTGGAGCGGGTTGAGGTGGTTCCAGGTGCCTTTGCGTCGCTGTATGGCAGCAATGCCATGGGCGGAGTGATCAACGTCATCAGCAAGCGGCCCGACAAGCGGGAGCTGACCCTGCGCCTGAAACAAGGCTTCTCCGACGCGGCGGGCACCGACGCCAGTGTGTACTTTCGGGACAAGCTCGACAGCGGCCTGGGCATCACCCTGGGCCTGAGCCACAACGACCGCAAGGGCTACGTGAGCGAACAAACGACCCGCACCCCGGTCAGTGGTGCGCCAGGCACGCCGGTGACCGGGGCTGTGGCCACCACCACCCGGGACGGCGCTCCCGCCTACATCGTGGGCGACCGGGGCATGCAGCCCTGGAAGCAAAGCCATGCACTTATCAAGCTCAGCTACGACCTCTCCGCCACTGACCGCGTTTACGGTGGACTGGCTTACGCCGACATGAGCACCGACTACCGGCGTTTCAACACTTACCTGACCAACCAGGCCACAGGTGCGCCCGTTTCCAGCGGCACCCTGGGGATCAACGGCCAGCGCGTCACGCTGACCGAGAGCAACTTTCTGGGTGCTACACCAGCCAACGATGCGAGCCGGCGCACCTTTGCAGGCTACGAGGGGCTGGTCGGCCAGAACCTGAAACTCAAGCTGGACCTGGCCCGGATTGAGCGCGAATCCAGCTTCCCAACCGTGGGCGCCACGTCCACCTGGAATGCCGGGCGAGGCAGCCTGACCGCCTCGCCCAACGGCGGGCTGGACGCCACGGCGTCCTTGAGCTTCCCCGTCGGCGAGCGGCATACCGTGGTGGGCGGCGTGTCGATGCACCGGGACACAGTGGAGCGGCGCAGCTATGCGCTGGGCAACTGGCGCGACGCAAACACCCGCACCAGCGTGAACAACGGCTATGACGGCCGCTCCACCACCGTGTCGGTGTTTGCCCAGGACGAGTTCGCGGTGACCGACAAGCTCACCGTGTATGCCGGCGGGCGCCTGGACCGCTGGGAGACGCGGGGCGACTTTTTCCAGAACACGGCGCCTGTGCGTTCGACAAACTATGCGTCTCGCAGTGACACGGCGTTCAACCCCAAGATTTCAGGGGTCTACAAGCCACTGGAGGCCGTGACTCTGCGCGCCTCTGTGGGCAAGTCGTTTCGCTCACCTTCCAACCTGGATCTGTATTCAACCATTGTGCAGAGCTCGTCGATCTCGCCCACCGGGTTTCTCACGGTGCAGAGTGACCCCAGCCTGAAACCCGAGCGTGCCAGCAGTTGGGAACTTGGCGGTGAATGGCGACTGAGCCGGAACTTGAAAACGACAGCCACCCTCTACAACACGCGGCTCAAGGACATGATTTATTCCAAACAAATTGACCCGTCACTCACCCAGCGGATCAATGCCGGTGAAGCCCAGGTCAAAGGCCTGGAGCTGGGCTTGTCGAGCAAACTGGCCCCCTGGCTGGAACTCAATGCCAATGCGTCGTGGATTGACTCTGAAATCATCGACAACATCGCAGACCCGGCCAGCGTAGGCAAGCGCCTGACCACGGTCCCCAGCACACTGGCCTACATCGGTCTGACGGCTGCACGGGGACCCTGGTCGGGCACGCTGGAGGCGCGCTATTCCAGCCAGGTCTTCATCACGGCCCAGAACACCGATACGGTCCAGGGCGTTCCCAGCAGCAACGACAGTTTTGCCATGGTGAACCTGAAAGCCGGCTACCAATGGACCAAGATGACGCGCGTGAACCTTGCCGTCAACAACCTGCTGGACCGCCAGGCCTACACCTTTGCCCGCCTGCCAGGGCGTAATGCCACAGCCGAGTTGGTGCTCTCTTTTTAAGACAGGCCATGAACAACGTGCTCACTCAGACATGGCGCCAGCGGCTGGGACAAGCGCCGGCAGCGGCAATCCGGTTTGTGGCCTTGCTGGCCTTCGGCCCGTGGCTGGTACAAGGGCAAACCGTGGTGGTGATTCCCGGCGACCAGGCCATGCAAGCGATGGTCCTGGCGGTGCAAACCGTGCAGCGCGAGCCCGCTTTGAGTGGGCTGAAGTTTCAGGTTCTGCCACAGTCCCTGCCCGGGGAGTCCGATCTCAAAGCGCTCGCGGGCGCCGATCTGGTCATTGCAAGGCATATGGTGGGCGCCCCGGCCGGGCGCATGGCAGGCACGTTTCAGGCCTTGGCCCAACGCGGGGTCAAGGCCTATGGCGCAGGCTCGAACCAGGGTGTCTCGGACAAGCTGCGTTTGACCGAAGACGCCACCCTGACCCGCTACATGGAGGCTGCCGGTGCGCAGAATCTGGCCAACATGATTCGCTTTGTTGCCCACCGGGATTTCGGCCTGCCGGTGACAGCCGAAGCACCCAAGGAGCTACCCCAGTCCGCCTTGTGGGACCACCGCAGCGGGCGACTCTTTGAGCGCTTTGAGGACTACGCCAGCGCCTACCTGAGCCAGCGCAAAGGGACGGCCAAGCAGCCGTGGGTGGGTTT
>JBIIVW010000183.1:0-6647 GCA_044339205.1 Rhodoferax sp. | reverse complement strand
GCACGCTGGCCATGGCCCGCACCAACGACCCGAACTCCGCCACAGCCCAATTTTTCATCAATGTCAAAGACAACAGCTTTCTGGACCCTAGCGCCCAGCAGCCCGGTTACACCGTGTTTGGCAAAGTCGTCGGCGGCATGGACGTGGTGCAAAAAATCAAGGCTACGCCTACAGGACCGGGTGGCCCTTTTCCTTCTGACGTTCCTAAAACACCCATTCTTATCAACTCTGCAACCCTGGTGAACTAAATCATGAGCAACCCCCAAGTCGAACTCCACATTGCCAACTATGGCGTCATCACTCTGGAACTGGACCAGGAGAAAGCCCCAAAGACTGTCGCCAATTTTCTAAGCTACGTGAACAAGGGCCATTACAACAACACCATTTTCCACCGCATCATTCCTGGCTTCATGGTCCAGGGCGGCGGCATGGAGCCCGGCATGAAAGAAAAGAAAGGCGACAAGCCAATTGATAACGAAGCCAACAACGGCCTGAAGAACCTGAACTACACCGTGGCGATGGCCCGCACCGGCGACCCCCATTCGGCCACCGCACAGTTTTTCATCAATGTCGCCGATAACGGATTTCTGAACCACACCGCGATTTCAGCCCAAGGTTGGGGCTATGCCGTCTTCGGCAAAGTTATCTCTGGGACCGAAGTGGTCGACAAGATCAAGGCGGTCAAAACGGCCCGCCGTGGTCACCATGATGATGTGCCAGTGCAGGATGTGATCATGGAAAAGGCCGTCGCGCTTTGAGATGAACAACGCCGATTCTGAGACGTCGCCCGTCTGCGGGGCGCCGCTCGGGTCGGTGCTGCTGTCGCCTGCACACTGGCGCCAGATTGACTTTATTTCTGACCTGCATCTGCAGGCCAGCGAGCCGGCAACGTTCCAGTGCTGGCGGGAATTCATGCAAGCAACCCAGGCCGATGCCGTATTTATTCTGGGCGATCTGTTCGAGGTCTGGGTCGGCGACGACGTGATTGATCCGGAGTCAACTATCCGCGATCCAGCGGCCGGGTTTGAGGCACGCTGTGGGCAGGTTCTGCTTGATACCTCCAGGCGTCTTCCTGTTTATTTCATGCATGGCAACCGGGACTTTTTACTCGGCCCCGCCTTCGCGAAAGCTAGCGGCATGACGCTTTTGAACGATCCCACCGTGCTTGACTTCGCCAACCAGCGCTGGCTGTTGTCCCACGGCGATGCTTTGTGCCTGGCTGACACCGATTACATGAACTTCCGGAGGTTGGTGCGCAGCCCCCAATGGCAGTCAGATTTTTTAAGCCAGCCACTCGCCCAACGCCAGGAAACCGCCCGCACCCTGCGCAACAAAAGCGAGCAGCTCAAGCAAAGCGTGGCAAGTTACGCCGACCTGGACACTCTGGCCTGCTGTGACTGGCTGCACAGCGCTAATGCCACAACCCTCATCCATGGCCACACCCACCAACCAGCAGACCATGATCTGCCGAATGGGCTAAAAAGAATCACCTTGAGCGACTGGGACGCTACAGCCATCCCGCCGCGCGCCGAAATACTTCGTTTGACGATGCCCCCACCCGGAACAAGCCAGGCTAAAGGCACCGTCGAGCGTCTTTCGGCGCATCAGATCATGGCTTGAGCAAGACTTTCAGCACGTTTTGCAGACGACGGGCAACTCCGGCGTCAAAAGGGGTCGCCAGCACCGCAGCGGTGTCCTGACCCCAAGTCTGAGCGGGTGCAGGATCATTGCGTTTGGTCAGCAGTTGCAGCTGCAACATCCGGCGCGCGCTCAAATGCTCGGCAGGCGTGGGCACTTCGGCGGCCATTTCCAGGCGCAGCAATGCGGTGCTGGCGTCACCCGCAGGGGCTTGAGACAAGACCTTGCTCCAGGCACTGCGGCCAGTGGCCGTGACCTGGCTACCCAACTCCTGTTGTGACGGCACCAGCGCCGCATCACGCGACTCCCAGGCTGCCAACAGGTGCGTGAGTGCCTCGCCATGGGCCTGGGCTGCGAGCTTGCGCAGCGCGAATTGCGCCTGCTCCAGCGCATCGCGCTGAGCCCGGAATGCGGTGTCACCCAAACGGGGGGCCTCTTGCCACGCGCCTGCTGCACCCTCGCGGCTGTCACGGCGTGGACCGCGATCATCAGTGCGAGCGGAGAAGCCGGCATCACGTGGACCATGACCCGCATCGCGACCACCCTCTTTGCGGTCACCGAACTTGCCGCCGCGTCCCATCGGAGCGGCGGGCTCAGCTTTCTTCATGCCAGGACGGTCATCACCCCGCATCGCCACCACAGGCTTGGGGACTGGCTTGGGGGCAACCGCAGGCTCCACGGTTTGCGTCGCATCGCCCGCGTCGCTCGGAGCCTCGGCCTCCACTGAGGCCTCTTCACTGTCTGAAACTTCGTTTTCAGTAGCATCAGGAGCAGATGAAAAGCCGGCTGCAGCCGCATTTGATGCAGAAACCTCTACTGCAGCCTGCACGGCGGCCTTGGCTTGTGCCTGACCGCGCAATGCAGCGTCCAGCGCAGACATGGCGCTGCGAATCGCTTGCGCATCACCCGAGGCGTTGGCCGCCTGGAGCGCTTTGGCCGCATCGAGCACCACGCGATCACGCTCACCCAATGCGGCATCAGCCTTTTCGCGCTCGGCCGTTTTGCGGTTGAAGGCTTCGTCAATCGGCTTGCGAAAGGCATCCCAAAGCTTTTGCTCCTGGCGGCGATCCATGGGCACCACATGGGTCTCGGCTTGCCAGCGCTGCTGCAAGGCCTTCACCGCATCAATGCGAAGCTCAGGCTGGGCGCCGAGCACCTTGGCCTCTTCAATCATGGCCTGACGCGTTAGCAGGCTGCGTTTTTGCAGGGCTTCGAGCGGGGCAGCCGCGTTGCTGATGGCTGCTTTCCAGAGCGGCTGCAATTCAGCAAACGCTTTTTCACCCACATGGCCGCCATCGCGCCAACGGTCTCCAAACTGATGCAGGATTCGGTTGAAACCCTTCCAGTCGTCGTCAAGAGCGGAGCGGTTGGCCTCAGCCCAGGCGTTGACCTCTTCAATCAGCGCAAGACGCTGGGCGCGGTGCTCTGCCGACTCGGCCTTGACCTTCTCCAACCAGACCTCGACCACTTTATGGGCTTCGTTGCAAGCCTCGTCAAAGCGCTTCCACAGAGCATGGTTGGGCACTCCACCTTGATCGGTTTGCTTCCATTGATCGCGTAAGGTACGCAGATTTTCCTGCATCTTGCGGCCACCCATCGCCTGACCATCCGGGCGCTTGAGCAGCCCCTCTGCCTTGGCGACCAATTCTTCGCGCAACTGGTCGGCACGCCAGCGCTGCCAGCCCTCAAGCTCCCCTGCCGCGGCCAAAGCTGCGTGGGCCTGGTTCTCCAGCTTGTCGTCGATGATTTTGCCAAATTCTTTGAGCGCATTGCGCAGAGCCGCTGCGGCACCCGCACTGGCTTTTCCATGACCTTCTGCCACTTCCTGCTCTACTTTGGTCAAGGCATCACGAACAGCCGATGTGGCTTGTGCCTTGATTTCAGGATCAATTTTTTGCCGTTGTGGCTTAACCGCCACCTCCAGGGGGATGCCGCGCAGCACCCGCAACTCATCTGCCCACACAGGCACTGGAGGCAAGGGGGCAGCCGCATCTTCGGCTGCGGCAACTGCTTGGGCCAAAGCAGCCCTGAAAGCGGACCAAACCACCAACAGCTGCGCTTTGGATGCGTCAAGCAGGGGTGGGAACTTGGCATCCACGCTGGCCCAATTGGCATCATTCAACAAGGCGCTGGCTTGGGATTGCCAATGATCCACATCGGCTTGCAGGCCGTCCATGACAGCTTGGGCATCGCGCCAGGGCTTTGTGGACAGAACCTCAATACGCTGAGCCAATAAAACAGCGGCTTCCCGCTGAACTTGCACCCGGTGCTGGAGGTCTTCAATGACTTTGACGCGGTCACCCAACTGTCCTTTGAGGGTAGCAAGGGGCTCCTTGCTCAAGGGCGCGCCCGCCTTCGCAGCATCGCGCTGCCACGCCAGCGCATCGGCGATGTTGAGTTTGGCCACGCCCAGCAGTACCTGCGCCTTGTCAGCCCACTCTTGAGCGATCGACTCCTGGGTCTTGCTGCGCTTGATTTCGTCGAGTTTTTCACGCAGCAACTTGGCGGCCCCTTTATCCTTGCCACTGAGTTCCTTGAACACAGCCTGCATTTGCTCCGCGCTGGGCGAGCTTGCGAGCCATTCGCGAATGCGTGCGGTGCGATCGCTGGAGGTTTGAGCCGAAAACGCACCACCCGTCAATCCATCCAGTGGATGGACTTCTGGTGTTTTGGCGGGGGTTTGCGTCACTTCGGGCGCCGGGGCAGATTTATTAAGGGCAGAAAAAGGGAACATGAATTGCACACGCAAAAAGGAAAACACCCGCCAGATTACAAACGGGGCAGAACCGCTATTTTCGCTGCTATTTCCCGCTTCGGCAAAAAGTCTCTGAATCTGCTGCTCATGCGTCATAAACCTGTTTCACAAGGTGATTGAGCAATCCGGGAAATCAAGCAATACGTCAAGATCTACTTGAGTCGAGCGTTGCCATTTCGCAACATTGCAAGCCACCACTCAGGTTGAAGCTGCCATTTTTGACAAGCTAGGCATATTAAATCAATTCCTTATGGTTGACTCGTTATATCCAGTCCCCCTAGAATTCGCCCATCCCGGCCAAGGCCAAGGGATAACCCGTATCCGCTGCCGATCCCGGCATATTCAAATCTCTGCACACCGCGTAATAAAAACCGCAGGATATTGATAGCGTACCAACCCAAACGAGGGTCTCAGTTGTTAAATTGCCTGCAATTCAACAGCGTGACCTGCGCGAACGAAGGAAGAGCTATGAACGCGTCTCAAAAATTTACCCAGGGTTTGCGAACTTTCGCATCCAGTACCGCCCAGGGATTCTTTGCAATCACACACAGCAGTCTTGCCTTGTTAGGCCTCGCTGTGGCCTTTGTTGTCATTTCATTGACAACCCAACCCGAACTGCGTCAGATCGGCGAAACCAAGTTGATGGGCTGGTTACAGGCCCGTCAGATCGAAGTCTCTGGCATAGCCAATGAAATCGATGCCATTGCCCGGGCAACCGCCAGCAACCCCCACGAGTTGCCCAAACAGCAGGCCGCAGTCGCTTTCTGGCTGAGCAAGAAATACAAAGTAGCACCAGAGCCGGTCAGCGCCCTCGTCGCCGAGGCATATGAAATTGGTCGGCGCACCAAGCTGGACCCCACCTTGATACTGGCGGTCATGGCGATTGAATCCGGATTCAATCCCTTTGCCCAGAGCCCGGTGGGGGCGCAGGGACTGATGCAGGTCATGACGGCCATCCACAGCGACAAATACGCCAGCTTCGGCGGTAAGCTCGCCGCGTTCGATCCGGTATCCAATATGCGGGTTGGGGTCAAGGTGCTTCAGGAATGCATCGCGCGCGCAGGCTCCATGGAGGGCGGTCTCAAGTATTACGTGGGAGCCGCCAACATTGAAGACGATGGCGGCTACGCTGCAAAGGTCATGGCCGAGCATTCGCGTCTGCAAATGGTGGCCAATGGACGTGCTGTGCCGATGACCCCGCCTGCACCCATCATCATCCGCCCACCCGTTCAACCCCTGATGGACGAAAGCCCTGAAAAAGTGGCCGCACTGACCGGTTATTGACACCGGTCAGTGCGGACGCGATCCGTTTGGCGAGTCCGTTAAGTTAAACTCAATCCGTACGCAACTGGCGATAGGCGCGCTGCCCTCACAGGCAGACAGCGCTGAAGTGGGACCACCACGGGGGAGCGTACCGCACAAGCCAAAATGGCGCGTGTGTTTAGCCGTTCGCCTGGGCAGCCCTGGAGTCAGCCAAATGACTCACAGGCCGATTGTCTTTAAGGACTGCCATGTTTGACCGCAATATTCTGATTGAACAAACCGACCCTGAGCTGTTTGCTGCTATCCAGGCTGAAAACGCCCGCCAGGAACACCACATTGAACTGATCGCCAGCGAAAACTACGCCTCACCGGCCGTCATGGCTGCACAAGGAACCCAACTGACCAACAAATACGCAGAAGGCTACCCGGGCAAACGCTACTACGGTGGCTGCGAGTTTGTGGACGTGGCCGAGCAACTGGCCATTGACCGCGTCAAACAAATTTTTGGTGCAGATGCCGCCAACGTGCAGCCGCATTGCGGGGCGTCGGCCAATGAAGCAGTATTTCTCGCTTTCCTAAAGCCCGGCGACACCATGTTGGGCATGAGCTTGGCTGAGGGCGGCCATCTAACGCACGGCATGGCACTTAATATGAGCGGAAAGTGGTTCAATGCCGTGAGCTACGGCCTGAATGAAAAGGAAGAAATTGACTATGACGCCATGGAGCGCAAGGCCCATGAGTGCAAACCCAAACTCATCATTGCCGGTGCCTCTGCCTACAGCCTTCGCATTGACTTTGAACGCTTTGCTAAGGTAGCCAAAGACGTCGGCGCTATCTTTTTGGTAGATATGGCCCATTACTCCGGCCTCATCGCCGCGGGCGTCTACCCCAACCCGGTGCCCCATGCTGACGTGGTGACATCGACCACCCACAAGAGCTTGCGCGGTCCGCGTGGCGGCATTATCTTGATGAAGGCCCAGCACGAGAAAGC
>JBIIVW010000182.1:0-6694 GCA_044339205.1 Rhodoferax sp. | reverse complement strand
TCGTTGTTCGGCATGGTACTTGTTGTTCCCACCTGTCTGTTCTTGCTCCCGTGTTTTATCGGTCACTACCCTAGTTGGATGGTGCGGCTAGTCGGAAGACCATATCTGGAGAAATTCCTCGAACAGTGCAGTCATCATTTTGATGAGAACCGAACTGGTAGGGGTGAATTGCGGACTCCCTTAAGCTGGTTTAGCGATCACCGCCTGGTTTGGCTGCTTATCATTGGAGGCTGTTTTATTCTCGGCCTTGTTAAGAGCCTACAGGTTTAAAGAGTGACCATTCTCTTCGAAGCATTAAGCGTCAGTGTTGCTGCATCCTTGCTGGGTCCCATGCTACCGCTCTTCTGGCGCAGGAGTCAAAGTGTACAAAACGCCTCAGTGCTTATGCTGCCGTTCGCGTTCGATGCCTTGTTCGTCATTGGACTAATAGAGTTGCAATTTCCGATCATTCCCGCATTAGTGGGGTTGGGACTGCATGGGATATTTTTGGTGGACCATTTTCTGCAATTTTCATTTCCCGATTGGGCCGCTTCGATTTCTAAGACTGGAGTTGCGTTCATTTTTATTGTTGGTGGCTCGTTAGGCATCATTTCGTTTGAAAGTCCGTCGCGATGGGTTAACTTTCTCTGCGGTGCCTCGTCGTTGATGACAGTTCTCGCGTGCGCAGCATATATGCTTGGTGAACTACCTGTGCGGAGGATGCTCCAGTTGATGGGCACCTCACTTGCAATGCTGTGCTTGGCTGCCGTGCTATTGCAGAAGCCTTGGATCGTTCTCATCTTGGGTATGTTGACGATTGGCGCGTTGGTCCGGGCCTATCCGATTCCGATGACAGAGTACCGACAGGGGGGTGAACAAGAATGAAAGCTGCGTTCGATACGTCTCGTTTTCAGTGGTTTCGTCACCGAACTCTCCAGTGACCCCCGTCCTCCAGTCCGAATCCAGCGAATGCGCCCTGGCCTGTCTGGTCATGGTCGCCAATGCCCACCGCTTGCATCTTGACTTGGCCGAAGTCCGCCGCCGTTTTGCCGTCTCTTTAAAGGGCGCGACGCTTCAGCAGCTCATCACCCACTCCAGCCAACTCAACTTCAACAGTCGCCCTCTGCGCCTGGAGCTGGATGAGCTTGGGCAATTGCAACTCCCCTGCATCTTGCACTGGGACCTGAACCACTTTGTAGTGTTGAAGAAGGTCGTGCGGGGCCACGTCACCATCCTGGACCCCGCTGTGGGGGAGCGAAAGCTGCCCTTGGCCGAGGTGTCAAGCCACTTCACTGGCGTGGCCCTGGAGTTGACGCCCAACGCGGATTTCAAACCCGCCGATGAACGCAAGCGGGTGGCCTTGTCGGCGCTGACGGGCAAGGTTCTCGGCTTAAAGCGCTCGTTGTTCCAAATTTTTGCCGTCGCGGGGGTGCTGGAGGTGTTTGCACTGGCGTCTCCGCTCCTCAACCAACTGGTGGTGGACGACGCCATTGCCACGCATGACATGGACTTGCTGCAAGTCCTCATCGTCGGATTTGGTTTGTTGTTGGTCATTCAAACCGCCATCAGCCTGGCACGCAGTTGGATGGTGATGGTCTTGGGCCAATCCCTGAGCCTGCAATGGGCGGGCAATGTGTTTGCCCATTTGATCAAATTGCCGGTGGATTTTTTCGAAAAGCGCCATTTGGGTGATGTGGTCAGCCGGTTTGGTGCCGTGGGCGCTATCCAAAAGACCCTGACTACCAGTGTGATTGAGGCCGTGTTGGACGGCATCATGGGCATGGCTGCGCTGGGCATGATGCTTCTGTACTCACCCAGGCTGGCGGCGGTGACTGTGGGGGCGACGGTCATTTATGGGCTGTTGCGATGGGTGTCTTACAAGCCCTTTCGCGAGGCTGCATCCGAGCGACTGGTGGTTTCCGCCCGCGAAAACACCCACTTTCTGGAAACCCTGCGTGCTATCACGCCGCTCAAACTCTTTGGCCGCGAGCAAGAGCGCCGCGCGCGCTGGCAAAACCTGTTGGTCGAAGTACAAAACCGCGACGTGCGCACCGCCAAGATGAACATTGGCTTTTCGGTGGCCAACACATTTGTGTTTGGTGCTGAAAACTTACTGGTGTTTTGGCTGGGAGCGGGGCTGGTGATGCAGTCGGGTGTGAGCGGTGCGGCGGCGGCTATGGCGTCGCCCTTCACCATCGGTATGTTGTTTGCCTACATTGCCTACAAGGGGCAGTTCACTGGGCGGGTTTCGGCGCTGATCAACTACGCGGTTGAAATCAAGATGCTCAGCCTGCACTCTGAACGGCTGGCTGACATTGTGTTGGCCGAACCAGAAGTGGACAACCTGCCGCCAAATGACTTGGCCCATTTGCAGCCTGGCATCGAGCTGCGCAATGTGAGCTTTCGCTATGGTGAGGGCGAGCCTTGGGTGTTGAAAGACATGAATTTGGTGTTACCCGCTGGTGAAAGTGTGGCGTTGGTGGGGCCAAGCGGATGTGGCAAAACCACCCTGCTGAAAGTTCTGTTGGGATTGTTGCACCCGCAAGAGGGCGAGGTGTTGTACGGAGGTGTACCGGTGAAGCACCTGGGCTTGCAAAACTACCGCAGCGTCATTGGCACGGTGATGCAAGAAGACGTGCTGCTGGCGGGCAGTATTGCCGACAACATCAGTTTCTTTGATCTGCGCATAGACCTTGCCCGCGTGCATGGCTGCGCGGCTCTGGCGGCGGTGCATGACGACATTGCCAAGATGCCCATGGGTTACCAAACTCTGGTGGGCGACATGGGCTCATCCCTGAGCGGCGGTCAAAAGCAGCGCGTGTTGCTGGCTCGTGCCTTGTACAAGAACCCGAAGGTGTTGGCGCTGGACGAAGCCACTAGCCACTTGGACATTGCCAACGAGCGTCGCGTCACCGAAGCACTGGCCAACATGCCGCTCACCCGCATCATCGTCGCCCACCGTCCCGAAACGATTGCGGGCGCGCAGCGGGTGGTGGCCCTGGATTGTGGCTAGGCGCTGGAGTTGACGCCACCGCCAGCCGCAGAAAAATGTAAATGAAAAGCGCTTCCATGAGTCACATAACGCAGGCAGGAGCCGTATGCGGCAATTCCGCACGTTCAGATTTGCTCGGTGACAGGGGGTAATGTTCGTTTCTACCGTAACTCGCGGTGGCTTAGCCTGATGGGACAATGCCGGCATGGAATTGTTGATTGTTTCGCTGGCCTCGCTGCTGGCCGGTTTTGTGGATTCGATTGTGGGCGGCGGCGGTTTGATTCTTGTGCCTGCCCTGTTTGCCACCTTCCCCACCGCCCACCCTGCTACTTTGTTTGGGACCAACAAGGGCGCCTCGGTCTGGGGTACGGCCTTTGCCACCTGGCAGTTCAGCCGCCGTGTCGAGATGCGCTGGGCAGCCCTCTTGCCCGCCGCAGGGGCCGGTTTTGTGGCCTCATTTGCCGGAGCCTGGCTGGTCACCGTGGTGTCGCCGGACTACTTGCGTAAGCTCTTGCCGTTGGTTTTGCTGGCGGTGTTGATCTACACCGTGGCCAAAAAAGACCTGGGACGAAGCCACACGCCTCGTTTCTCTGGCGCGGCTGAGCAGTGGGTAGCCGCCTCGGTGGGGGCACTGATCGGGTTTTACGATGGCTTTTTTGGGCCGGGCACCGGCAGTTTTCTGGTCTTCTTGTTCGTGCGCTTGCTGGGCTACGATTTTTTGAGCGCCTCGGCCTCGGCCAAGTTGGTGAACACGGCTACCAACCTGGCCGCACTGCTGTTGTTTGTCTCCAAGGGCCATATCTGGTGGCACTTTGTGGTGGCCATGGCGCTGGCCAATGTGGTGGGTAGCTTGCTGGGCACCCGTCTGGCGCTCAAGCATGGCACCGGCTTTGTGCGGGTGTTCTTCATGCTGGTGGTGAGCGCCCTGATTCTCAAGACGGGCTATGACGCCTTCGTGCGTTAACGCGCTGCCGAGGCGCGGGCCGCTGGCTTGGGTGCGCTGGCGGCACTGGCCAGCGTTGTGGCTGGGGCGCCGGGCGGCCAGGGCATGTCGCTTACCTTGCGCGGTGTACCCAAGGGGGCTGAGGCTTGCCCGATTTTGACGGCGGCCATGTCTTGCTCGCTGGGGTACTGGCCCATCAACCAATAGTCAAACACCCGGCGCACGATGGGGGCGGCGTGGGCTGCGCCAAAGCCCGCGTTTTCCACGATCACGGCAATAGCGATCCTGGGGTCCTCAGCGGGGGCAAACGCGTGGTACAGCGCGTGGTCACGCTGGTGTTCCTCCATCTTGCTGGCGTTATACCGGTCTTTTTGACCTATCGAGACGGCTTGCGCGGTACCGGTCTTGCCGCCCGAGAGGTAGCCAGCCCCGGCAAACACCCGGGTGCCGGTGCCCTCCTGAGTCACGCCCACCATGGCTTTGCGCACAATGGCCACATGCTCTGGCTTGTAGCCCAGGTCTTGCGGTGGGTCAGCGGCCAGCGGTGTCGTTAGTCGGGTGGTAGCGTCCTGGGTGGCAATCACCAATTGCGGTTTGTGCTTGATGCCATTGTTGGCCAGGATGGCCGTGGCCTGTGCCAGTTGCAGCATGGTGAAGTTGTTGTAGCCCTGACCGATGCCCAGTGAAATGGTCTCACCCGCGTACCAGCGCTTTTGTTCCGGTTTTTTGTAATAGTCGCGCTTCCAGGTGGTGCTGGGCAGCAAGCCGCGTACCTCGCCCTGAATGTCGATACCGGTGATTTGCCCGAAACCCAGTGGTTTCATGAAATCATGCATCACGTCCACCCCCAGTTCATTCGCCAGGGAGTAGTAGTAGACGTTGCTGGATTTGACGATGCTGGTGTACATGTCCACCGGGCCCAGGCCATGGTCGCCGTGACTTCTGAACTGGTGTCCACCAAACATCCAGGAACCGGCGTCGTTGATCACCGTCGAAGCCGAGCGCTTGCCGGTCTCCAAGGCGGCCAGGGCCATGAAGGGTTTGTACGTCGAGCCGGGCGGGTAGGTGCCGCGCAGCGCGCGGTTGAGCAGCGGTTTGTCCAGCGATTCATTCAGTCCCTTCCAGCTTTCGGTGTCGATGCCGTCGACAAACAGGTTGGGGTCGAACGTGGGCTTGCTTACAAAGGCCAGTACTTCCCCGGTTTTGGGGTCGAGGGCCACCAAGGCCCCACGGCGTTGACCAAAAAGCTCTTCAATCATGTGCTGGAGCTTGATGTCGATGGACAGTGTCACCGTGTCGCCTGGCGTGGAGGGTTTGCTGGCCAGCTTGCGCGTGGCCCGCCCACCGGCCGAGGTTTCCACGGTATCGACGCCGGTGATGCCGTGCAGCCGGGTCTCAAAACTTTGCTCCACACCCAGCTTGCCAATGTGTTCCGTGCCCCGGTAGTTGGCCTGGTCTTCCGAGTCATCGAGCCGCTCTTTTTCGGCCTGGTTGATGCGGCCAATGTAGCCAATGACGTGGCTGGCGACTTCCCCATGCGGGTAGTTGCGAAACAGCCGGGCCTTGATGTCCACGCCCGGAAACCGGTAGCGCTGGGCCGCAAAGCGGGCGACTTCTTCGTCGGTGAGGCGGTTTCGCAAGGGCAGGGAGTCAAAGCTCTTGGATTCTTCCTGGAGTTTTTTGAAGCGCCGGCGATCCCGCGCCGTGATGTCCAGCACCTTGGAGAGCTCATCAATCGTCTGTTCGAGATTAGGTACTTTGGAGCGGGTGATCTCCAGCGTGTAGGCCGAGTAGTTGGTGGCCAGAACAATGCCGTTGCGATCCAGGATCAGGCCCCGGTTGGGCACCACCGGAATAATGGCGGTGCGATTGCTTTCTGCCTGCTCCTTCAGATCGTCGTGCCTCACCACTTGCAGGTACACCAGTCTCGAGGCCACGAGCAGAAAACACAGCACCACGACCACGCTGGCCACCAGCGCCCGCATCCTGAACCGGGACAGGTCTGCCTCGATGTCACGAATCTCCGTCATAGCGGCCGATGCGCGTCCGGGTTGGGTGTACGCCTTTGAGGCAGCAACAGCAGCACACTGACCACGGGCCACATCAGGGATTCAATCAGGGGCGCCAGCAACATCAAAAAACCGGGAAAGCTGCCACCTGTGACCATGCGTGCGGCCAACTCAATGGCATGCGAAGCAGCAAAAAGGGGCAAGACCTGGAGGGCTTGTGAGGGCACACTGAACCATAGCAAACGCCGGTGAATGGCAATGGCCAGAAAGCTCAGCACGGTATAGCTCAGTGCGTGTTGCCCGAGCAAGGCGCCTTGGTGCACATCGAGCAAGATACCAAAGACAAACGCCGCGCCAATACCCACCCGCTGCGGCTGGTGAATGCTCCAGAAAACCAGCACCAGGGCCAGCAGGTCAGGGCTCCAGGCGGCACGCCCCCAAAAGCCCATGTTTTGGAGCATGTTCAGCGTCAGTGCAATGACCAGGCTGGCCCAGATAAAGAAAGGGCTGGCAGGCAACAGCAATTGGTGGCCAGGTCGCATGATCATTTTGAGCGGCCCTTTTTGTCTGTCGCACCGGCTGCAATGGGCTCAGGACGCGGTGCAATCTGGTTGGCCGCCGGCTCAAACACCATCACATGGACCACGCCCCCGACCAGGGCCAGGGGCTTGCAGGTGATGCGCGCGAAAGCAGAGTCCGCCCGGGGCTCCACTTTTTCCACCCGGGCCACGGGCAGGCCCGGCGGGTACACGCCGTCCACACCGCTGGTGG
>JBIIVW010000032.1:0-22316 GCA_044339205.1 Rhodoferax sp. | reverse complement strand
GCAATGGAGATGCGCTGGCGCTGGCCGCCCGAGAACTGGTGCGGGTACTTGACCATGTCCAGCGGGCTCAGGCCCACTGACTTGAGCAGCTCGCCCACGCGCACCTTGAGTTCGGCCTCATCGGTGATGAGGCCATGCTCCTTGAGCGGCTCGCCCACGATGTCTTCCACAATCCAGCGCGGGTTCAGGGACGCATAAGGGTCCTGAAAAATCATCTGGATGCGCCGGCGCAGGGGCGCGGCTTGCGCGGTTTTGAAGATGGCGTGCGCGTCCTGGCCGTCAAAAGTCAGGTGGCCGCGGGTGGGCTCATACAAGCCCACCAGCAGTCGGGCCACCGTGCTCTTGCCGCAGCCGGACTCGCCCACCAGGGCCAGGGTTTTACCTTTTTCGATCTCAAAACTCACGCCATCCACGGCGTTCAGGAGCATGCGGGGCTTGCCCTCCAGCACCCGGTTCAGCCAAGGGGGCGAGACATCAAAGGTTTTGGCCAGGTCATGGGCTTGCACCAATGGGGTGCCTGGGGTGTTGTGGGTACTCATGCGGGGCTCCCTTCCACCAGCCAGCAGGCCACGCGGGTGGCTTTGGCGTCCATCAGGTCGGGGCGCTCCTGGCGGCAGCGCTCAAATACCTTGGGGCAGCGGGGGTTGAAGGCGCAGCCTTTGGGAATGGCGTTCAGGCGGGGCATGGCACCGTCAATCTGGTTGAGGCGCTCGCGGTCCTGGCTGATGTCGGGAATAGCGGACATCAGGCCTTCGGTGTAGGGGTGCGAGGGGTGGTTGATGACCTCATGCACCGGGCCGATCTCGGCAATGCGTCCGGCGTACATCACGGCCACGCGGTCGCAGGTTTCGGCGATCACACCCATGTCGTGGGTGATGAGCATGACGGCAGCACCATGCTTTTTGCAGATGCTTTTGAGCAGCATGATGATCTGGGCCTGGATGGAGACGTCCAGCGCAGTGGTGGGCTCGTCGGCCACGATCAGCTTGGGCTCGGCGGCCAGGGCCAGGGCAATGACCACGCGTTGGCGCATGCCGCCCGAGAACTGGTGCGGGTAGTGTTCCATGCGCTGTTCAGCCGCCGGGATGCCGGTGTCTTGCAGCAACGAAATAGCGCGGTCTCTAGCCTGCTTGGCGTTCAGGGGCAAGTGCGCCTGAATCGTCTCCACGAGCTGCTGGCCCACGGTGTAAAGCGGGTTGAGCGAGGTCAGCGGGTCCTGGAAAATGGCGCCAATCTTGCGGCCCCGGATGTGGCGCATGCGCTCGTACGGCAAACCATCGATGCGTTCGCCCTCCAGAATGATTTGCCCGCCGCCAATGCGGCCCGGTGGCTCCAGCAGGCCGATGATGGCCGCGCCGGTCAGGGACTTGCCCGCGCCGGACTCACCCACCACGCCCAGGATTTCTCCGGGCGCAATTTCAAACGAAATATCGTCCAGCGCGCGCAGGGTGCCGTGGCGCCCCGGGAACTCGACGATCAGATTTTTAACTTGTAGAAGACTCATGGGGTAGGGGGTGTGGGTTCAGCGCAGGCGCGGGTTGGTGGCGTCGCGCAGCCAGTCGCCCAGCAAGTTCACGCTCAGGGCGATGATGACCAGCATCAGGCCGGGGAAGACGGTGATCCACCATTCGCCGGAAAAAAGGTAATCGTTGCCAATGCGAATCAGGGTGCCCAACGAGGGCGACGTGGGCGGAGCGCCCACGCCCAGAAACGACAGGGTGGCCTCGGTGATGATGGCAGTAGCCACCTGAATGGTGGCCAGCACCATGACCGGGCCCATGACGTTGGGCAGCACATGGCGGCGCATGATGCGCAGGGGTGCCACGCCGGTGACGCGGGCGGCCTGCACGTATTCCTTGTTGCGCTCCACCAGCGTGGAGCCGCGCACGGTTCGGGCGTATTGCACCCAGCCGGTCAGGGTAATCGACACGATCAGTACCCCGAGTGCCAGCGAGTCTTGCGCATTGGGGAACAGCGCCCGGCCCACACCGGCAATCAGCAAAGCCACCAAAATGGCGGGGAAAGAGAGCATCACATCGCACAGGCGCATCAGCGCCGAGTCAATCCAGCCGCCATAAAACCCGGCCAGCAGGCCCAGGGCCACACCGATGACGACCGAAAGCACCACCGAAGCAAAGCCGACCGCGAGCGAAATGCGCGCGCCGTACATCAGGGCCGACAGGATGTCGCGCCCCTGATCGTCTGTGCCCAGCAGGTACTTGGTGGAGCCCTCGGCCGACCAGGCCGGGGGCAGGCGGGCATCGCTGAGCTCCAGTGTCATCAGGTCAAACGGGTTGTGTGGTGCGACAAACCCGGCAAACACCGAGCAAAAAATGCAGATCAAGGCGACCAGCGCGGCAGCCATCGCGACCGGGGAGGTGCGAAAGCTGTAGCCAACGTCGCTGTGCCACATTCGGGAGAAAACAGAGGTCATGAGGCGATTTGTAATGTGTTGAGATAAAAACAGGCGGCATTCAATGCAAGCGGTCAGTGACCCGCTGCACCATCCACGCGCAGGCGGGGGTCGACCACAAAGTACAGCAGGTCAACCACCAGATTGATGACCACAAAGATCAGCGAAATCAGGCACAAGTAGGCTGCCATGACCGGAATGTCGGCAAAGGTCACGGCCTGAATGAACAGCAGGCCCATGCCGGGCCACTGGAACACGGTCTCGGTGATGATGGCAAAGGCAATCAGGCCGCCGAGTTGCAGGCCGGTGATGGTCATCACGGGCACCAGCGTGTTCTTCAGGGCGTGACCAAAATGGATGGCGCGGTTGCTCAGGCCCCGGGCCCGTGCAAACTTGATGTAGTCGGTGCGCAGCACCTCCAGCATTTCAGCGCGCACCAGCCTCATGATCAGCGTGAGCTGGAAAATTGCCAGGGTGATGGCCGGCAACACAATGTGGTGCCAGCCCTTGGCGGTCATCAACCCACTGCTCCACCAGCCCATTTGCACCACCTCGCCGCGCCCGAAACTTGGAAACCAGCCCAGCGTCACGGCAAACAGCAAGATGAGCAAAATGCCAATCAAAAAGGTCGGCAAAGAAACACCCAAGAGCGAGACGGTCATGAGCAACTGGCTCATGAAGCTGCCCCGGCGCAGCGCGGCATACACACCCATGGGCACACCAATCAAGAGCGCCATCAGGGCCGCGACCAAAGCCAGCTCCAGCGTGGCTGGAAAGCGCTCGGCAATCAGGCGCGAGACCTTGGCGCCCTGGCGCAGGCTCAAGCCAAATTCACCCTGCACGGCATTGCCCAGAAAGTGGATGAATTGCACAAAGAACGACTTGTCCAGCCCCAGGCCGGCACGCAGCTCCTGAATTTGCTCCGTGGTGGCGTCCTGGCCTAACAGAAAGACCACCGGATCACCCACATACTGAAACAGCATGAATGCGATGAAGGCGACCGTGACCATCACGATGATGGATTGAAACAGGCGACGCAGAATAAAGGCAAGCATGGAGTGGGTGGGTTTGGGGGTGCAAAAGAGCGCAGCCGTCAGACAATCTGACGGCTGCAATCGGACAGTTTAAGGCCTGAAAAGGCGGCCTTGGCAGAACAAGCGTCTGCCAGGCTCAATTGACCTTGATCAGGCGCCAGTCCAGCCGGTTGTCTGAACGGTGTACCACGTCGATATTCTTCTTCATGGCCCACGGAATCACCTGATTGTGCAGGGGAATGTTCGCCACCGTGTCGTTCTGGAGTTGCAGCGCCTCAGTCAGCATGCGGTTGCGCACCGGCAGGTCGGTTTCGGCCTTGACGCGGTCGACCAGGTAATCCATGCGCGGGTTGCTGTAGCGCCCGACGTTGTAGTTGCCATCGCCACCCGTGCCCACCGTGCGGGTGAGTGACTGCAAGCTGTACAGCGCATCAAAGGTCGGCACGCCCCAGCCCAGCATGTAAATGCTGGCTTCCGAGCGCTGGATCATGGGGAAATAGGTGACCAGGGGCAGCGTGCGCAGCTTGGCCTTGACGCCCACCTTGGCCCACATGGCGGTGACCGCCTGGCAGATTTCCTCGTCATTGATGTAACGGTTGTTGGGGCAGGCAAAGTCCACCTCAAAGCCACTCGGGTAGCCCGCCTCGGCCAGTTGTTTTTTGGCCGCTTCCTGGTCGTAGGGGTGGCGTTTGTCGACGGCCTCGGTCCAGCCATTCACCTGTGGGGCAACCAAAGCGCCTGTAGGCTGGCTCAGACCGCGCATGGTCACGCGGCGGATGCTCTCAATGTCGATGGCCTGGTACAGCGCCTTGCGCACGCGCAGGTCTTTCAGGGGGTTCTTCCCCTTGATGTTAGAGCCGGGAAGTTCATCGCGAAACTGGTCCATGCCAAAGAAAATGGTACGGTTTTCCGCGCCGTCCATCACCTTGAGGTTGGCATTGGTGCGCATGCGGCCCAGGTCTTGCAGGCTGGGGTCCAGTACAAAATCAAGCTCGCCCGACAGCAGTGCGGCGACACGGGTGGCCTCGGACTTGATCGGTGTGTAGATGATTTCGGTCACGTTGGTAGGGTTGTTGCCCCAGTAGTTGGGGTTCTTGACCAGCACCAGCCGTTGGTCAGGCTGCCATTCCTTGACCATGTAAGGCCCGGAGCCCATGGCGTTGCGGTGGGAAAAAGACTCATCCTTGGTCTTGATGTCCTTGGGCTCCAGCGAGTTGTTTTTGGTGGCCCAAGCCTTGCTCATGATGCGCAGCTCGGTCAGCTGGCTCAACAGCACCGGGTTCGGCCCCTTCATCATGATGTCCACCGTGGTGTCGTTGACCTTGACGACCTTGTCCATGCCCTGGGTGAAGACCGCGTAGTTGGAGGTCTTGGCCATGGCCCGGGTCAGGGAATAGACCACGTCGTCAGCCGTGAGGGGTGAGCCGTCGCTGAACTTGACGCCTGAGCGCAGGGTAAAACGCACCTGAGTGGGGGAGACATCGCGCCAACTGGTGGCCAGCTGGGCCTCTGGCTTGAATGTGGTGCTGTTGTAGTACACCAGCGAGTCAAAAATGGCGGCATGCACGCCATTGCCCAAGGCGTTATTTTGCGAATGGATATCCAGCGTCGGGATGTCGCTGGCGCTGGACCATTTGAAAGGCTTGGCTTGTACTGTGGAGCCAACACCCAGCACGGCGAGGGTGATGGCGGAGTAAATCGCGAATCTGAGCTTCATGAAAATCCTGACTAAATAATCAAAAAAGAGGACTATGCAATATAGGTGCCAGAATTCCATTAGGGATTTCCCTTGGCCAGGCAGGCCGTTGGCACCTGCGCGACTTGTCTGATGCGGTGCCGGCGTGACAGCCAAACCAGCGCAAAGCGCGCAGACTATTGCATTGTGATGATGCTTGAGTCAACACCTGGGAGCACACCGTGAATTTTGAATACCCACCGCAGGTGCGGGCATTGCGCCAGCGCCTGGAAGATTTCTTTGATCGCTATGTTTTGCCGTTCAATGCGGCGTGGCATCAGTCGGTGGCGAACGGGGTGTTTCCGCCTCCGTTCATGGCCGATCTCAAGGCGCTGGCCCGCTCGGAAGGGTTGTGGAATCTCTTTTTGCCAGGCCTGCGTGACGATGAGCCCGGGCTGGCGCTGAGTAACCTGGCCTATGCGCCGCTGGCCGAGATCATGGGGCGCCTGCCCTGGGCCTCGGAGGTGTTCAACTGCAGCGCGCCGGACACCGGCAACATGGAGCTGTTGCACCTGTTTGCCACGCCCGAGCAACACCGGCAGTGGCTGCACCCCTTGCTGGGTGGCGAGATCCGCTCCGCATTTGCCATGTCCGAGCCCGATGTGGCCTCCTCGGACCCCACCAACCTGCAGACCCGCGTGCGCCAGGATGGGGCGCAATGGGTGCTCAATGGGCGCAAATGGTTCATTACCGGTGCGGCCCACCCCGACTGCAAGCTGTTGATCGTCATGTGCCGCAGCGGCGGCGAGGACAGCGGGAAACACGCCCGCCACAGCATGCTGCTGGTGCCGATGGACACGTCCGGCGTGACGCTGGTGCGCAACATCCCCATCATGCAGCACCACTCGCCCGAGGGGCACTGCGAGATGGTGTTCAAGGACGTGCGCGTGCCGCTTGGCGCCTTGCTGGGCGAAGAGGGCGCGGGCTTTGCCATGGCACAGGCGCGCCTGGGGCCGGGGCGCATTCACCACTGCATGCGCACCATTGGTCAGTGTGAGCTGGCGCTCTCCTTGATGTGTGACCGCACGCTGGAGCGCCACGCCTTTGGCAAATACCTGGCGGACTTCGCCAACGTGCAGGAGTGGATTGCTGAGTCGCGCCTGGAGATTGACCAGGCCCGCCTGCTGGTGCTGCGTGCCGCCTGGCGGCTGGACCAGCCCGAGGGCTCGCCCGAGCGGGCGCAGGCCCGGGTGGATGTGTCGGCCATCAAGGTGGTGGCGGCGCGGCTGCAAACGCGGGTGGTGAACCGGGCCATGCAGGTGTTTGGCGCCATGGGGCTCTCGCCCGATACCCCGCTGGCTTACTTTTGGACCTGGGGCCGGGCCATGCACTTGCTGGATGGCCCCGATGAAGTGCATTTGCGCAGCGTGGCCCGCCACGAGCTGGCGCAAGCGCGCGGAAACCGGGGCGCCACCGCGGCCTATTTCACGCTGCCGGAGCAACTGCTGGCCGAGCCGCACATTCGCTGAACATCGCGCCTACAGGTAAGGTGAAAGCAGGCAGACCAGCCGGTCGCGCAGCCGGCCCAGTAGCGGCTGATCGGTCAGCTCCTGGGTCGTCACCAGGTGGGCACGGTGGATGCGCTCAGTTACCAAGCCATCGAGTTGTTGCACCAATTCGGCGTTTTGGCACGCCAGGTTGTATTCGAAATTAAGCCGCAGGCTGCGGGCGTCCCAGTTGGTGGAGCCCAGCAGCGACCAGGCGTCATCCACCAGAAACAGCTTGGTGTGGTCAAACGGCAGGGGCGAGAGGTGCACCCGGCAGCCACTCTCCACCAGCCGGCTGAACTGCGCACGCATGGCCCAGTCCAACAGCGGCAAATTGCTGCGCGCGGGCAAGACGATGTCGACCACCACACCCCGCAGGGCGGTGACCTGAAAGGTGGTCAGCAGCACCTCGTCGGGTAAAAAATAAGGCGTGACGATGCGCACCCGGCGCTGCGCCGTGGCCAGGGCGCCCAGCATGACCAGGCGCATGTGATCGATGTCAGCATCCGGCCCATCGGAGACGCCGCGTGCCAGTACCGGGCCACAGGGGGGCAGCGCCGTAAACCAGGGTTTGCCATGCAGCGCCTCACCCGTGGTGAAGGCCCAGTCAATCGCGAAGGTCCGTTGCAGGTCGGCCACCACCGGCCCGCGCACAGCAAAGTGCAGGCACTGAATGGGCTTGGCCGGCGTCGTTGACAGCCAGTGTCCCGCGCTGATGTTCATGCCCCCGGTAAAGCCCAGTGCCCCGTCCACCACCATGATTTTGCGGTGGTTGCGCAAGTTGGCCTGAATCAGCAGGCGCGTCAGCCGGGGTGGCAAAAAGGCCGCAGCGGGAATGCCATGACGGCGCAGTGCCTTGAGCATGCCGCCCGGGCGGTAACGCTCGCCTACGGCGTCGATCAGCACCCGCACCTGCACGCCACGCGCCTGCGCGCGCGCCAGCCCAGCCAAAAATGCGGCTCCAGCGGCATCGTGGTGAAAGATGTAGGTCAGCAGCGTGACCGAGTGCGTGGCAGCATCGATGGCGCACAGCATGGCCGGGTAGGCCTCGTCCCCGTTGAGAAGGGGCGTGACGGTGTTGCCAGCCAACAGTGCCTGGCCGGTGACGCGGCGGGTGAGGTGGCTGATGCTGGTGAGTTCGGGCAGGCCCGGGTCAGTAAGGGTGGGTGGCTCATCGGTGCTGTCCGGCTCCCCACGCCAGGCGGTCTTGAGCCCCAATGCCACGCCAGCTCGCTGAACGCGGTTGACCCCCAGCACCACATACGCCAGCGTCCCGCCCACCGGCGCCAGCCAAGCCAACGCAATCCAGCCCAGCGCCTTGTGCACATCTGGCTTGTTCAGCAGCGCATGCACGGTGACGCCCACCGCGCAGCCCAGATGGAGCAGCGACAGGAGCAGAGGCGCCAGGCCCTGCACCATCTGCAGGATCGGTTCCAGCGAAGGGGGTGTCATGCCCGCATGGTAGCCGGGCAATGTGGTTTTACACCAGCAGCGCCATCAAGGCCGCAAGCGCCGCTGTTTCGGAGCGCAGCACGCGGGGGCCCAGGGTGACCGGCACAAAACCGCAGGCCAATGCTGCGTCTTCTTCGCTGGCGCTCAGGCCGCCTTCGGGGCCGGATAAAAAGGTCACGGCCCCCATGGCTTGACCCGGGTTCAGGGCATCCCGCAGGGCCTGGGTGCCAGGGCGCAAGGAGAGCAGCAGCAATTGCTCTGGCGAGGCGCTGGCCGCGATAAGTGCTGCCGCGCGCGCGCGGGTCCAGGCCGTCAGGCTGAGTACGTCGTGGATGCGGGGCACGCGGTTGCCGCCGCACTGCTCGCAGGCCGCCACAGCCACGCTTTGCCAGTGTGTCACTTTTTTGTCGGCCCGCTCGTTTGCGAGTTTGAGCACGCTGCGCTCGGTCATCAGGGGCTGAATGCTGGCCACGCCCAGCTCGGTGGCTTTCTCCACCAGCCAGTCCATGCGGTCATTGGCGGGCATGCCCACGGCCAGATGCACGGTGCGCGCCGCTTCGCGCTCCACTGTGTGGTGGGCGCCGACCTGCACCTGCACGTCGCTGCGCCCCATGCGGGTGACGGTGGCGTCAAACTCGCCCCTCAGGCTGGGCAGCTCACCCTCCCAACCCGGCCCGCCATTGAACAAGGTGATGGCGTCCCCAGGCTGCAGGCGCAGCACCTGTACATGGCGGGCCGCCCCGGCGGGCAGGTCGAGCAAGGCGCCGGAAATAAGGGGTGTGGGGCAGTGGAAGCGGGGCATGGGATGAGAAGTTTTGCTACTAATTTATATATATCAAGGCAATCAATACGCCGGCCAGAGACTGGTTTCCTGAAAAATAGCCAGCTGCACATATTGGTCAATCATTGCTCAAAGGCTTCAAGTACGACTTGTTGGGTGGTGCGCCAAGGGCCGTGGGTCTGCGTGACGCGGGCCAGGTCCAGGGCTGGGTTGGGTCGACAAAGACCTCCATTACCAGCAAGCCCGCACCTTGACGGTGAAACACGGAGCGCCGCGCTGGCATGCTGCGCAGGGCTTTGTGCCTGCCGGTCGTCGTTTGCAGCACTTGCCGAATATGACGCTGCAAGGGGCTGGTGGGCCGCAACCCGGCAAATTGCAGGGGCGAGCGCACGATGCCGTTGACCGCGCCAAACAATACATCGGCCAAAGGCCGGTTGCCCAAGCCCCGCAGCGACCGCCAGGGTCCCAGGGAATGGGCATGATCTGTCACGCTGCGGGCATACACCAACGGCGCCTTGTCCACCCACAGCAGGACCTCGCGCACATAGCCACTGCGCCCGCCACTCAGGCCCAGGCCCAACGCCTCGTCAGGGCGAAGCGGCAAGCGCCCCTGGCGCAGCACCTGAACTTCAAACCGGGTACCCGCTTGTGCCAGCCGGGCACTCAGGGAGCCCAGCGCTCCCAGCCAGAGTTTGGCTGCACCGCACTTGAAATTGCGCGCGCTCCAGCGCGCCCCAGCCGGTTTCAGACCTGCCTCACCGGTTTGCCCGGATGGAGGGCCTGCATGCCATGGGCCTTAAACCCGGCCAAATGCATACCCATTGCCGATCTCAATGCCCTCCACCCGCTCAATCAGGCGCAGCAGGGGCTTGAGTTCGCGGTAGCGCTCGCAGGTGGCGCGCAGGTAGAGGATGAAGCGGGGGGTGTCGGCCAAGTACTGGGGCTTGCCGTCGCGCAGGGTCAGGCGGGCAAAAATACCGGCGACCTTGAGGTGGCGCTGCAGGCCCATCCACTCCACGCCGCGGTAAAACTCGCCAAAGTCGTCCCCCACCGGCAGCCCGGCCTTGCGGGCTTGTTCCCAGTAGCGGATGGTGATGTCCAGGCAAAAATCTTCTTCCCAGCTTAAAAAGGCGTCGCGCATCAAGCTGGCAATGTCGTAGGTGATGGGGCCATAGACCGCATCCTGAAAATCCAGCACGCCCAGGCGATGGCGGCTGCCCTCGGGCGAGACCATCAAATTGCGGGGCATGAAATCGCGGTGCACATACACGCTGGGCCAGGCCAGGTTGTGCTCAATGATGCATTTGAAGGCGTCATCCAGCGTGCGCTGCTGCTCGGCGTCGATCACCACGATGCGGTGGCGCGTCAGGTACCAGTCCGGAAACAGTTGTAACTCGCGGTGCAGCAAGGCCTCGTCATAGGGCGGCAAGACACCAGGCCGCGAGGCCAGTTGCCAGGCAATCAGGGCATCAATAGCCTGCAGGTACAGGCCCCGGTTGGCCTGGGGGTTGTCGCGCTGAATCACCTGCATCATGGTCTGAGTCCCCAGGTCCGTGAGCAGCATGAAGCCCCGGGCCTCGTCCCACGCCAGCACTTCCGGAGCATGCACCCCGGCCTGCGCCATCAACTGGGCCACCTTGGCAAAGGGGCGGCAGTCTTCCTTGTCAGGCGGCGCATCCATGATGATGCGACTGCCTGCCGTCGAGTCGATCCGGAAATAACGCCGGAAACTGGCGTCGGCCGAGGCGATGTGCGCGGACGATGTGTCCAGGCCCTGAAGGGGGGCCAGCTGTGTCAGCCAGGTGTTGAAATCGGCTTTGCGCTGGGGATCAGACCAGTCTGGCGCGATGAGGGAGGGGGTTTGGGGGGCGTGGACGTAGCTCATGGATAATCCATTCTACAAACCCGAACCCTGGCGGTTCGCCCGCAACCCTCTCTCTTATTTGAGCCTGCCCCTGCCCGATGCGCTTTTCAATGCACGACCTGAATCCCGGGGCGCCCCTGATCCGATGGCTCAAGAGCCCGGTGGCGCTGGTCGCCTGGGCTGTTTTGCAGGGGGGAGCGACTGCCAGCGCACAGGTGTTGCCTCCAAGCCCGCCGGATGATGCCCCTGCGCAGCTCAAAAGCAGCCCGCTCTTGCAGGAAAAGATTCCCGAGGCGTCGCGCAGCGCCTTGCCGACCTTTGTGACCGGAGACCGTCTGTTCGGCCGCCCGGACCGGGAGACGGTGGTGGAAGGCAGTGTGGTGCTGCGCCGGGGTGACATGGTGATCAAGGCCGACCGGCTGGAGTACGACCAGTCCACCGACCTGGCCCGGGCCCGGGGCCAAGTGCTGATCAACCGCGCGGGCAATGTGTACGAGGGCTCTTTGCTGGAGCTCAAGGTGGACGCCTTTGAAGGGTTTTTCAACGAGACGCGCTACCGTTTTCTCAAGAACAAGGCCCATGGCGAGGCCGACCGGGTTGACTTCATCGACGACAAAAGGGCGGTCATTCACAACGCCACCTACACCACCTGCCAGCGCCTTCCCGGCCCTGACTGGATGCCCGACTGGATCTTGCGCGCGGCCACGCTCAGACTGGATACCGAAGGTAACGTGGGCACGGCCGAGGGCGCCTTGTTGAGCTTCAAGGGTGTGCCGCTGTTGCCCATTCCGTATTTGAGTTTTCCCTTGAGCGACCAGCGCAAGTCGGGTTTCCTGCCACCCACCCTGGGGTTGGACACGGTCAATGGGTTTGAGGTAGGGGTGCCCTATTACTGGGACATCGCACCCAACCGGGACGCCACGTTCACGCCCACCGTCATGAGCAAGCGGGGCCTGAACCTGGGCAACCAGTTTCGTTACCTGGAGGCCGACTACTCCGGCCAGTTGCGCCTGGATGTCATGCCGGTGGACGCGCTGCGTGACAGCAGCCGGTGGGGTCTGGAGTTGGCGCACCAGGGTCTGCTGGACAACAGCCTGACCCGAAGCCTGACCGACAACGGAGCGGCCCTGAGCCTGAACCTGAACCGGGTCAGTGATGACAACTACTGGCGCGACTTCACCGGCAGCTCAGCGACGTTGACCCAGCGCCTGTTGTCCAACGCCACCGCACTGTCGTGGAACAACGGCGATTTCTCCAGTAGCGTGCGCACGTCCAAGTGGCAAACCCTGCAGGACGTGACGGCCCCCATCGTTCCACCCTATGACCGCTTGCCGCAACTGGTGACGCGTTATGCGCGCCAGGATATCAAGGGGTTTGACGTCACGGTCGAGGCGGACTACACCCGCTTTCAGTCCGACCGCACGCGCACCCTGCAGCCCAATGCCCAGCGCGCTTTCTCCAGAATGCAGGTGAGCCAGCCCTGGATTTCTCCGGCGGGCTTCATTACCCCCAAGTTGCAGTTGCACGCCACCAGTTACCAGTTTGATGCGCCGCTGGCCAGCGGTGTGACTACGGCCAGCCGTGTGTTGCCCACTTTCAGTCTGGACAGTGGCCTGGTGTTTGAGCGTGACGCCAGCTACCTGGGCCGAGCCTTTCGCCAGACGCTGGAACCCCGGGCGTTTTATGTCAATACCCCGTACCGGGATCAGCAGTCGCTGCCCAACTACGACTCGGGCGCCAATGACTTCAACTTTGCGACGTTATGGTCCGAAAACGCGTTTGTCGGCAATGACCGGATTTCCGACAGCCACCTGCTCACCCTCGGGCTGACCACGCGCTTGCTGGACCCCGCCACGGGGGCTGAGACCGCGCGGTTTGGCATAGCCCAGCGCCTGCGGTTCAAGGACCAGAACGTCACCCTGCCCGGGGCCAGCCCCGTGGCAGATCGCCTCAGCGACTTGCTCTTGGGCACCTCCCTGAATTGGGATCCCAAGTGGTCGTTTGACACCACGGTGCAGTTCAACCCCAAGACCAGTGAGTCCGTACGCTCGACCGTGGGGGCCACCTACAACCCCGGTCTCTACCGCACCGTCAGCGCAGCCTACCGCTATCAGCGGGACTTGAGCGAACAGCTGGACCTGGGCTGGCAATGGCCTTTGCAAAACTTGTTGAATGACCGGCGCACGGCGCAGGAACCCGTTCAGGGTGTGGGCCCTGGCAGCTGCACAGGGCGCTGGTACAGTGTGGGTCGCATGAACTACAGCATGGCCGAGCGCAAACTGGTGGGCGCGGTGCTCGGCTTTGAGTACGATGCAGGCTGCTGGCTGGGGCGTGTGGTACTGGAGCGGCTGCAGACCAGCACCTCCTCCGCCACCCAGCGCGTGATGTTCCAGCTGGAGTTCGTCGGTTTCACCCGCTTGGGAGTGAGTCCCCTGAAGTCTCTCAAGAACAATATTCCCGGCTACCAGACTCTGGGGGTGCAGAGCAGCTCCCCCAGCCGATTCAGTAATTACGATTGATCTCCACCATGACCTATCGATTTGCGGCCTTGTCATTGGCCCTGTTTGCAGCTTTCACCGCCCAAGCCCAGGGCTTGCGGTTTTCTTCCAATCCGCTGTCCACACCGCCCGCGGTGCAGCGCCAGGCTGACTACATCGTGGCGGTGGTCAATTCCGAGCCTATCACCAACAACGAGGTGGGCCAGGAGTTGCAGCGGGTCATTCAGCAACTGAACCAGCAGGGCCGCCCGCCCGCCAACACCCAGGCGCTGGCGCGTGATGTGCTGGAGAGTCTGATCAACCGAAAAGCGCAATTGCAGTCGGCTCGTGAAACCGGCATTCGGGCAGACGATGCCGCCATTGATGAGGCGGAACTGGCCGTGGCGCGGCAAAACCAGTTGGATCTGGCCGGTTTGCGCCAGCGGCTGGTGCGTGATGGCTTGTCTGTGGCCCAGTTCCGACGCCAGTTGCAGGAGCAGATCCTGATCACCCGCTTGCGCGAGCGAGACGTGGACGCGCGCGTGCGGATAAGTGACCAGGATGTCGATCAATACGTGCGCGAGCAACAAAACTCGACGGATACATCGGCCCAGGAAATCAACCTCGCGCAAATCCTGGTGGTGGTGCCTGACAGCGCCACGCCAGTCCAGATAGACGCCCTGCAAGCCCGCGCACAACGCGCGCTTGACCGTGCCCGCAGCGGGGCTGATTTTGTTGCACTGGTACGGGAATTCTCTGATGCACCGGACTTGGCCAATGGCGGCCAGATGGGCCTGCGCACCGCCAACCGTTACCCACCGCTGTTTCTGGAGTCCACCCGCAACCTGGGCGTAGGCGATATCTCCGGTCTGGTGCGCTCGGGTGCCGGGTTTCATATTCTCAAGGTGATCGAGAAAAATAGCGCGACCTTGCCGAGCATGACGGTCATCCAAAGTCGTGCGCGCCATATCTTGCTGCGCCCCACCCCCCAGCTGACCGAGGGCGCGCTGGTGGAGAGACTCAAGCAATTGCGCACCCGCATTTTGGCGGGTCAGGCTGATTTTGCGGCCTTGGCGCGTGAAAATTCGCAAGACGGCAGCGCAGCTCAGGGCGGTGACCTGGGCTGGGCCAACCCCGGCATGTTTGTGCCGGAGTTTGAAGCGGTCTTGAACCGGCTGACACCCAATCAGATCAGCGAGCCGCTGGTGTCACGCTTTGGTGTGCACCTGATCCAGCTGACCGAGCGTCGCAACACCACGCTGAGCGCCAGCGAACAGCGTGAAACCGTGCGCGCTATCCTGAGGGACAAGAAACTCGATGAGGCTTATGCCCTCTGGGTGCAAGAACTCCGGGGTCGCGCGTATGTGGAGTTGCGCGAGCCGCCACTCTGAGCCCCACATTCATGAAGCACATTCCCCGCAAACGTTTCGGCCAGCACTTTCTCTCGGACAAGGGCATCGTCGAGGCCATCGTCGACGCGATTGACCCCAAGCCTGGTCAAACCATGGTCGAAATCGGACCCGGCCTGGCGGCTCTGACGCAGCCCCTGGTGGAGCGTCTGGGCCAGTTGACCGTGATTGAACTCGACCGTGACCTGGCGGTGCGACTGCGCGCGCACCCTCAGCTCAAAGTCATCGAATCTGATGTGCTCAAGGTGGACTTTGTCGACCTCGCGAAAACCTGCTTGCCCGCCGATGCAGGCGCTGCCAAACTGCGCGTGGTCGGTAACCTGCCCTACAACATCTCCACCCCCATCCTGTTTCACCTGCTTGACTTTGTGGATGTCATCGAAGACCAGCATTTCATGCTGCAAAAAGAAGTGATCGACCGCATGGTGGCGCGCCCTAAAACCTCGGATTACGGGCGCCTGAGCGTGATGCTGCAATGGCGCTACGCGATGGAAAATGTGCTCTTTGTGCCCCCCACCAGTTTTGACCCGCCGCCCCGGGTGGACAGCGCGGTGGTGCGCATGGTCCCCCACGTTGACCCGGTCGCCGTGGATGTGAAGCTGTTGAGTGAATTGGTCCAGGTGGCCTTCAGCCAGCGTCGCAAACTGATGCGCCACACCTTGGGCAAGTGGCTGACGGACAAAGGTTTCACGGGTGAGTTCAATACGCAGCGCCGTGCTGAAGAAGTGCCGGTAGCCGAGTACGTGGAGCTGGCGCTGGCGCTGGCTTTGGGCGCCCAGGTCAAAGACATCCCCGCCTGACCCAGCGTGGGCGCAGGTTGCCCCACAACTGCGGTCCAATTTGCCTTGTGCCCACAAAAAAGCCCACATGAAGTGGGCTTTTTTTCGTCAGGGCGTTGGCGCTATCAGGCGGCTGCCATCCAGTAACCTGCGTTGAAAGGACTGCTCATGCGCAGTGCCAAGGGCGACACGTCGACCAATTTGTCAGTTGGCATTTTTTCGCCTGACTCGGTGGTCAACTCGATGCCGGCAACCGTCGGTCCGCCCGCGGTATTGCTCGTTGCCTCGTTCGCCCGTTCTGCTTGGCTGGTGTGTGCAGAACGGGCTACAGAAAAGAATAGAAGCATCGGAATGGGATTTTCCGGTCTCCCCAGTAATCGGCGGCATCACGGAAGATGTCCAGCAACTGCTCACGGGCTTCCTTGTCAAACTTGGCGTTGGCAGGGATGTGCTCCAGTACCGCAATAAAGCCAGGCTGAGGGCCGGATTTGTGCAGTGGGTCGGTCATGCTGTCGTACAGCGCATCAAAGTTTTTGCCGACATGCGCGGACAACTTGAACTGCTGACCAATCAGGTCCAGAACATCTTGTTTGGTTTGGGCGTTGGCCAGGCTGGCGTACAGAAAATGCTGTCCAAGCGTCTGGGCCGCGTCCTGCAGTTCCTGCACCCGAAAAGCCCGGATGGACTGGACGATATTGGGCCGCACCCCCCGCAATGGGATCTCCCCTGGCGCACTTTGGGGTGCAGTTGTTTCTTGACTCAATGACATATTCATTCTCGATTCCGATTCACTATTCACAAAATAAAACTTAAATATCAGGGCACGATCGTGCGAAAACTCGCATAGTGATCGGCCGTGTAATAGCAGGTGTCAGGCACGGTGGGCTTTCCCCCGCACACAATGCGCCGGGCTCCCCGGTGCTTCAGGCCTGGCGTGGACACGGTGTATTCGCGGTAGTAACCCCGCTTTTGGGAGGGCAACAAACGCTCCCGATTTCCAAAAATTGTGCCGTCTTTTTCATACGGAAATGGGCCGCCTTGAAGAATCAGGGCGTAGGTTTTAATCCCCTGTTCCGTCAGCTTGCTGGCCGGTATGGTGGTCTGGACCCCATCGGGGAGTGGGCCTTTGGCCTGCACCCAACCGGTGGCGACCAAGCCTGCCAGCAAAAAGCCAGTAAGCACTGACTTTAGCTTCGTCACACGCGACATGAAAAACACTCCCTAAGGACACTCCGGGTTTACCCGGTAATTTCGAGGTCGCTAGTGTCGCGTATTTGGCGGGGAAATGCAAGTGAATGCCCGCTGGCCAGGCACTTGGGTGCTCAATCAGAGTGATCTAAGTGAGCACCCGCTTAACGGCTATCAGTTAGCGTTCTGCGTTGGCGTCCGCCACCGTCAGCGCGGTCATGTTCACAATCCGGCGCACCGTGGTGCTCGCGGTCAGCACATGCACGGGCTTGGCTGCACCCAGCAGCACCGGGCCAATGGCAATATTGCCACCGGCTGCGGTTTTGAGCAGGTTGTAGGCAATGTTGGCGGCGTCGATGTTGGGCAAGACCAGCAAGTTGGCGTCGCCAGCCAGCGTGCTGTTGGGCATGAGGGTGGCGCGAGCGTCGCCGTCCAGAGCCACATCGCCGTGCATTTCGCCATCGACTTCAAGCCATGGCGCCTGCTCGCGCAGCAGGGCCAGCGTGTCGCGCATCTTGATGGCGCTGGGCTGGTTGCTGCTGCCGAAGTTGGAGTGTGACAACAAGGCTGCCTTGGGGTGAATGCCGAAGCGCATCATTTCCTCCGCTGCCATTACGGTGATCTCGGCCAGCTCTTCGGCGGTGGGGTCGTAGTTGACGTGGGTATCGACCAGGAAGATTTGCCGTTCGGGCAACATCAGGCCATTCATGCAGGCATAAATCTGCACATCCTGCGGCGTGCTGGGGCTGCCGCCCGGGCGCTTGCCGATGACCTGGTCGATGTATTGCAGGTGCATGGCGGTGGTGCCCCAGGTGCCACAGATCATGCCGTCCACGTCGCCTTTGTGCAGCAGCATGGCGGCAATCAGGGTCAGGCGGCGGCGCATTTCGATCTTGGCCACTTGAACCGTCATGCCCTTGCGCTCGGCCATGCGGTGGTAGGTTTGCCAGAAGTCGCGGTAACGGTCGTCCTGTTCGACGTTGACTACGTCGTAGTCCAGTTCTTCTTTCAGGCGCAGACCAAATTTGGCGATGCGTTGGGCAATGATGGCGGGCCGCCCGATCAGGGTGGGGCGGGCCAGGCCCTCGTCCACTACGATCTGGCAGGCGCGCAGCACACGCTCTTCTTCTCCCTCGGCGTAAGCCACCCGCTTTTTGGCGGCTTTTTTGGCCGCTGCAAAAATGGGTTTCATCATGGTGCCAGAGGCGTAAACAAAGCTTTGCAGGCGCTCGCGGTAGGCGTCCATGTCCTGAATCGGGCGCAGCGCAACGCCGCTGTCTGCTGCTGCCTGGGCCACCGCTGGTGCGATTTTCATCATCAGGCGCGGATCGAATGGTTTGGGAATGATGTATTCCGGGCCAAACGCGAGTTGCTCACCGGCATAGGCAGCGGCGACCACTTCGCTCTGTTCCGCTTGCGCGAGTTCGGCAATGGCGTGCACCGCTGCAATTTCCATCTCCAGCGTGATGGTGGAGGCACCTGCGTCCAGAGCGCCCCGAAAGATGTACGGGAAGCACAGGACGTTGTTGACCTGGTTCGGATGGTCGGTGCGGCCGGTGGCGATGATGGCATCGCTGCGCACCGCTTTGACATCTTCAGGATCGATTTCGGGGTTGGGGTTGGCCAGCGCAAAGACCAGGGGGCGGGGCGCCATTTTGGCGACCATGTCTTTCTTGAGTACGCCACCCGCAGAGAGGCCCAGAAACACGTCAGCGCCTTCGATGACCTCGCTCAAGGTTCGAGCGCTGGTGGGTTGGGCGTAGACGATCTTGTCCTCGTCCATCAACTCGGTGCGGCCCTCGTACACCACGCCGGCCAGGTCGGTAACAAAAATGTTTTCGCGCGGAATGCCCAGTTTCACCAGCAAGCCCAGGCAAGCCAGGGCGGCTGCGCCAGCGCCCGAGGTCACCAGCTTGATCTGCTTGGGGTCTTTGCGGGCGACTTTCAGGCCGTTCAGGATGGCCGCTCCCACGCAAATGGCGGTACCGTGCTGGTCGTCGTGGAACACCGGGATTTTCATGCGTTCGCGCAGCTTGCGCTCGACATAAAAGCAGTCCGGTGCCTTGATGTCTTCCAGATTGATGCCGCCAAAGGTGGGCTCCAGCGAGGCGATGATGTCGACCAGCTTGTCGAGGTCGTGTTTTTCATCGATCTCGATGTCAAACACGTCGATACCGGCAAACTTCTTGAACAGCACGCCCTTGCCCTCCATCACGGGCTTGGAGGCCAGCGGGCCGATGTCACCCAGGCCCAGTACCGCTGTGCCATTGGTGATGACCGCCACCAGGTTGCCGCGGCTGGTGTACTTGAACGCATTGTTGGGGTCCTTGACGATTTCTTCGCACGGGGCGGCTACGCCGGGTGAGTAAGCCAGCGCCAGGTCGTGCTGGTTGGTCAGTTGTTTGGTCGCCGCAATGGCGATCTTGCCTGGGGTGGGGAACTGGTGGTAGTCGAGCGCAGCGCGGCGCAGTTGAGCGCGTCTTTCTTCGTGGGTAACGGTCGTCTCAGGCATTCTTGTGTCTCCTGCCAGAATCAAGATGACCGAAAAGCCACCCCGCCAGCGTGTCTAAATTAGTGGCCGGATTGTAGGCGCTTGCTTGCAAGAGTCGCGTCAGGTGCTTGTGCTTAAGCCGGAAGAAAACAGGCGAAAACTTCGGATTACTTCTCCCGATGTCCGCGTGGGTTGGGCCAGGTTGAATCCGTGACCTCCACAGGCTTGGGCAGGTCTTTTTGCTCAGCCTGGACGCTCTCCCAAAAATGCCAGCCCTGTGAGGAAGGATAGTCTTCAATAACTTCGAGGCCTGGAAGCTCTGATATTGGTGCTGGCCTGCCGCGCGCAACGAAGCGGGCTTGTTGCGTATCTCCGTTGTGGTCGTCGTTCGGCTTCGATTCATTTGGAGCATCAAACGCTTTTTTCCTCATGAAAGCGTCCATCATCGGCACACTTAAGGCTGTGATGTAGTGAATCTTTTCGTCCTCGGGCAGGTTCAATAGATCCATTCCATCGCGCAGGGTACGTAGCAGCAGGGGTGCTTCCTTGATGGTGCGGGTCCTGCTGCGGCGGGTTTCTTTTGCGCCTGTGGTCCAAATCAGAGCGGTGACGGCCTGTTTGTAGGCGAGCGTTGGCGCCGCTTGATGACCATGACGAACGGCGGAAAGCGCGAGCACTTTGGTCCAGACCTCGAACAAGAAATCTGTGACCTCCAGGCGAACCTTGCATCCTAGAATCATGTGGCGCCACAAAGTCGCATACTCGGTGAATGCCTCATCAATTTTTTGCTGCTCTTGCAGCTTGTCGGCCACGGCTTGCAGCGCGCGGTAGTGCGTTCGGTGCTGCGTTAAGAAAATCCTGAATTCTGTATGCGCCTGTTTGCAGGTTTCATATCCGCCGGCGACGTTTTGTTCAACCATGACAACCAGTCGGCGTATTTCCAGCTCGAACGCGTCAGCTGGAAATGCAGTTTTTCCTTGTTCCAAAGCGCAGGCGACGATGTCTGTCACCAAGGCCATTGAAGGATGGCTTGTATTGCCGAATATCATAGGCTGTGCCAAGGCAAAGCGGACTAAGGGCATTTGCAGGCGTGCCAGCAAGACACGGGTTGAATGTGTGATGCGGTCTTCTTGGAGAATAGAGTGGAATAGCAGCCCAACGGAGTCGAGTGACATAGCGCGCTCAGTGCCGTAGCCTGAATCAAGGCCAGGCAGCCCGGACGAGCCGAGTTGATTTGAAGACATGTACCACTCCCTCTATCCGACAATTTAATTAGTATTCATCGCTAATGCCTCGCAGCGTCGGATAGTCGAGCATAGTTTAAAGACTATGTCACGTGGCTGTTTTTACCCCCGCATCAGCGCCTCAATCTCCATGGCATCCACCGGCACCCCCCGGCTGATCAATTCGCAGCCGGTGTCGGTTACGATGGCATCGTCTTCAATGCGAATGCCGATGTTGTGAAACTGCTCCGGCACGCCCTCGGCAGGCCGCACATACAGGCCTGGCTCGATGGTCAGCACCATGCCACTGCGGAGAATGCGGCTGGGGCGGTCGCGGATGATGTCGCCGCTCAGCGGGTCTTTGCGCTCGTTCACCTGGCCGATTTCGGAGGGCTCGGTGTAGGCGCCGCAGTCGTGCACATCCATTCCCAGCCAGTGGCCGGTGCGGTGCATGTAAAACTGGAAATAGGCACGTTTCTCGATCACATCCTGCACCGTGCCCACTTTTTGTTTGTCCAGCAGGCCCAGGTCCAGCAGGCCTTGCGACAGCACCCGGACAGTGGCCTCATGCGGGTCGGTAAAGCGGGCGCCAGCGCGGGTGGCGGCTACGGCGGCCTGTTGTGAGGCCAGCACGAGCTCATACAGCGCGCGCTGTGGCCCGGTGAATTGGCCGTTCGCCGGGAAAGTGCGGGTGATGTCGCTGGCATAGCCGTCCAGCTCACACCCCGCATCAATCAGCACCAGTTCGCCATCACGCACCGGGGCCGCATCGGCCCGGTAGTGCAGCACGCAGGCGTTGGCGCCAGCGGCGACGATGGAGCCATAGGCCGCACACTGCGAGCCTTGGCGTCGAAATTCGTGCAGCAGTTCGGCGTCCAGGTGGTACTCGCGCACCGCCTCGCCATGGCGCAACATGCGTGCACTCAGCTGCATGGCGCGAATATGGGCGCCCGCGCTGATTTGAGCGGCCCGGCGCATGGTGGCCTGTTCTTGCGCGTCCTTGACCAGCCGCATCTCGTCCAGCGGGCCGCACAGGTCGCGCTGCTGCTCCGGGCAGAGGGCACCATAGCGAATTTTGCCTCGCAGGTTGCCCAGCCAGACGTCCACGCGCCCCTCCAGCCCTTTGTGGGTGGCAAACGGGAACCACACGGCATCGCGCCCGTCCAGCAGGCCGGGCATGCGGGCATCCAACTCGGTCACAGAGTAAGCCGCATCCACGCCCAAGGCTGCTGGCGCTGCCTCAGGCCCCAGCCGGTAGCCGTCCCAGATCTCGCGCTCCAGGTCCTTGGGCTGGCAAAACAGGGTGCTTTTACCGTCGCCGGTGATTACCAGCCAGGCCTGCGGCTCGGTGAAGCCGCTCAGGTAGAAAAAATAACTGTCATGGCGGTACAAAAAATCGGCATCGCGGTTGCGCATTTGCTCAGGTGCCGTGGGCAGGATGGCGATGCCCCTGGGGCCGAGTTGGGCCGCCAGGCGGGCGCGGCGCGCGCCAAAGTCAAAGTGGCTGGCAAAGCTGTTGGCTGTGGGCTTGTTCATGGGTGTGTCCTGTTGGCTCTGGTCGGGCCCAAACGTGGGTGGGTGTCAAAGGGTGGCCGCGCTGGCCCGCTCGCTCCAGCGGTCGCGGTAGGCCTGCAAATGGGGCAGACCTTCTCTGCCCGGCACAAACCTGAGCAGCCCGCGCGCAAACTCCAGCGCACAGAAGGTGGTGATGTCGGCAATGGTGAATCGCTCCCCCGCCACAAAGGGCTGGTGCGCCAGCTCGCCATCGAGCCAGCGGGCCACCTCGCGGACTTTTTCGCCCTGCGAGCGCCCGAATTCCGGAAACTGCGGTTGCTCCAGCGGCGCGAGTCCGGGATGGGTGTGGCGGATGGCATTGGCAAACCCTGCAAACAGGTAGAACTCAATGCGCCGGTCCGTCATCTCGATGAAGGCGCGCTCTTCAAAGTCCACCCCCATCAGGTTCGGCTCGGGGTAAATGCCCTC
>JBIIVW010000181.1:0-6711 GCA_044339205.1 Rhodoferax sp. | reverse complement strand
TGCCGCAGCACTCCAAACCGAACCAGCGCTGACCCATGTGCGCAACAAGCTCGGGGCCGATTACCTGCGGGTATTTGACCTCGACTGGCATGCCGAGGGCGTCATCAAACCAGCCGCCTCTCCACCCACGCTAGGCGCGGGAGACTGGCAGCAGCTCGACAAGCTGGCCCGCATCAGCCATGAGGCCCTGACCCTGGCGGGCTTGCCGCAGTTTGAGGGCAGCAACGCCTGGGTGGTGTCTGGCAGCCGCACCGCCAGCGGCAAACCCCTGCTGGCGGGAGACCCCCATATTGGCTACTCGGCTCCCTCGGTCTGGTACGAGGCCCATCTGTCGGCGCCCGGCTTTGAGTTGTACGGACACCACCAGGCACTCAACCCCGCCGCCTTGCTGGGCCACAACACGCAATTTGGCTGGACCCTGACCATGTTCCAGAACGACGACATGGACCTCATCGCCGAGAAGGTCAACCCCGCCAACGCCAACCAGGTCTGGCACAAAGGGCAGTGGGTAGAGCTGCAAAGCCGCACCGAGAAAATCTTGGTCAAGGGCGAAGAGCCCGTCACGATGACCCTGCGACGCTCCCCACACGGCCCGATCATCACCGACGCATTCAAGGGCAGCCTGGGCACCACGCCGGTGGCCATGTGGTGGGCGTTCCTGGAAACCGAAAACCCGATCCTGGACGCCTTTTACGAGCTCAACCGGGCCGACACCCTGGTCAAGGCCCGTATGGCTACCAGCAAAATCCATGCACCGGGGCTCAACATCGTGTGGGGCAGCGCGGGAGGAGACATCGGCTGGTGGGCAGCGGCCAAGCTGCCCATTCGGCCCGAGAACGTGAACCCCAGCTTTATTCTGGATGGCAGCACAGGTGAGGCAGACAAGCTGGGCTTTTATCGCTACAGCGACAACCCCCAGGAAGAAAACCCGCGGCGCGGCTACATTGTCTCGGCCAACCACCAGCCCAAACCCAACAGCGGCGTGCCTGTGCCCGGTTACTACAACCTGGCCGACCGGGGTCAGCGTCTGGATGAACGCCTGCGAGATGATGCGACCCGGTGGGATGTGGCCGCCAGCCAGGCCCTGCAACTTGATGTGCAAACCGGCTACGGTCCACGCCTGTTGGCGCCCCTGATTCCAGTCCTGAACCAGATCATTACCGAGCCTATGGAGCGCGCCATGCTGGAGAGTCTCGCCAACTGGGACGGCAGTTTTGGGGCCAACAGCATCACGGCCACCTTGTTCAGCCAGTTGGTGTATGAGCTGGCCCGTGGCGCCATGGCAGACGAGATGGGCGCCGTGCAGTTCAAAAATCTGCTGGGCACCCGGGCGCTGGACAGCGCCCTGCCCTTGCTGGCCGCTGATGACACATCGCCGTGGTGGGACAACAAAGACACGCCCGCCGTGGAGACCCGTGCCGACACCCTGAAGGTCATCTGGCGCGCCACCCTGGCACACCTGCAAACCACCCTGGGCAGCAACCCCGCATCCTGGGCCTGGGGCCAAGCCCACACCTTGACCCACGGCCACCCGTTAGCCGCGCAAAAGCCGCTGGATCTGCTCTTCAATATCGGCCCGTTCGACGTCCCGGGCGGACGCGAGGTACCCAACAACCTCAAAAGCGACATCGGACCGGCACCCTGGGCTGTGAGTGCAGGCCCGTCCACGCGCCGGATCATTGACTTTGCCGACGCCAACAAAGCGGTGGGTATCAACCCGGTGGGGCAAAGCGGCGTATTGTTTGACCGCCACTACCAGGACCAGGCCAAAACTTTTGCCAAAGGGGGTTATGCGCCCCAGCACATGAGCGAGGCGGACGTGAAAGCCCACACGCGCAGCCGTCTGACGCTCAATCCGCCCAAGTAAGTCAGCATTCGGCCCTGGGCCTTTCGTGGATGGGTGGTCGTCAGCGCTCTTGCGGCACGCTTCCTGCGTGCACCCCCCTCGCTCCCATCCACCGAAAGATCCCCATGGTCAGATTGAAATTCTCGATTGAGCTGAACTACGAGATTACCCAACCCGGGTGTGATTTCATCTTCAGCATCCACGCCGCCCAAACCCCGCACCAGACCGTAGTGACCGAGGCGCTCACCCTGAGCCAGCCCCTCCAGTCCAACCTCTATACCGACCCGATCACGCATACCCGGTTCCTCAGGCTCAAAGCCCCGGGCGGACCCTTGAGCGTGCGGTACGACGCCACGGTCGACCTGAACCACTACACTGCCCAGCCCGATCAACTGCAAGAGGTGCCTGTGGCCAACCTCCCCGGCTCGGTCTTGCCCTATATCTACCCCAGCCGGTACTGCCAGTCCGACCGGCTGCTGCGTTTGGCGACCAAGGAATTTGGCCACCTGTGGCAAGGCTACTCGCGGGTGCAGGCCATTCGGGACTGGGTCCTGAACCGGGTCACCTTTCAATCCAACACCACCACCGGCATCACCTCGGCGGTGGACACGCTGGTGGAGGAAGTGGGCGTGTGCAGGGACTTTGCGCACCTGATGATTTCACTCTGCCGCGCGGTCAACATCCCGGCCCGCTTTGCCACCGGCATAGACTTTGGCGCCGACCCCATCCTGGGGCCCACCGACTTTCATGCCTACGTGGAGGTCTATGTGGGCGACCGCTGGTATTTGTTTGACGCCTCTGGTGTCGCCATCCCCATGGGATTTGTGCGCTTTGGCACCGGTCGCGACGCCGCAGACGCCGCGTTTGCCACCATTTTTGGCGGCGTGGTCGGGGCTGCACCCGTCATTCAGATTGAGGCCATACCGAACGCGCAAGGGGTGCTGGTCATGCCGCACCATGTGCCTTATGCGCTGTCGACCGACGGTCAACTGGTGCGCACCTAATCAGACAGGCGCCGCGCGGCTCAGACCCGTGGCGGCACAGCCTGCAGCAGGTCGCACAAATGGGTCAGGGTCGAGACGGTCAGGTGCGGCTGGGCCTCATGCGTCCAGTCGTGTTGCTCCCGGTTGAGCCACACGGTTTGCATGCCGGCGCCAAGACCCCCGATCACGTCCAGCGCGGCATCGTCTCCAATATGCAACACCTCATCAGCCGCTACCCCCACGCTGCTGGCCGCCGCATGAAAAATACGTGCATCGGGCTTGCCCACACCAAAAACTGAGGCGCTCAAGCCTCCCACAAAGTAGTCGCCCAGGCCCACGCGCACCACGTCGGCATTGCCGTTGGAGAGCGCCACCACCGGCCAGCGGGCCGCAAAAAAGCTAAGCGCCGGCAGCACATCGTCATACAGGTCAACCCGCATGCGCTCGGCAAAGAAGATCTCAAAGGCGGGATCGGCCAGCTCGGTGTTTTCACCCGCCTGCTGCAAGGCGTGGCGAATGGATTCCCGCCGCAGCGCGCTCATGTCGTGACTGATGTGGGGCTGGGTCCGCTCCACATGCTGGCGCACCTTCAGGCGGGCCTGCGGGTCACCAAACAGGGCGGCAGCGCCCGGGGCCTCCAGGGTCAGCCAGGCGGCCAGCGCTTTTTCGGCCCGCCCAATGATGGGCCAGATAGGCCACAAGGTGTCGTCCAGGTCCAGGCTAATTGCCCTGATTTTTGAAATATCCAGCATAGGTGGGAGAGAATACCGCATGACCTTACTCAAGTCCCCCTTCGCCCCAGAGCCCCCGTTCCAACACGGGCAAACACCCCGCACCGCTGTGCTTTTTTGCAACCTCGGCACACCAGATGCCCCCACTGCCTCCGATGTGCGACGGTATCTAGCCGAATTTTTAAGCGACGCACGCGTCGTGGAGATCCCCCGGCTGATCTGGATGCTGATCCTGCACGGCATCATCCTGCGTTTTCGGCCCGCCAAATCGGCCGCCAAATACGCCAGCGTTTGGACGCCCGAGGGCTCGCCGTTAAAGATATGGACCGAAAAGCAGGCCAAGCTGCTGCAAGGCTGGCTGGCCCAGCGCGGGAACGATGTGCAGGTGCGCTACGCCATGCGCTATGGCAGCACCTCGATTGCCTCGCAGCTCGATGCTCTCAAGGCGGCCGGAACCACCCGCGTGCTGATCATGCCGGCCTACCCGCAGTATTCGGCCACCACCACGGCCAGCCTGTTTGACGCCGTGTACCACTGGGCCGAAAAGGTGCGCGTCATTCCCGAGCTGCGCTTTGTCAACCACTACCATGACGACGCCGGCTACATCAGCGCGCTGGCCGCCAACATTCAAAAGCACTGGGCTGCCAACGGTCGCCCGGACCTGCTGGTCATGAGCTTTCATGGTGTGCCTGAGCGCACCCTGCACCTGGGCGACCCCTACCACTGCGAGTGCTACAAGACGGCGCGCCTCTTGTCCGAGAAGCTGGGCCTGACCAAAGACCAGTTCAAGGTCACGTTTCAGTCCCGCTTGGGCCGCGCCAAATGGCTGGAGCCCTACACCGAGCCCAGCCTGATTGCCCTGGGCCAGGCCGGCGTCAAGCGGGTCGACCTGGTGTGCCCCGGCTTCACCAGCGATTGCCTGGAGACGCTGGAAGAAATCAACATGGAAGCGCGTGAGGCGTTTTTGCATGCCGGGGGCAAAGAGTTTCATTACATCCCCTGCCTGAATGATGACCCGGCCTGGATCACCGCCCTGTGCGCCGTCACCGAGCAGCATTTGTCGGGCTGGCCCACGCAGGCTGCCGTGGACACCCCCGCGCTGGCGGCCTCAAGAGCGGCAGCGCTCGCTCTGGGCGCCAAACAATAGCTTAGACATCGGCTTTATTGCCATCACTTTTGATAGCAATAAAACCAAATGATACGTCGGCTAGCGGCCTGTTTTTCATAAACTGACGCTTTTAGGCTCTGCAGGGCATTGGGGGCCAGGCCAACCCCCTGCGGGCCGTGAGTAATCTAGAGTCTCTACTCGCCATCCTTTGGCTTGATCTTTTTATACTGATTTCTGGGTGGTCGGCATGATTACCCGCCAACAAAATCAGGAGAAACCACCATGACCACTGTGTCCCCCGACATGCTCGCCCTGCAACGCCTGTACCACTTTGAAAAGACGGCGCCCACCCGCATCGCCCTGACCCAGCCCATGGGCGACGGCACCTCCCGGGACTTCACGTGGGCCGAGGTGCAGACCAGACGCGCCGCATGGCTGCCTAACTCAAGGCCCAAGGGTGGGAGCCCGGCTCCAAAGTGGCCATCCTGTCCAAGAACTGCGCCTGGTGGCTGATGAGCGACCTGGCCATCTGGATGGCGGGCTATGTCTCGGTGCCGCTGTACCCCACACTGGCGCATGACACGGTCAATCAGATCCTCACCCACAGCGAAGCCCGCGCCTGCTTTATTGGCAAGCTCGACGGCTGGGAAGGCATGAGTCGCTGGACACCTTTGCCGCCGACTTGCAGCGGGCCCGCCCCCAAACTGGCGAAATCAAGATGCACAGCCCCGCACTCATGCTCGGCTACTACAAGGAACCCGAGCAAACCCGCGAGCCCTTCACCGCCGACGCTCGGCTGCGAGCACGCAGCAAATTGACCTGTAGTCCCCGCCAACGCGTCCTCGGCAGCGCCGCCTGCGAGATAAACATCTGCCGGGCGGCTGCACGGATGCCGCCGTGCTCGACCGCTCCCAAAAAAGGCCCGCAGTTGGTGAAAACGCAGATTCATGGGCAATCCCGGACCAGCCGTGCAACAACGACCCGCGCTGCAGCGTACGCAGCGCGGGTCGTTGTGGTCATCACGATGTCCGCGCTCGCTCTGCGCCCCGTTGCCAATCAATGCCATGACCCGGCTTTGCGGGCGGGCCAGGGTGCGGGCAGCAACGGCCGACATGGCGGCGGTGCGAAGGGCCGTGGTCAGGGTGAATTCACTGAGCAATTGCACAATCCCGGTCGCTACATCGTGGTGTGTTTGAGGAAGTGTCAGGCGACACTGATGCACAGTCCTCACCGCCAGGCGTGATATTCCACCCGGCCACTGCAATTGACGAGACCGCTGTGGCCCGGCTGCAGGCCGATTTGCGCCGCTGCATCCTGCGCGCCTTCGTCGGCTGGGGCCTGCTGGAGTGTTGTGACGCCAAAGACATGCTGGCCTACCATCACAGCGGGTTCTCGGTGGACGCAGGCGTGCGCATCGAAGCACACGACCGCGCCACCCAAACGGTCGAAGGCGCATGACCTGTGGGCGGTGTTGATCGCCCGCATCTACGAAGTGTTCCCGCTCTTGTGCCCGATGTGTGGTGGGCAGATGCGCCTGATCGCGTTCATTGCCGAGGGTGTGCAGATCAGGCGGATTCTGGATCACATCGGTGTCGACTCGCAGCCACCATACATTGCCCCGGCGCGCGGACCACCGCTGTGGGATGACTGTGATGCGCAGATGGATGAGGGGGTGCACATTGAGCCCGATTGGGATCTGGCAGCGCAACCGGCCCCCGACTACGAGGTCGATCAGCGCATTAACTGGCGAGGGGGCAAAACGGTGACTCAGATTCGCCGCCGGGTAGTTATGTGCCCGGCCCACCCGGCGCACCGCCAATCCCTCTTGTGAATAGCGCACTATGGCGGTGGATCGGCCAGGCACGGCCTGACTGCAGGCGTATTGCGGGTTTCTACGTGGGTTGAGTGCTCTTCTAAGGGTCGATGCTTGGCCTTATGCAGTTGAAATGCTTATCCGTTGAACGAAGCAGCAATTTCGCTGGCTGCGGGGAGTGGCGAGTTTCTTATCCGTAGGTAATGCCGCATGGCACAATATTCTGCATA
>JBIIVW010000180.1:0-6763 GCA_044339205.1 Rhodoferax sp. | reverse complement strand
TGTCATTCGCCATCACTTTGGCAACGGCTTGATCCTGGGCGAACCTTCGGGGCACACGACGCCCCGGGTGCAGGCGCTGGCTACGCTCTTGGAGCGCGCCGGTTTTGCAGCCACCGTGTCGCCGCAAATCCAGAAAGACACCTGGTACAAACTCTGGGGCAACATGACCGTCAACCCCATCAGCGCCCTCACCGGCGCTACGACAGACCTGATTTTGGGGGATGAACTGGTGTGCGGTTTTGTATCGAGTGTGATGCTGGAGGCCAAAGAAATTGGCGCACGCATTGGCATCCCCATCGAGCAGCAACCCGAGGACCGCCATGCGGTGACCCGCAAGCTGGGCGCCTTCAAGACCTCGATGCTGCAAGACGTGGAGGCGGGCAAAGCCGTGGAGCTGGACGCGCTGGTGACGGTGGTGAAAGAGCTGGGCGCCCTGACTGGCGTGGCCACCCCGATGACCGATGTGCTGCTGGGGTTGGCCCGGCTGCAGGCGCGGGTGCGGGGTTTGTATTGATGCAACGCTGAGTGCGTCAGCGCACCGACGTGACTTCGTCCCGGTTCTAAAGTTGGGGCATCGACTGAGCTCGGCTCAGCCTAATGCCCATCGGTGGTGGGGCCTTCACCACTCCTACCCAAATAGACATCGGAGATTCTTTATGCATATCAAGACCATACTCACAAGCGCCATGATGGCAGCCGCCCTGCTCAGCACGAGCGCCTTCGCAGCAACCCAGGCCGGTGTTCAGGCTCCGGAGGCCATGAAACAGACCAACCCTCAAGCCCAAAGCGCGGCTCAATCCAGAGTCGACGCCAGGGGCCCGGCCGTCAGCAAGGTCGCCAAGCAGCCCGAAGCCATGGAGCAAGGCAGTGTCAAAGCCGAGGCTGCCGCAGACGCCAAAGTGGCAGCCAAACCGCAGGTGACTGACAAGACGGCCAAACAGCCAGAAGCCATGATGCAGGGGAGCAACAAGGCCAAGACGGTCGCTGAAGCCAAAGTCGCCAAAAAAGACGCCAAGGTCAACAAGCAGTCAACAGGTCAATAAGCGAGCGACGAAGAAGAAAAGCCTTGAACTTGCTCGTGATCTGGGAGCCTGGCCCAGGCCGGGCTTGACTCCATTCAGCGAACGGGCTGGAAACAGTGCCCCGCTCAGGCGGGGCATTTTTTTGCCCGTCTACGGACCACCTGTCAAGCGGGATACGGGGCCCGCCCACCTGCGGGAGCGGCACTTTTTGGTTCCGTGCGTTTTCGCACAGAACCAACCATGGGCTGCGCGGTAAGCTGCCCAAGCCATGACTCCCCTCACTTCCCTTTTTTTCTGATGGACGGCCTGACGCCATCGCAGGCGGCCGCCCAGCTCAAGCAATGGGGCGCCAACCGCCTCAGGCCTGCGCCTCAGCGTGCGGTGCTATGGCAATTTCTGGCCCAGTTTCGCAATCCGCTGGTGCTGGTGCTTTTGGCGGCGATTGTGATTTCTCCTTTGACGGGCGACGTTACGGGCGCCCTGATCATCGGCCTGATTGTGGCGATGAGCGTGACCCTGGACTTTGTGCAGTCCTACCGCGCGGAACGTTCCGCCGAGCAGCTCGCGCAGCAGGTGGCGGTGGTGGCCTCTGTGTTGCGCGGTGGACGCCTGTGCGACGTGCCAGTCACGGAGTTGGTGCCCGGTGATGTGGTGCTGTTGTCGGCCGGGAACCTGGTGCCGGCCGACGCGCACCTGCTTGAAGCCAATGACTTCTTCGTCAACCAGGCGCAGCTCACGGGGGAACCCTATCCGGTTGAAAAAAAGGGGCTGGCCGCAGGCGGTGTAGCCCCCGAAAATTGGGCGCTGGACGCGGTTGACGCGGTGTTCATGGGCAGCTCGGTGGTCAGTGGCTCGGCCCGGGTGTTGATCGGGCGCACTGGCAGCGCTACCGCACTGGGACAAATTGCGGTCAGCCTGGCGCAGGACGCCCCACCCACGGCGTTCGAGGTTGGCACCCGGCAGTTCGGCCTGCTGATCATGCGTTTGACCTTGCTGCTGGTGCTGTTCACCCTGCTGGTGAATGTGGCATTGCATCGCTCTTTGCTGGAGTCGTTTTTGTTTGCCGTGGCCCTGGCGGTGGGCTTGACGCCCGAGTTGTTGCCCATGGTGGTGTCGGTCACGCTCACGCGCGGCGCGATGCGCATGGCGCGGCTCAAGGTGATCGTCAAGCGCCCCTCGGCTATTCAGGACATGGGGGCCATGGACGTGCTGTGCACCGACAAAACCGGCACCTTGACCGAAGCCCGGATCAAGCTGGAGCGTCATGTCGACGCGAGCGGGCAAGACAACCCGCAGGTGCTGGCGTTGGCCTACCTCAACAGCTACTTTGAGAGTGGACTCAAGAGCCCCCTGGACGACGCCATCCTGGCGCATGAAGACATGGATGTCTCAAGCTGGTCCAAGATTGACGAGGTACCGTTTGACTTTGAGCGCCGCCGTGTGTCGGTGCTGGTTGAGAGGGCAGGCGCACGCCGTCTGGTGGTCAAGGGTGCGCCGGAGGATGTACTGCGACTGTGCACGCATTACCAGGCGGCGGCAGGAGAGACCGCGCCACTGGATGACGTCGCAATGGCGCGTATCAACGCCCTGTTTGATAGCTTGGGCGAAGACGGCTTTCGGGTGCTGGGCATTGCCTGGCGTGATGTGGCCATTGACCACCCGCACGCCGTGGTGTCGGACGAGAGCGAGTTGGTGTTTGCCGGTTTTGCCGCCTTTCTGGATCCGCCCAAAGCCAGTGCCGGGGAAGCCCTCAAGGCCATGGCCGCCAGTGGCGTGGCGGTGAAAATTGTGACCGGCGACAACGAGCGGGTGACGCGCCATGTGTGCACCCAGCTTGGCGTGACCATTGCTGGCGTGCTGACTGGCGCCGAGGTGGAGGCCCTGGCTGATGACGCCTTGCGCGCGCGGGTAGAGGACGTCAATCTGTTTTGCAGGGTGAACCCGGCACAAAAAAACCGCATTATCCTGGCCTTGAAGGCGCGCGGCCATGTGGTGGGTTATCTGGGTGACGGCATCAACGACGCGCCTTCGCTGCACACCGCCGACGTGGGGATTTCCGTGGAGGGCGGGGTGGACGTGGCCAAGCAGGCGGCCGCCATGATCCTGCTGGAGAACGACCTGATGGTGCTGCATCAGGGCATTCTGGAAGGCCGGCGCACCTTTGGCAACGTCATGAAGTACATCATGATGGCCACCAGCTCCAACTTTGGCAACATGTTCAGCATGGCGGCCGCCACCTTGTTTTTGCCGTTTTTACCGATGCTGCCGCTGCAAATTTTGCTCAACAACCTGATGTACGACATGTCCGAGATCACGTTACCTCTGGACAATGTGGATGCCGAAGATCTGGCGAGCCCGAAGCGCTGGGACATGGCCTTCATCCGCAATTTCATGCTCACCATTGGGCCCATCAGTTCGGTGTTTGATTTCTTGACGTTCTATCTCCTCATCCACCTGTTTGGTGCCCACGAACAGTTGTTTCGCACTGGCTGGTTCATGGAGTCCATTGCCACGCAAGTGCTGGTGATTTTTGTGATTCGCACCCGACGCAACCCGCTGCGCAGCCGCCCCAACCGTTGGCTGGTGTTGACATCGCTGGCCGTGGTGGCGCTGGCGATGGTCTTGCCGTTCACGGGGCTGGCGCCCTACTTGGGATTTGAGCCGCTACCGCTGGAATTTTTTGGACTGCTCAGCGTCTTGCTGCTGCTGTATTTGGGCGCTGTGGAAGGAGCAAAGCAATGGTTTTACAAACGTCAGACGAGGGTCTGAATGTTACCGAGGCGGCGCAGCGCCTGCGAGAGGATGGCCCCAACGCGCTGCCCGGCGACCAGCAGCGCAATCTGTGGGCCATCGCCCGGGACACCCTGGCCGAGCCGATGTTCCTGCTGCTGTTGGCTGCAGGGGTGCTCTATGTCGTTTTGGGTGACTTGCAGGAGGGGCTGATTTTGTTTGGCTTTGTGCTCCTGGTGCTCGCCCTGACGCTCTACCAGGAGGGCAAGACCGAGCATGCGCTGGCCGCGTTGCGCGACCTCACGAGCCCTCGTGCGCTGGTGCTGCGCGGCGGGCAGCCCGTGCGCATTGCCGGCCATGATGTGGTACGTGGCGACCTGCTGGTGCTGGCCGAGGGCGATCGCATAGCCGCAGATGCGGTCTTGATCAGCGGCACCGAGGTGCAGGTGGATGAATCTCTCTTGACTGGCGAGCCGGTGCCGGTGGACAAGGCCGTCAGCACCGGGTCTGCCGATGTCGATGCCCACCCCGCAGCGGCCCGGCCGGGGGGTGATGGTCAATCTACCTTGTTCTCAGGCACCCTGCTGGTCAGGGGACATGGGCTGGCGCGGGTGACGGCGACCGGCCCACGCAGTGAAATTGGCCGCATCGGTGTCGCGCTGCAAACGCTTGAAGTCGAGCCTTCGCCGCTTAAAAAGCAAACGTCCCGGCTGGTTCAGGTGCTGGCTGTGCTGGCGTTGGTCACCAGTCTGTTGCTGGTGCTGGCCTATGGTCTGCTGCACGGCGACTGGCTGGCTGCGCTGCTGGCCGGCATTGCACTGGCCATGGCCATGCTGCCGCAAGAATTCACCGTGGTGCTGACGGTGATCCCCGCTTTGGGTGCCTGGCGCCTGTCTCGGCAAAACGTGCTGACCCGGCGCATTGCCGCCATAGAGACCTTGGGCGCAACCTCGGTGCTGTGCGTGGACAAGACCGGCACGCTGACTGAAAACCGCATGACCGTGGCGCACCTGTACGCCGAGTCCCCTGCGCCCCGGGGCGTGGAGCCTCAGCCTGCGGGCGAACACCTGACCATTGATTACACCGACGGTAGCGACTTGCCGGAGGTCTTCCACACGCTGGTGGAGTTCTCGATTCTGGCCAGCGTGGCCGACCCATTTGACCCCATGGAAAAAGCCTTTCACCGGCTGGGCCAGCATTTTTTGAAGGACACCGAGCATTTGCACCGAGATTGGACCTTGATGCAGGCCTATGGCCTCACACCCGAGCTGCGGGCCATGTCCCACGTCTGGCGGGCCGTGATTGGGGCGGCTCATGTGGTGGCGGCCAAGGGGGCGCCGGAGGCCATCATTGACCTGTGCCATCTGGACGCTGACGCGCAGCAGCGCATTGCCAGCGCGGTGGACCTCATGGCAGCGCAGGGTCTGCGGGTGCTGGGGGTGGCACGGGCGCGCTTTGTAGGTGAAGACTGGCCCGCGATCGAGCATGATTTTGAGTTCCAGTTTGTCGGTCTGCTGGGGCTGGCAGACCCCCTGCGGCCTGAAATTCCCGAGGCTGTGTCGCAAAGCCGCAGTGCCGGCATTCGCGTGGTGATGATCACGGGCGACTACCCGGCCACTGCCCAGGCCATCGCTCGCCAGGCCCGGCTGGAAACCGGCCCGCCAGAGGGCCCGCACAGCGGTCTGGCCCCCACACTGCTGACCGGTGACGACATGGCCAGCATGAGCGATGCCGAGCTGCAGGCCCGCATGCAGACTGTGAGCGTGTGCGCCCGCATTGCCCCGGAGCAAAAACTGCGCATCGTGCAGGCCCTCAAGGCCAATGGCGAGATCGTGGCGATGACCGGTGACGGCGTGAACGACGCCCCCGCCCTCAAGGCCGCCCATGTGGGCGTGGCCATGGGGGGACGCGGCACCGATGTGGCGCGGGAGGCTGCGTCTGTGGTGCTGCTGGACGACAACTTTGCCTCCATCGTGGGGGCGGTGCGGCTGGGACGGCGCATTTTTGACAATTTGCGCAAATCCATGTCGTACATCCTGGCGGTGCATGTACCCATCGCCGGCATGGCCATCGCGCCGGTGTTGTTGGGGTGGCCGGTGGCTTTGTTCCCGCTGCACATTGCGTTTCTGGAACTGGTGATCGATCCGGCATGCTCCATGGTGTTTGAGAACGAGCCGCCCGAGGCGGACCTCATGACGCGTCCGCCACGCGATGCCAATGCGCCACTTTTTGCCGGCATGACGCTGGTCATGGCTTTTCTGCAAGGCCTGGGCGTACTGGGGGTGGTGCTGGGGGCTTATGCCTGGGGCGCCCGGCACCTGAATGAGGAGGAAACGCGCGCCTTCGCTTTTGCGGTGCTGGTGATGGGTAATCTGGCTCTGATCTTCTCGAACCGCTCCCGCTCGGCTTCGTTGTGGGCTGCGTTGCGCGTGCCCAACCGCACGCTCTGGATCGTGACCGGTGTGGCGCTCGGGTTTCTGGCGTTGGCGCTTTATGTGCCGTGGTTGGCGGCGCTGTTCCGGTTTGAATTCTTGCCGCTGCCCTATTTGGGCTTGGCGCTGGGCCTGGGCTTGCTCAGCGTGATCTGGTTTGAGGCGATCAAATTCAGCCGCCGGCACAAGCTGGAGTGAGCGTGCCTGGCGCTTGCCGCAGCGCACGGGATGAAGTCAGCCCAGATGGTCAGTGCGTATCCGGGCCACTTTATCCCGGCTGACCATGACCTTGATGTGGTCCGCGTTGATGGGCAGGCGGGTTGCGTACTGGATGTCCCCGGTGTCGCGGTAGCTGTAGCGGCTCAGTGGCATGCCAGCGGCATCGATGATGCTCGCCACATGCGGCTGGTTGGCTTTGGCGCCCCGGGCAATGACCACGGCTTTTTCGCCATTGGCCAACTGGACGTAGGTGCCGGGCGGGTAAAAGCCCACTGCCGCAGCCATGGCTGAGCCGAACTTTTCGGTGTCTTCGGCGGCGCCTGACAACAGCGCCTTGACTGCGCCCAGCGGCGACATGGC
>JBIIVW010000179.1:0-6765 GCA_044339205.1 Rhodoferax sp. | reverse complement strand
GTAGGGAATGGTCTCGCCGTGCAACTTGTCGCACGCGCCGGCGTAAAACTCGAAATAACGGGCCAAGGCGGTGGCATCGGCGCGAGCCTGCGTGGTGGGCTTGCCACAGTCGCGCTGCTCTAGTGCCGCCAGCTCTGCCACGTTGTCGGTGATTTTTAACGACAAACGCATCAGCAGGCGCCCCCGCTCTGCCGCCCCCAGCTTGCACCAGACCGAATCCATGGCCTGGCGTGCGGCGCGAACCGCTGAGTCCACATCGGCTGCATTGCTGCGCTGGATCTCATCAAACGCCTGGCCGTCAGACGGGTCGAGCATGGGAATGGTTCGGCCCGAAGACGACGGGATGGAGGCGTTGGCGATGTAATTTAATTGCATGCCAGCGATTTTCTGTCAATAAGCATCCTTGCTGTGCGGGGCCCCGGCTGTCAATTGGTGACGAGCGCTGGCCCCAGTTCCTGCAACGGTCCCAAGGGGTTGGTGTTGATTTCAATCTCGTTGATGCTGGGCTGCCCGCCCCAGGCACGGTAAACCACCACATCATTCACCAACAGGACCAACGCGTTAAAGCGCCAACCGGTGGTTTCCGTGCGGCGCGAGAAATTGGTGAAGTCGGTAAAAAAATTGCCTGTTCGCTTGCGGGTGATCCTGGCCGCGGTGATCTCCCAGCCACGGCAGGCGTCCCGCGCTTCCAGGCAGACCAGCACACCTGGATCGAGGTCGGCCCTTTGCAGCAGCGCGCTAGGCACAAATCGCCGAACGATGTCGGCGTGCGTCAAGATCAGCGTATTGGGTTGCCCGAATGGGTCAATGCCCAATTGCCTCAAGTCATTGGCATGGCTGCGCATGGGAACCAGCGAATCAATGGCCTGGCGAGCTTCCTCAAAGGTCTGAAACGGTGAGGACAGGCTGCGCACGCGTGGCAGCATGGAGGTGCATCCGCCCAGCACAAGGGCGAGGGCGAGCAGGGATGCCCTGCGGGTGAGCTCGTGATGGTTCAAATGGGCACCTGGCTGAATAAAAAAATCGCTGCGTATCCCGTTCAACGAACAGGCTGGCAGAAATGCTAATTCAACCGGGCCTCAGCTGATTGACATTCATCAAGTCTGCTGAATGTCTGCCGCGTTCATCCACGCTTCGAACAAATAGGTGCGCAGCAGTATTGAAAAAGCCCGCCAAGGCGGGCTTCCAAAGGGGCCAGTTAACGTTCAACCGTGAATCTGCATCATCACCGGCACGATCAACAGCGCCACGATGTTGATGATCTTGATCAGCGGGTTGATCGCCGGGCCGGCCGTGTCCTTGTAGGGGTCACCAACCGTGTCACCCGTCACTGCGGCCTTGTGCGCTTCAGACCCCTTGCCGCCAAAGTGGCCGTCTTCGATGTACTTTTTGGCGTTGTCCCAGGCTCCGCCACCGGTGCACATGGAGATCGCCACAAACAGGCCGGTGACGATGGTGCCCATGAGCAAACCGCCCAGAGCCGCTGGACCCAGCACCAGGCCCACCAAAATCGGCACCACCACCGGCAACAGCGATGGAATCATCATTTCCTTGATGGCCGCGGTGGTCAGCATGTCCACCGCCGTGTCGTACTCGGGCTTGGCCGTGCCTTCCATGATGCCTTTGATGTCCCTGAACTGCCGGCGCACTTCCACCACCACAGCCCCTGCAGCCCGGCCCACCGCCTCCATGGCCATGGCGCCAAAGAGGTAAGGAATCATGCCGCCAATGAACAGGCCGATGATGACCATCGGGTTGCTCAAGTCAAAGCTGATGACCTTGCCGTAGCCTTCCAGCTTGTGGGTGTAGTCGGCAAACAGCACCAAAGCGGCCAGACCTGCCGAGCCAATTGCGTAGCCCTTGGTCACCGCCTTGGTGGTGTTGCCCACAGCATCCAGCGGGTCGGTTATGTCACGCACGCTTTTGGGCATCTCGGCCATTTCGGCAATGCCACCGGCGTTGTCGGTGATGGGGCCGTAAGCATCCAGCGCCACCACAATCCCGGCCATGCTCAGCATGGAGGTGGCGGCAATGGCAATGCCGTACAAGCCAGCCAGGGCATAGGCGCACCAGATGGCGATGCACACAAATATCACCGGCCAGGCGGTGGAGCGCATCGAAACGCCCAGGCCCGCAATGATGTTGGTGCCGTGGCCCGTGGTTGAGGCTTCTGCAATGTGCTTGACTGGCGCGTATTGGGTGCCGGTGTAGTACTCGGTGATGACGACCAGTGCGGCAGTCAGAATCAGGCCGACGGCGCAGGCACCAAACAATTTCATCTGGCTGCCGGCGGCCGTGATGGCGTTGTCAGGCATCAGCCACTGGGTCACAAAGAAAAAAGCCACCAGCGACAAGCCGCCAGCCACCGCCAAGCCCTTGTAGAGAGCCGGCATCACGTTCTTCATGCCCGGCGTGGCTTTTACAAAGAAGCAGCCGATGATGGATGCAATGATGGACACGGCGCCCAGGGTGAGCGGGTAGATGACCGCCACCGTGCCCAGGGCCGGCAGCAGCAAGGCGCCCAGCACCATGGTGGCAATCAAGGTAACAGCATAGGTTTCAAACAAATCAGCGGCCATGCCGGCACAGTCACCCACGTTGTCACCCACGTTGTCAGCGATCACCGCCGGGTTGCGCGGGTCGTCCTCGGGAATGCCCGCCTCGACTTTGCCCACCAGATCGGCACCCACGTCAGCGCCTTTGGTGAAAATACCGCCGCCCAGGCGGGCAAAAATCGAAATCAGTGAGGAGCCAAAGGCGAAGCCAATCAACGGGTTAAGCAGCTTGGCCAAATTCATGTCGGGCGTGAGGTTGCCATTGCCCACCAGGAACCAATAAAAACCCGTTACCCCCAGCAGGCCCAGGCCCACCACCAGCATGCCGGTGATAGCACCTCCCCGAAAAGCCACGTCGAGCGCCGGGCCAATGCCTTTGGTGGCGGCCTGCGCGGTGCGCACATTGGCGCGGACCGACACGTTCATGCCAATGAAGCCACAAGCCCCGGACAGCACCGCCCCAATCACAAAGCCGATGGCACTCAGGGAGTCCAGGAACACGGTGATCAAAATAGTCAACACCACCCCCACCACCGCAATGGTCTTGTACTGCCGCGCCAGGTAGGCGGACGCACCGGTTTGGATGGCGGACGCAATCTCCTGCATGCGAGCATTGCCCGCGTCCTGGGAAAGAATCCAACTTCGGGCCCACACACCGTAGCCCACGGCGATGAGGCCGCACACGAGCGACAAAATAAGCGCTGAATTGCCTGTCATAAAAAATCTCCTGTTGTTTCGCTGAGTAGGGGTGCAACGCAAGCGGCACCACCGCTGCGTTGCTTCCTTGCAAAACATCAATTCAGGACTGATGCAGACAATTGGCCAACGATTTACTTTAACGCCAAAAAATGTCATTTATCAATTCAGCAAGTGGCGAGTAAGTAAAATCAGGGTTAATCCTTAGCTCTTAATGATTTAACTCAATCCAAAGACCCACCATGTCACTTGATAACGTTACCCCTGGCAAGAACTGCCCTGATTCATTCAATGTCATCATTGAAATTCCGATGAATGCCGACCCGGTCAAGTACGAGGTGGACAAAGAAACCAGTGCCATTTTTGTGGATCGCTTCATGAGCACCGCCATGCACTACCCCACCAACTACGGTTATGTGCCAAAGACCATCTCGGGCGATGGCGATCCGGTGGACGTGCTGGTGATCACCCCGGTGCCGCTGATTCCCGGTGTGGTGGTGACCTGCCGTGCCATCGGCATCCTGAAGATGACCGACGAAGCGGGTGAAGACGGCAAGGTGCTGGCCGTGCCGATCGACAAAATCCTGTCGCTCTATACCCGCTGGGAGAAGCCTGAAGATCTGAGCCCGGTTCGCCTGAAAACCATTGCCCACTTCTTCGAGCATTACAAAGACCTGGAAGACGGCAAGTGGGTCAAGGTGCAGGGTTGGGAAGGCCCGGAGTCCGCCAAAAAAGAAATCATGGACGGCATTGCCAATTACAACAAAGAAAACAAAATTTAATGATGTTTTAGGGCTCTAGCCGGCGTATTAGATGCCTTGGTAGCTACAAAATAAGAAGCGCCTGCCGGTGATTACCGCAGGCGCTTTTGTTTTGGGTTAATCCCGGCTCAGCGGTCAGGGTCCGGAAAAATCATGCCATGCAGTCCTCGCCGGCGCTCGAACTGCTTCCACTCGCCTTCGGGCTGCGAGAGCCGGTCGGCCAGCGCCCACCAGGCACTGGGGTTCATGCCCAAGCCCAGGTGGCTCGCAATCACCTCCAGGTTTTCCGTCAACGGGTTGACAGGGCAGGGCGCCTGCACGCTGGCGGGCCAGGCCACCACGCCATCGGTGCGCGAGAAGATCGACGTGGTCGGCATGGGCGGCGCCTTGGGCAAATCAAATTTCTCCACCTCGCTGTGAATGCTTTGTCCGCTGGTGAGCTCATAGAGGCGCCAGGCGTTGGTGCTGTGGTGCGATCCGGCAAACGGCGTGCCCATGGTCACCACACTGCGCACGCAGTCGGGCAACTCTTTGGCCAGTTCCCGGGCGTAAATGCCGCCCAGGCTCCAGCCAATCAGGCTGACCTTGTTTCCCGAGGCCTGGCAGGTGTCAATGACTTGCTGCCGGGCGGCCTGAAGCACGCCGGCGCGTGGGCCAAAGTTGAAGCCCTGGTTCCAGCCGGAGGCGTCGTAACCCAGGTTGTCAAAAAACCCGCGCAGTGGAGCCGTGGAGCCGTCGTTGGCGGACAGACCCGGGAAGACAATCACCGAGTGCCCATCACCCCGAGGTGCATTTCTTAAAAAGTACCACGCAGGCAGGAGCGAGCCGAGTTCCCAGGCGGCCCGAAACTCAAGGGCCATGAGCCAGGGACTGGGCGCGGCGTGCGGTTGGCTGTCGTGAAGGTTGTTCTTGGGCGTCATGCCGGTGAGTATGTCCGGCGTGGGGCCGTTCTAAAACGAATATATAAAACCTTAAATGGCCTTTTTTCTGGTTTTTTTGGGCGCTGGCGCAGCAAGCACAGGTGCCGGGTTCGCCATTGGCACCGGGCTTGGGGCCAACACCTGCTGGCCCAACGCAAACGCTTGAAGAATGGCGTCCGTCAGGTCGTGCACCTCCGGCATGGCCCGCTTGTCGGCAATCACCCCAAAATCAACCTGGCCGGCATAGGTCTGGATCGTGATGTTGAGCGCCACCCCATGGATCACGATGGACAGGGGGTGAAAGGTGAGCATCCTGCCGCCAGCCATGTACAGCGGCACTTTGGGGCCAGGCACGTTGCTGATGACCAGGTTGGCCATCATGGGCAAGTGGTGGGACAGTTCCGTGGCGCTGTACACCTTGAAGGCCGCCTTGGCTGCGCCGCCAACCACCCAGGGCGCCAGTAAGGACGGAAAATCGGTGGGGATTACGTCTTTCAAGTCACTGCGGGCTGTTTTGACTTTGGCTGTGGACGTCATGATGGTCTTGAGACGCTTGAGCGGGTCGGCCCACTGGGTGCCCAGCTCCACCACCGTCATCGAGGCCTGCGTGTTGAAGTCTTCATTGCCTTCCTCGCGCAAATTGATCGGCATGGCGGCCAAAAGCGATTGGGTCGGAATACCACCGTGTTTCTTGAGGTAAGTGCGCAGGGCGGTCGCGCAAATCCACAAAACAATGTCGTTGAAGGTGCCCCCGGTTGCCCGGGCCATGGTGCGGCAGTCGGCAAAGGGGAGGCGTGCCGTGCCAAAGCTGCGTTCGTTTGTAATCGCCACGTTGAAATCGGTCATGGGCGCCAGCTGGATCGGCGATTTGGGCCGGCTGCCGTGACCGCTGCCAGCCGCTGTCTGTTTGAACAGCGTGCTGCCAAACGCGCGCGCCGCCTGGGGCAGGGCCTTGATCAGGTTGACATACTGCGACAGCGACGTCGACAAGACCGCACTGATCATCTCCCCGGTCTTGAGTGCCGGGGCCGCCCGTGCGCGGCGCGATCTCTTGGGCTGCGGTACATCGCGTGGCACGGGGCCCAGGTCCATGATGGCGTTGGTGAGCACAGTGCCGCCCTTGCCGTCCAGCGCCGCATGGTGAATTTTGGAGTACACACCGGCGCACAGGCTGCCGTCCGGGCGCTGAATGTGTTCAAACACATGAAACTCCCACAGCGGCTGGCTGCGGTCCATCAGGCGACTGTGCAACTCGGCGCAGATGCTTTCAGCCTCCCACACGGTCAGGGTATTGCCCTTGACCTGCCGGATATGAAAGTTCAGGTCCACCGGCTCGGCGTCCACCCAAACCGGGTGCCCCATGTCCAGCGGCATCAATCCCAGCTTGCGAGTGAAGACTGGCGCCAGGTGCAAGCGCTTGGCAATGTGCGCCTTGATGGCCTTGTGCATGCTTCCCTTGAGCAGTTCAGGGGGGTCATACAGGCAGAAGGACCCGATGTGCATTGGCGTCTGTGGCGTCTCGAGGTAAAGGAACAAGGCATCCAGGCCGCTGAGTATGTGCATTTTTGATGGGTCTCCAGGCAGAAGCGTAACCTTCTAGCGCCCGTTGCGCCACCGGAGTTTCGATGGGCACGTGTATCATTTGCGCAACTCAATCAGACCAGCGCAAACACCCATGGAAACCCTACAAAGAAAATCGACCAGCGGATTTCAGACCGGCCAGCCGGGTGCCCAGGCGCTGCCGGATGGCGGCCAGTTTTTGACCCTGAGGCTGGGCACGGAAGAGTACGCCATAGACATTCTGCGAGTGCAGGAGATCCGCTCCTATGAGGA
>JBIIVW010000031.1:0-22549 GCA_044339205.1 Rhodoferax sp. | reverse complement strand
CATGGTTCATGGTGGCCGCAGCGGGGTGAATTTTGCGGTCCATTCGCTTCATGCGCAGCGCATGGAGCTGTGCCTGTTCGACGCTCAAGGTGACCTGGAAATTGCACGTTTTGATCTACCCGCGTGTACCGAGGGTGTCTGGCACGGCTTCACAGCCGGGCTGGGTGCGGGACTATGCTATGGTTTTCGTGCCCATGGACCATGCAAAACGCCGGCTGGAAGCCGGTTTAACCCTAAAAAGCTCCTCCTTGACCCCTTCGCCCGAGCCGTGCGTGGCGACACCCGTTTGCTGTCGTTGGAGTGTGATGATCCGGGACCGATAGCACCATCGTCTTCGGGCTTGAATGCGCTGCCCGATCAGACGGACAACGCGGCCCGCATGTTGAAGGCGCGGGTGCTGGACTGGGCCGCCGAGTGCCGGGCCGGCGCAGCCATAACAGCGAGTCCACGGGTGCCACTGGCACGCACCGTTTTGTATGAGGCTCACGTCAAAGGCTTGACACAACTTCACCCAGAGGTGCCAGCTGACCAGCGCGGAAGCTACGCCGGCCTGGTCAGTGCGCCCCTGCTTGAGCACTACCATCGGCTTGGCATCACGACGCTGTGCCTGCTTCCCGTTCACTTGCACATTGACGAGGCGCATCTGCTGAAAAAAGGGTTGCGTAACTATTGGGGCTACAACACGTTGGGCTACTTCATCCCGGAGCCGCAGTACGCCAGCGGCGGATTTGACAACGTGCGCGACGAATTTCGGTACATGGTGGACCAACTGCACCGCAACGGCCTGGAGGTGGTGCTGGACGTTGTCTATAACCACAGTGCAGAGAGCGACACCTTGGGACCAACCCTGAGCTGGCGGGGCTTGGACAACGCCAGCTGGTACGCGCTGGACCCGGCCGGTAGTTACCTCAATTTCAGTGGCTGCGGCAACAGCTTGAACCTCACGCACCCCTGCGCAGTGCAGTTGGTGATGGACAGCCTGCGCTGGTGGGTGGAGGTCTTTGGTGTCGATGGATTTCGGTTTGATCTGGCCACTGCACTGGGGCGAGACCCCGCGCTGCAGCATCAATTCCACCCTGCTTCAGCACTTCTTGGTGCGATAGCTCAAGACCCTGTGCTGGCTGGCGTGAAGCTGATTGCCGAGCCTTGGGATGTGGGGCCGGGCGGCTACCAACTTGGGCAGTTCCCCGCGCGCTGGCTGGAGTGGAACGACCGCTTTCGAGACACCTGTCGGTCCTTCTGGCTTGGCTTTCCTGGCACACGTGGCGACTTCGCGCGTCGGCTGTGTGGCTCCAGCGACCACTTTGACCATGACGGACGCAGTCCGCTGGCCAGCATCAACCTGATCACCGCCCATGACGGCATGACTCTGGCTGACCTCACTTCCTACCGCCACAAGCACAACCTGGCCAACGGGGAGGGCAATCACGACGGCCACCACCACAACCTCAGCGCCAACGCAGGGGTTGAAGGTCCGTCTGCGGATGAGACGGTGAGAGCGCTGCGCGGGCAGTGGCGCCGCGCCTTGCTGACCACCTTGTTCTGCTCACAAGGCATTCCACAGTTGCTCGCGGGCGATGAATTCGGCCAATCCCAAGGCGGAAACAACAACGCCTATTGCCAGGACAACGCGATCAGTTGGTTGAGTTGGCCAGACGCTGATCAGGCCTTGATCGATTTTGTAGCGGGATTGGTTCACTTGCGTCATGCCCAGCCGGCCTTGCGCCATGCACGGTGGTTCAAGGGGCATGCCAGCGCCCCCCCACACGCACCTGCGGACATTCAGTGGCGCCAGCCCGACGGGTCAGCCATGACTGTAACCGATTGGGACGACCCGCAGACCCGCAGTCTGGCTTGCCTGATCGAAGTTGCCGAGCAGGCCCATGCTGCTACCGAACGTTGGTTGCTGCTCTGGCACGCTGAGCGTGGCCCCGGTGTTTTTGCGCTACCGCCCGGGCGCTGGCTGATGGTGCTTGACAGTTCGGCATCGCTTGTCTTGCCGCGATCCGATTGGCGTAGCGCCAGGGTCTGTGTTGACCGCGTTACGGTCTCCGCGCCTTCAGTGGTCGGACTGGTCCAGCACCTGAATGACACGCTATAGGCACTTGGCAGCCAAGTTCATGAATGACGCCAATGCTCCCGTTTTTCTGCAGCGCACCAGCGGCATCCTGCTGCATATCACCTCGCTCCCTGGCCCCCATGGCTCGGGTGATTTTGGCGCAGAGGCCTATCACTTTGTTGATTGGCTTGTGTCGGCCGGGCAGAGCCTCTGGCAGATTTTGCCGCTTTCGCCCGTTGGGCCAGGCAATTCGCCGTACCACAGCCCCTCCACCTTTGCGGGCAATCCCATGTTGGTGGATCTGGACGAGTTGGTGCGCCTGGGGTGGTTGACGCCACAGGTGGCTCCCGTGTTTGACTGGGGTCACTGCGATTTTGAACGCGTGATACCTTATCGAATGGCACGTCTTCGGGAAGCGTGGCAAGGGTTTCTGCGCGCTGCTCCTCGCGCCGGCTGGGACGAGTTCGAGAGCTTTCGCCAACAGGAAGCTCATTGGCTGGAGGCTTATGCTTTCTTCATGGCGCTTGAGGTGCGCCATGGTCAGCCCTGGACCCAATGGCCTGTCAGTCTGGCTCAAGGTGAGCCACTTGCTCTGGGCGATGCAGCGCAATCGATGACCGATGATCTCGGCTTTTTCAGTTTCATTCAGTGGCGCTTCAGCGTGCAGTGGCAACGCTTGCGGGACTATGCCCATGCGCGTGGTGTTCAGATCATTGGAGATGCGCCCATTTTCGTGGCGCACCACAGCGCCGATGTGTGGCTCAACCAGAGCCTGTTTTTTCTGGACGCCCACGGTGCGTCAACCGTGGTGGCGGGTGTACCACCCGACTACTTCAGCAGCACGGGCCAACGCTGGGGCAATCCGGTGTACCGATGGGACGCGATGTCAGGCGATGGCTTTGCGTGGTGGAAGGAGCGGTTGAACCATCTTCTGGCCTTGGTGGACGTTGTTCGTCTCGATCACTTTCGCGGTTTTGAGTCTTATTGGGAAATCCCTGCCGAGCAACCCACGGCGGTAGCCGGTTGCTGGCGTTTGGGGCCTGGCAAAGCCTTGTTTGATGCGCTCGCGGCAGCCCAGGTTCAGCAGCGTCAGGGTATCCCGTTGCCCATCATCGCCGAAGACCTCGGCGTCATTACCCCCGCGGTGACCGCCCTGCGGCAGGGGTGTGGCTTTCCCGGCATGCGTGTGATGCAATTTGCGTTTGGCGACACCCCGTCAAACCCCTACCTGCCCCACAATTTCGAGGTGCAAACGGTAGCGTATACCGGGACGCATGACAACAACACCTCGTTAGGTTGGTGGCTCGATGCCAGTGACCAGGAGCGCCAGGCCGCCCGCGCCTACCTCGGACCCCAAGTCGACACAGAAATTCACTGGGCCTTGATGCAATCGCTATCGCAGTCGGTGGCCAACATGGTAATTTTCCCTTTTCAGGATGTATTGGGCCTGGATGGGGCGCACCGCATGAACACCCCCGGGGTGGCGCTGGGGTGTTGGCAATGGCGGTTTGAGTGGAGCCAGGTGGAGCCTGAACCCGCGCAACGACTCGTCGCACTCACCCGCGCTCATGGTCGCAACCTGCCTATGAACTCCTGACCACAGAGTCATTTCTACTGCGAGGTTTTTCTCATGAGGAACACAGCTCACCACCGTCCTGTTCGCCGGACCATTGCGCTCGTATTGGCGGGGGGGCGGGGTTCCCGGTTGTACGCCCTGACCGAGAATTGCGCCAAGCCCGCCGTGCACTTTGGCGGGAAATTCCGGATCATTGATTTCGTGTTGTCAAACTGCGTGAATTCGGGTGTGCACCGTATTGGCGTGTTGACCCAATACAAGTCCCATAGCCTGCTGCGCCACCTGCAGCATGGCTGGTCGTTTCTGCGCAATGAAGTCAATGAGTTTATTGATTTGCTGCCCGCGCAGCAGCGGGTGGATGAAGCATCCTGGTACCGTGGAACGGCGGACGCCGTGTTTCAAAACATTGACATCTTGCGCGAGCACGAGCCCAAATTCATTCTGATTCTTGCGGGCGATCATGTTTACAAAATGAACTATGCCAGCCTGATTGAAGACCACGTGGCGCAGGGCGGCCAATGCACCGTGGCCTGCATTGAGGTGCCCCTGGCAGAGGCGGGCGCCTTTGGGGTCATGACCGTGGACGCCACACGGCGCATCACCCGGTTTGAAGAAAAGCCACAAAACCCGCAGCCCATGCAAAACCATGCCGACAAAGCACTGGCCAGCATGGGCGTTTATGTTTTCAACGCCGAGTACCTGTTTGCCGCACTGGCCGCCGATCTCCAGAACCCATCCTCCAGCCACGACTTCGGCAAAGACCTGATTCCGGCCATGGTGGCGCGTGGGGACGCCATGGCGCATTCGTTTGACTTGTCGTGTGTACAAACAGGGCCTGATGCGCCATCCTATTGGCGCGATGTGGGAACAGTTGATGCCTATTGGGCCAGCAACATTGATTTGACCGCGACAACGCCCGAGCTGGACTTGTACGACACCGATTGGCCGATCTGGACTTACCAGCCCACTTCCCCGCCCGCCAAGTTTGTGTTTGACGATGACGGCCGCCGGGGCATGGCCGTGGACTCCCTTGTGTCCAGTGGTTGCATTATTTCCGGCGCATCGGTCCGACGTTCGGTCTTGTTCACAGGCGTCAAAATTCATTCTTACAGCAACGTCGAGGAGTCCGTCATCTTGCCCGGGGCCGATGTGGGCCAGCACTCTCGGCTGCGCAAGGTGGTGGTGGATGAGGGGTGCAGGATTCCACCCGGCATGAGCATTGGGTTTGATGCCGCAGAAGACGCGCGGCGCTTCCATCGCAGTCCGAGTGGGGTGGTGCTGGTGACAGGTCCCATGTTGGCTGCACTGAACCAGGAGCTTGCGTGAAAGTGCTCTACGTGTGTGCCGAGCTGTTTCCGTTCCTCAAAACAGGTGGGTTGGCAGACGTTGGCGCGGGTCTGCCGCCAGCGCTGAAGGCTCTGGGGTGTGATGTCCGCTTGTTGATGCCGGGCTTTCCGGGGCTGCTGGCTGAAGCGACTTCTCTTCGAACTGTAGCGCAGCTGCCAGCGGGAAGAACGCCTTGGGGTGCAGGCCCCGCCCTGTCGGCTGCCGATGTGGCGTTGGCCACCTTGCCCGGCTTTGAATCACCCGTCTACCTCGTCTTGGCGCCAGACCTCTATCAGCGCAGAGGGAATCCGTATGTCGGCCCAGACGGCAAAGACTGGAGCGACAACGCACTGCGGTTTGCTGCATTGGGCTGGGCCGCTGCCACGCTGGGTCAGGGACTTGATGCGCATTGGGCACCTGATGTCATTCACTGTCACGACTGGCATGCTGGTTTGGCTCCAGCCTATATTCATGCCTTTGCCGAGGCGGGCCACGACAAGCCTCTGACTGTTTTCACCATCCACAATCTGGCCTACCAGGGAAATTTTTCTGGGGCTGAGTTTGCGCAGCTGGGCCTGCCTGAGGCTTACTTTGACATGGATGGTTTGGAGTTTTTCGGACAAATTTCGTTCATGAAAGCCGCCATTCAGTTCGCAGACCGCATCACCACCGTCAGCCCGACTTACGCACGTGAGATCACGCTGGCGCAGCAGGGGCATGGGCTTGATGGTCTCTTGCGCGCTCGTACTGCTTCACTGTTTGGCATCCTCAACGGTGTGGATTACCAAGTCTGGAGTCCGGCCACGGATGCCCTGTTACCCGCTCGTTACGACGTGGATAATTTGGCGGACAAGGCGCTTGCGAAACGCGCGCTTCAGGTGCGTTTCGGGCTGGAGCCGCGCGCACAGGCGCTGGTGTTCGGTGTCGTGAGCCGATTGACCGAGCAAAAGGGGCTTCATTTATTGCCCAAGATCATGGGTGAACTGGTTAAGCGGGGCGGACAACTCGCCTTGCTGGGACAGGGCGATGTGGCGCTGGAGCAGGCCTTTGTCGACGCGTCTGTCCAATATCCCGGGCAGGTGGGTGTTCACATAGGTTACGACGAAGCCAGTTCCCATGCCGTGATGGCCGGTGCCGATGTGATTTTGGTGCCCTCTGCGTTCGAACCTTGCGGCCTGACCCAGCTGTATGGTTTGCGCTATGGCACCTTGCCGCTGGTACGCCGTGTGGGTGGACTCGCCGACACGGTGGTGGACTGCTCACTGGAAAACCTGGACGACGGCAGCGCCACCGGCTTTGTTTTTGATGACCTCACCGCAGACGGACTGCTCAGTGCCGTTCGCCGCGCGATCGTTCTTTTTCGTCGGCCTGGTGAATGGACTGCAGTGCAGCGGCACGCCATGGCGTTGCGATTTGACTGGTCAGCCGCCGCTCACCATTACCTGGCGATTTACAGTCCCTGAGTTCCGGGGAGTCACTGAGCGCACGAGTTATTTTTACAAGGAGTTGCGATGAATTCCGCCCCTGTGTTTGAGTATGACAAGCCCACCAATTCCGTGGATGCCTTGCGGCGATCCATTGTGAACCGATTGGTGTACGCGGTTGGCAAGGACTTCCGGTCGGCTACCCAGAGAGACTGGTTGTTTGCGGTGTTTCATGTGGTCAGGGACCGCATCATGACCCGCTGGCGGGAGTCCCTGGCCGAGGCCGAAGACCAGGACGCCAAGCGGGTGTACTACTTGTCCATGGAGTTTCTGACCGGGCGGGCACTGAGCAACGCCATTTTGGCGATTGATATTGACGAGCCCGTGCGTGAGGCCTGCGTGCTCTTGGGGATCAACCTGGATGCGTTGGTTGACCTGGAGCCTGATGCTGGCCTGGGCAATGGCGGTCTGGGTCGACTGGCAGCTTGTTTCATGGACTCCATGGCCGCTCTTGGCCTGCCCGGCATGGGCTACGGTATTCGCTACGAATACGGGATGTTCGCCCAGCGAATAGAGCATGGCCAGCAGGTGGAGGAACCGGACTACTGGCTAGTCAACGGTTATCCGTGGGAGTTTATGCGGCCCGAATTCAGCTACACCGTCCGCTTTGGCGGGCGACTGGTACCGCAAAACGGGCACTCCTTGTGGCAGGACACCGAGGACGTGATCGCCACCGCCTATGACAGCGGTGTGCCCGGCCACCAGATGCGCAGTGTGGCCACCATGCGGCTGTGGTCTGCGCGTGCCTGCGGGGGTGTCAACCTCGATGCCTTCAATCGGGGTGATTACATTCAGGCCGTAGAGGCCAAAAACGTCTCGGAAAACGTCACCCGCGTGCTGTATCCGGATGACCGCACTGAACACGGGCGGGAGTTGCGTTTGCGCCAGGAGTATTTCTTTGTCAGTGCCTCCTTGCAGGACATCTTGAGGCGGCACCTCAAGAGTCGGCCCGACTTTACGCAGCTGGCCGACAAAGTGGCCATTCACCTGAATGACACCCACCCGGCGCTGGCCGTGCCCGAGTTGATGCGCCTGCTTCTGGATGAGCACCATGTGGCTTGGGAGCCCGCCTGGCTGCTTTGCACCCGGATTTTTTCTTATACCAACCACACCCTGATGGAAGAGGCACTGGAGACCTGGCCGGTGGATTTACTGTCACGCATCTTGCCGCGCCACATGGGCCTGATCTATGACATCAATGCCCGTTTTCTGACCGAAGTGCACAGTCGTTATCCCGAGGACCATGCCTTGTTGCGTCGCATTTCACTCATCGAGGAGCGGGGTGTGCGACGAGTCCGGATGGCCCACCTGTCGGTGCTGGCCAGCCATAAGGTCAATGGCGTGTCGGCCCTGCACAGTCAGTTGATGCGAGACACCATCTTTTCCGACTTTGTGAAGATCTACCCTGAACGCTTTTGCAACAAGACCAACGGCATCACCCCGCGTCGCTGGTTGTCGCAGGCCAACCGTTCCCTGTCGAGTCTGATTGACAGCCGGATCGGATCGCAATGGCGGGGTGATCTGGATCAATTGGCCCGGCTTCGCCAGTGGGCGGACGAACCCGAGTTCCAGGAGGCTTTCCGGCTGGCCAAGCAACACAACAAAAACCGGCTGGCTGACCTCATGCTCACCTGTCCGGGTGTCAGGGTTGACCCCCGCAGCCTCTTTGATGTGCAGGTCAAGCGGGTGCATGAGTACAAGCGGCAGTTGCTCAATGTTTTGCAAGTCATCAGCCGCTACCAACGCATATTGGCCCGACCCCACGCCGACTGGGTACCCCGGACCGTGGTCTTTGCCGGCAAGGCAGCGTCGGCCTATTACATGGCGAAACTGATCATTCGCCTCATCAATGACGTGGCACGCGTGGTCAACAACGATCCCCGGGTCGGAATGCTGCTGCGGGTGGTGTTCATCCCCAATTACCGCGTGTCCCTGGCAGAAGTCATCATCCCGGGGGCCGATTTGTCGGAGCAAATTTCAACCGCCGGGACCGAAGCCTCGGGCACCGGCAACATGAAGTTTGCCCTCAACGGCGCACTGACCATCGGCACCTGGGACGGTGCCAACATCGAGATGGCCGAGAACGTTGGGCTGGACCACATATTTGTGTTCGGCAATCGGGCTGAAGAAGTCGTCGATCTCCGGAATTATGGCTACCAGCCGCGCACCTACTACGACACCAATTTTGATCTGAAGTGCGCCATTGACCGGATCTCCGAGGGTGCGTTTTCCCCCGAAGAACCCGACCGCTACCGTGATGTGGTCAACGCGCTGCTGGGCTCGGACCACTACCAGCTCCTGGCTGATTTTGAGGACTATGTCGCGTGCCAGGACAAGGTGGACGCGCTCTACCGCCGACCCGCCGACTGGACCCGCAGCGCGATCCTCAATGTGGCGGGAATGGGCGCCTTTTCCTCTGATCGCACCATTCGGGGGTATGCCGAGGACATCTGGGGCGTGCAGCCGCTGGCCTGAGCCTGGGCAAAACAGGCTGTTTTTACCTGATCTTTACGGATGCTTCAATCACGGGAGGTGGCCCGGGTCTAGACTGCAGGCATGAGTCAAAACCTTCTGATGATCGAAGACGATGTCCGGCTGGCCGATATGGTGCGCGAGTACCTGGGGCAATCCGGCTTTGTGGTGCACCATGCCACGGACGGTAACAAAGGTCTGGCCGCAGTCCAGTCCGCTGTGCCGGACCTGGTGATTCTGGACCTGATGCTGCCAGATATGGATGGCCTGGAAGTCTGCCGGCGCATCCGCTCCTTGCCCGGCGCGTTGGCTCAGACGCCTGTGCTGATGTTGACCGCCAAGGGTGACCCGATGGACCGCATCATCGGTCTGGAAATCGGCGCTGACGACTACCTCCCCAAACCCTTTGAGCCGCGCGAGTTGCTGGCGCGCATTCGGGCTGTTCTGCGCCGCCGGGTGGATGGTGCTGCCCAGCCCGGCAATCAATTGCGTTTTGGCTCGCTGGAGATTGACCGGGATGCCCGCACCGTGCATGTCGGTTCGCAAGCCTGTGACCTGACCTCCTACCAGTTTGATTTGTTGGTGGCCCTGGCCGAGCGCGCCGGGCGGGTGCTGACCCGGGACCAAATCATGGAGGCGGTGCGCGGCCGCGAGCTCGATGCCTTCGACCGTTCCATCGATGTGCATATGGGGCGCATCCGGGCCGCGATCGAGGTTGACGCCAAAAATCCCAAGCGCATTCTGACGGTGCGTGGCGTCGGCTATGTGTTTGCACGCCAGCAAGAATGAGCCTTTTTTTCAAAAAACTGTATGTGCGCATCTGGCTGGCTGTGGTGCTGGCAGTGGCGGTATTGACCTTTCTGGTGGGCCTGGCCTGGCGTCTGGCGGCCGACCCGCCCCTGCGGGAGGTGGTTGTTCGCAACGAGGCGGGGCAGATCATTGGCAGTGGCCGGGCACGCCTGCTGCGCCCGCCGGACCCGGGTGCGAGCGCACCAGATTCTTCCGCAGACGAGGCCGCAGAGGCTGGCACCCCGCCCGGGCATAGGCATGGGTCAGGCAGTTGGGGCAAGGTCGGCAGCGGCCCCCAGTTTGTCGTGCGCATGGAAGATGGCCAGACCGTCCACATGCATTTGCCCAGGCCGCCGCCCTCAAGTTGGGGGCGGGCGCCCTTTGGATTCTTCTGGACCCTGACCCTGGTGGCCATTGCTGTGGCGCTGGCCACCTACCCGATCATTCGCACCCTCACAAGGCGCCTGGAGCGTTTGCAGGATGGTGTCCAAAAGTGGGGCGAGGGGGATCTGACCATCCGTGTGGCCGAGGTGGGTCAGGACGAGGTGGCATTTTTGGCCAAGCGTTTCAACATCGCGGCCGAGCGCGTGGAGACCTTGGTCAAATCCCAGGAGGCGCTGCTGGCGTCGCAGAAATCGCTGCTCGCCAACGCCTCGCACGAGCTGCGCTCACCGCTGACACGCATTCGCATGGGGGTGGAGTTGATGGGGGGGCGTGCCTCAACCCAGTCGGTCGCGTCACCCGGCTGGCGGCGCGAGATCGAGCGCAATATCGCCGAGCTGGACCAATTGATTGAGGAAATCCTGCTCGCCAGCCGACTCGATGCCCGTGAGGTGGACATGGGCACCGTTGAGCCCGTTGATCTGATCGGCCTGGTGGCTGAAGAGTGCGCCCATTGGGGCGCCGAGTTGGATGTTCAGCTGGAGCCAGGGGTCGCCGGGCTCGGGGGCAGCGAGCCGCAGACGTCAGACCTGCAGGTGCAGGGCGTGGCCAAGCTGTTGCATCGCGTGGTGCGCAACCTGCTGGAGAATGCGCGCCGTCACGCAGCGGGGGAAATCACCGTGCAGCTGAGCAAGGAGCAAGGAAAGGCCGTTATCCGCGTGTGCGACCAGGGTCCGGGCGTGCCGGCGGCGTTGCGCGAGCGAATTTTTGAGCCCTTTTACCGGCTGCCCGGCGCCACCGAGAGCGACGGCGGTGTGGGCCTGGGTTTGGCCTTGGTCAAGTCCATCGCCATCCGCCATGGCGGCACGGCGTATTGCGAGAATCGCCCCGATGGGGGGGCCTGTTTTGTCGTGCAACTTCCGCTGGCTTGAAAAAAACTCGCTTGAAGTTGCTTTAAAACAACGTTAGATGCGATTAATTGCACGGTATCCCCCGAATGTGGGATACCGCCCTCTTGATGTACTGGGTAAAGTCCGTATCAGTTGCTGTCACAAATCCAACGACGTTCCTCCGGGAACTTTTACAGGCCACCTTCGGGTGGCTTTTTTTTGCGCTTGATCCCTGTGATGACGGAAAATTATCCTGTTTCAATAGTTTTTTCGCGTCTTGGTTATCTTGGGCAGGCGCATCGATCCCGCGGCTGGCGCATTGCGCGAGCCGTCCGTATCTCCTCAAGATGAGATCGTGAAATTCAGGGGGGGTGTCATCAGAGGCGCCTGCCCCATGCAGGCCAGCACCTGGGAAGGTGTGATGTCCATCAGGCAGCGCGTGTGGCCCAGCGGGCATTCCCGCTCAAAGCAGGGCGCGCAGTCCAGTGCCGGTTGGTAGCCGGGCTCGTTTTTGAGCCACATCACCGTGGCCTGGTCGTTCAGCGGCGGCGTGTGCAGCGGGCTGCTGGAGCCAAATAAAGCGATTTGGCGCACGCCAAATGCCGCAGCCACATGCATCAACCCGGAGTCATTGCTTACTATATTTTTAGTAGCTGCTATGGCAATGAACGCGCCGGCTAGAGTGGTTTTTCCTGCTAAATTTATGCATTTCCCGGGCTGCGCAGCGTTTACAGGGGCTGCAATGGCTTCGCACAGCTCAAACTCCTTGCCCGAGCCCAGCAACACCACCGGTAAATCGAGCTGGCTCGCCAAGGCCGAGAAATGCGCCGCAGGCCAGCGTTTGGCCGGGCCGTACTCTGCACCCGGTGCAAACACGTAGTAGCCGCCGCGTTGCAGGTTCAGGGCGGCCAGGGTCTCATCCATGGTGCTGGCATCAAGCTGCAGACGTGGCTTGTCGTCTGTCAGATCCGTCTGGCCACTGAGTGCCGAGTAAAACGCGACCATCGGTGGGCGTCTGGCTTTGGGTGGGTTCTTGAGTCGGTGCGTGAGCAAGCCCACCCGCGCCTCACCCAGGTAACCCACCCGCTTGGGAATGCTGGCCAAAAATGGAAGCAGGGCGCTTTTGAGGGAGTTGGGACAAATGTAGGCGGTGTCAAACCGGCCCATCAACTCACGGGCCAGAGCGCGCCGCGCTTTGAACTGCAGGCCGCCATGGGCAAACGGCAACTCAATGACCTCGGCCACCTGGGGCATCGCCCGGTACACCGGCGCCACCCAAGGCAGGGCGCCCACAGTGAGCCGCTCGCCGCGCGCCCTCAGGCGGCGCATCAGTGGCTCGGTCATCACAGCATCCCCAATCCACTGGGGCGCAATGACGAGGCTTGAGCTTAAAGAATTGGCATCTGACCCCAATTCTTCAGTGCCCCGCGAAATGCTCGCCGTCCTTGAGCTTGTACACGGTGCCGCAGTACGGGCACTTGGCTTCTCCGGCTTTGCCGACGTCCAGGTAGACCTTGGGGTGGCCGTCCCAGATTTTCATTTGGGCCAGGGGGCTTGGGCAGTACACGCCGCCTTGGTGGTTCAGGTCCTTGGCCAGCAACTCAATTGGAGCTTTCATGGTTCAGACCTTGGTGAGCCAGCTGGCGTATTTGGGGTTGCGGCCATTGACGATGTCAAAAAACGCGCTCTGGATTTTTTCGGTGATCGGGCCGCGTGAGCCGCTGCCGATCTCAATCCGGTCAAGCTCGCGAATGGGCGTGACCTCGGCAGCAGTGCCGCTGAAGAAGGCCTCGTCGGCAATGTAGACCTCGTCACGGGTGATGGGTTTTTCGCGAATCTCGATCCCGAGGTCACCGCAGATCGAGAAAATCGTGTTGCGGGTGATGCCGTTGAGCGCGCCAGCGCTGGAGTCGGGCGTGTAAACCACGCCTTTGCGCACCACAAATACGTTTTCGCCCGCGCCTTCCGACACAAAGCCCTGGGGGTCCAGCAGCAGGGCTTCATCGTAGCCCTCGTCGGTGGCTTCCATGTTGGCCAGGATGGAGTTGGTGTAGTTGCTCACCGCCTTGGCGTGAATCATGGTGATGTTCACGTGGTGGCGGGTGAAGCTGGAGGTCTTGACGCGAATGCCGCGCTTCAGGCCTTCGTCGCCCAGGTACGCACCCCAGGGCCAGGCCGCCACCATCAGGTGAATGGTGTTGCCTTTGGGGGAAACGCCCAGTTTCTCGGAGCCAATCCAGGTGAGCGGGCGGATGTAGCAGCTGGGCAAGTTGTTGGCGCGCACCACGTCTACCGTGGCCTGCATCACTTCTTGCGGGGTGAACGGGATCTTCATGCGCAGGATCTTGGCGCTGTTGAAGAGGCGCTCGGTGTGCTCCTCCAGGCGAAAAACGCCGGTGCTGCCGTCTTGCAGGTGGTAGGCGCGCACGCCTTCAAAGGCGCCGCAGCCGTAGTGCAGGGTGTGGGTTAGCACATGGATCTTGGCATCTCGCCACTCGACCATCTGGCCGTCCATCCAGATTTTGCCGTCGCGGTCAGCCATCGAGGGGGGGGTCGAACTCATGGAGGTGTCCTTCAGAAATAAGTGGGGGTCAAATTCGGGTCAAGCCGCTGATTTTACGGGGCTGCACTGGCGGGCACGTCGGCTGGCAATTCGTTAGCGGGCGTGGGTCGAACCAACTCCCATTTTTTGAGCTTGCCACCGGAAAACTCGCAGGTCACATGGGAGTCGGTGCCATCGGTCCAGCGATAGAGCTCGGGCTGCACGTCTTTTTCAGACTGGAGCGCGCCCAGCGACCGGGTCATGGCAATCACGTGCATCAGCGTGACGCCAGCCCGAAGCTTGACATTGAGCATGACCGCGCTGTCCACGTACCCCACCGGCCGGTTGGCCGCACGTTTGAGGATCTGCATCAGCCGGGTGAAATGCAGCAGCAGCCACATCATCAGTCCGCCACCCGCCACGGCCAGACCGGGCCAGCCGTACGCATCAAAGGCACCCACGAGCAGGGCGGAGCAGGCAAGAGGGATCAATATTTTTTTAAATTGCATGCCCCCGATTTTGACTCAGGTCGCCCCGAGCCTGACCCGAAAGACGGCAGTTCAGCTGAAGCTGTCAGCCATCAAGGCCTTGAACCAGATGTTCATTTCTTCAAAGTTGTCCTTGTTCCAGCCGATGGATGCGGCTGAACTGGCAGCCACTGCTTTCATGCTGGCGCTACTCCTGTCATATTGAAAGACTGCGGTCAGCCAGGACGCCTGTGACATGGTGATGGTGGAGTAGCAGGCCGAGTTGGTGACCGGCGCCGGGTCGGGCGAGAAGCCTGCCAAGCCCCGCACAATCGCATCCGCACAGGTCTTGGCTTCCTGGTTGGCGATGTGGCCCGCCTTGGGTTGTGTCGTTGCGCTCGCGTCCCCGATGATGTGAATGCGCGGCGCCAGGGTGCTGGCATAGGTCAAAACATCCACGGCGGCAAATCGACCTTCGGTGGCGTTGGCCAGACCGGATTTGGCCACCAGGCTGCCCGCGCGTTGGCGTGGAATCAGGTTGACCACGCTGGCATTGTTGAAAGTGCCGGCGGTGGTGGTCAGGCTCATGCTGACCGGATCGACCCGCATCACCTCGGCGTTGGTGTGGTATTCGATCATGCTGCCGTGCAAGCCCAAAAAGGCTTGCGAGAAGTTGTCTTTCTCGGTCACAAAATCGGCGTTGGCGTCCAGCACGATCAATTTGGAGCGGGGCTTTTTTACCTTGAGCCAGTCGGCCAGCAGGCAGGCCCGTTCATAGGGTCCGGGCGGGCAGCGATAAGGGGTTTTGGGGATGGTTAGCACCACCCGGCCACCATCGGGCATGGCGGCCAGTTGTTGCGCCAGCAGCGCAGTCTGTGGCCCTGCTTTCCAGGCGTGTGGCAAGCGGTTCGAGGTGCCCAAGCCCTCCACGGTATCAAAGTCAATGCCTGGGGCCAGCACAATGCGATCCGCCGACAACTGGGTGCCCGAGGCCAGTTTGACCTTGACCCCGACCGTATCGATCTCCACCACATCATCCCGGATGACCTGCACGCCATAGGCTGAAAGCAGGTTGTCGTAGCGGTAGCTCAAACTGGCCAGAGTGCGCTGGCCGGTCAGCACCATGGAGCTCATGATGTTGGAGGTGTAGCTTGCTTCGCGTTCAATCAAGGTGACTGCAATGCCGTCGCCCCACAGGCGCAAATATTTGGCGACGGTGGCTCCGGCCATGCCACCGCCAATGACGATCACGCGGGACTTGATCGCGGTGGATGTTGGCACGGTGGTGGTGGCGGGTTTGACTGTGCTGTCTGACGATTTTTTATCGCGCGATTTTTTTTCGTCGGCCCAAGCCAGCGTTGAGGAACTGGCCAGCAAAATGGCGCTGGCGTTGTTGAGAAAGTGGCGTCTGTCCATGGTGATGCTCCTGATGTGGGGTTAACGCTGGCTAGCGAGCCAGGTCGACAGATCGCGAAGTTGGGCGTCGGAATAGCCCATGGCGTGACGGGTCATGATGCCGGTCCCCTCTTTGCCCGATTGAAATTCCTTGAGCTCCCCATAAATTTCATTGGTCGACTTGCCCGCCAGCGTGTCAAACCCCGGGCCTTTGCCGTTGGTGCCATGGCATTGAAAGCAGTTGGAGGCCAGTAGGCGCCCGGCGGGCGGTACGGTTTGCGCGTGGGCTGCCGAGCTGAAACAGGCAGCAACAACGGCGGCTTGGAGGCAAGTGCGAAGCAACTTCACCATGGTTAACTTTTGAAAAATTGTGGAGATAAGTGAGTATTAATGAAGTGTCGGCTTATATTTTGCTTAAGGCAGTAATCGTTTGTAAAACAGCTCTTGGCCGTGATGCCGCGTCAGGGCGCAGGCCAGCGCACAGTCACCGCCAACCCACCCAGAGGGCTGGCGCGTTGAACCTGAACTTCAGCGGCAAAGACATCGGCGATTCTTTTGACAATCGACCAACCCAGCCCGCTACCCGGCTGGTCGCTCCCCAACACCCGGTAAAAACGCTCGCCCAGGCGGGCAATTTCCGGGTCTGTGAGGCCGGGTCCGCTGTCCTGGACCAGGAGTTCAACCTGCCCCGATCGCTGTGCGACGCTGACCTGTACCGTGGCGCCGTCCGGGCTGTAACGCAAGGCGTTGTCAACCAGGTTGCGCACCAGCACGCCAAGCAAGGCGTCATCCCCTGTGACCAGGCACACCGCAGGAGCATCCAGTGTCAACTCTTGCTGTCGCTGCAGGGCGGCGGGCGCCAGATCGGCGCAGGTTCGGCGCGTCACGGCGCTCAGATCAATCGGGGTGTTCAAGGGCAGGGCCGCGCCGGGGTTGGCCGCAGCTTCCAGGCGCGAGAGGGTCAACAATTGCTCCACCAGCCGGGTCGCACGGTCGCACCCGGCCAGGGTGAACTGCAGCGCGTGATCGCGTTGGGCCGAGTCGTTACCAGCCCCCAAAGCCACTTGGGCCTGGGTGCGGATGGCCGCAATCGGTGTGCGCAACTCATGGGCGGCGTCGGCGGTGAAGCGGCGCTCGGCAGCCACCATGGCGTCAATGCGCCCAAACAGGCCATTGAGCGCCAGCACCAGCGGCTCCATTTCGGTGGGCACATCCTTCAAGACCACCGGCTCCAGCGCCTGGGGCTGGCGCCGGCCCAAGGCTTGGCTCAACTGGCGCAGGGGTGCTAGGCCATGGCGCACCGCCCACCACAACAGCAGTGCCAGCAGGGGCAGGGCCAGCAGCAGCGGCAGCAAAACGCCTTGCAGGACAGCCCACAAGATGTCATCGCGCGTATCGGTTTGCTCGCCTACAAATACCTGCACATCACTCTCGCTGCCCCGGGTCGCAAACACGCGCCATGGTTGGTTGTCGGACAGTCGAACAGTTGAAAACCCGCTTGTAAGGGCGGACAGGGGCTCGGTGCCTGCGTTGGCCGAGCGCATCACCAGATGCCCTTCGTGAAAAACCTGAAATGCCACTTTGGGCGCATATTTGTGCAACGACGGGGCATCGGCCACGCCTTCATCGTCGTTGTGACCGTCCGCGCGGGCTTGTTGCACCACCAGCAGCGCCGCCGCCTGCGCCAGGTGGCCGTCCAGCAACTCATCGAGCTCATGCTGTGCATCGGTCCAGGTGAGCGCAGCGGCGCCCAGCCAGACAACCGTGACCAAGCTCAGCAGCAGCGCCAGCAAACGCGCTTGCAGCGATTGCAAGCGGGGCAGCACCCTCATGCCGCACCCTGACTGCGTTGCAGGGTGTAGCCGACGCCACGCACGGTCTGGATCACCGCCGGGCCCAGCTTGCGGCGCAGGTGGTGGATGTGCACCTCAATGGCGTTGCTGTCGACCTCATAGCCCCAGCTGTAAAGCTGCTGCTCCAGTTGTTCGCGTGACAGGACGCGCCCGGCACCCAGCATCAGGGCATGCAGCAAATCGAATTCGCGGGTGGAGAGCGCCACCTCAGCGCCTTCCAGGCACACCCGGCGCGCAGTCGGGTCCAGCGTCACGCCGCCACACTGCAGGCTCGCCTGCACCTGGCCATGCGCGCGGCGCACCAGCGAGCGCAGGCGCGCGCCCAGTTCATGCAAATCAACGGGTTTGACCACGTAGTCGTCGGCACCCAGGTCCAGGCCGCGAATTCGGTCCGGAACCGCATCGCGGGCGGTCAGTACCAGCACGGGCGTGGCAATTTTGCGGGTGCGTAGGGCTTGCAGCACATCCAGTCCGTCTTTCAAGGGCAGCCCCAGGTCCAGCACGGCAGCCTGGTAGTCACCTGCAGTCAACTCCCGCTCGGCGGCTACGCCATCGCGCACCCAGTCCACCAGAAACCCTTGCTGGCGCAGGCCTGCGCGCAGCCCGTCGCCCAACAGGGCGTCGTCCTCAGCCAGCAAAATTCGCATTCAGGTGCTCCAGGAAATAGATTCTTTCATCATGCCCCGGTTGGGCGACTGTTGCCACTCCCAAGTCCAGTACGCCAGCACGCCCACCAGTAACAGTGCTGCCAGCCACACGTGATTGCGCTTGGCCAGATCGGGGCCCGGTCCTGGTAGGCGGCCGGTGAGCATGGGCAGGGCGACATTCTTGTTGCGCATCACACTCAGGCCGGCAATCAGCGCCAGATGAGTCAGAACCAGGGTCAGGTAGGTGTTGCCTACCAGTTCATGGACCTCCTCCATCCAGTCGCCGCCCAAAAAATCTCCCCAGTCGTTGAAGGTGGCGTAGCCTGACAGGGCCAGTGGCACCACCAGCGCCAGCAAGGCCACCACGGCCATACCCATGCCCAGGTTTTGGCCTTGTTGCCAGTTGATGCTGGCCAGTGACCCGCTGCGCACAGCGTCACGCAGTGACCTCAACCACTGCGGGCCCGCCTTGAGTTTGCGCAGCATCAGCGACAGCCGGGCGTGGCGCGGCCCCATCAAGCCGTAAAGCACCCGAAACGCCAGCAGTCCGGCCAGGGTGTAGCCCAGCGTGACGTGCATCAGGCGCCAGGTCTCGAAGTCGGCCGTCAGGTATGCGCCCATAAAACACAGGGCAAAAAGCCAGTGAAAGGCGCGGATGGGTGCATCCACCACACGGCGGGTGGGGGGCGTGGGCGAGCTGCTGGAGCCCGGGTTGGAGGTCATGGAGGGGTTGGCATGCATGGTGTGCGTCCTTTCTTTTTAGTCCGACCCGCAACGGCGCTGGCGCGGGTCCAGCCCAGCCGGAAACTGGAGGCCGGAGTCGCCCAACTCGCCTTGCTCGGCACGGGTGTGGTCGGCCAGTTGTTCCGTGGGGCTTTGTGCCCAGGCGGGGTTGGCGAGGAGCGTCAGGCCGAGGGCGCCAACGCCTGTGATTGAAAGAAATAAACGCATCGAGGCCTCCATGGCGACTGATGGTAGGTGGCCCGGATTAAGAGATTCTTAAGAGCCCAGCGAGGTATTTCAAGCTCTGAAAGGCTTGGGGTTTCTTGTCTGCCCCGGTGCCCGGTGCCATGCCGGTTAAGCAGCGCGTTGCAATCCAATGCCGGTCATTGCGTATTTAAGGGATTTGCCGCGCCCCAGGGTAAACACTTGACAGATCGCAAGTGCGCGAAAGCGTTTAAAGGTATAAACTGTTTACACCGTTAACCGAGGACTCTTATGTTTACCAACGCAATCAACTGGCGTGCCACCGCCGCGTTCATCGTCAAAATGTACGAGCGCGTGACCGCACACCATTCACTTCATCAACCCGAGCACATTGGCGCATTCGCCGGGTCGTATCTGGCCCACGGTGACTGGAACCACAAATAGCACGCTGGCGGTGCTGCCCTGCTTGGGATGATCGCAGTCTTACAGCCCCCGCACCACCGCCATCGCCTCCTCCACCCGCTCCACGGCGTGGATGGTCAGGCCTTCAAAGTCTTTGTGGCTCAGGTTTTTGGGCACATTGGCTTTGGGCACCACCGCCACGCTGAAGCCCAGCTTGGCGGCCTCTTTCAGACGCTCTTGCCCGCGCGGCGCGGGGCGCACCTCGCCGGCCAGGCCGACCTCACCAAACGCAAAAAAGCCCTTGGGCAGCGGCTTGCCGCGCAAACTTGAAGTAATGGCCAGCAGCACGGCCAGGTCGGCCGCAGGCTCGCTGATGCGCACGCCGCCCACCGCATTCACAAACACATCCTGGTCCATGCAGGCCACGCCGGCGTGGCGGTGCAACACGGCCAGCAGCATGGCCAGGCGGTCTTTGTCCAGGCCCACGCTCAGGCGCCTCGGAGAAGGTCCGCCGGTGTCCACCAGGGCCTGAATCTCCACCAGCATCGGGCGGGTGCCTTCCAGCGTCACCATCACGCAGCTGCCGGGCACGGGCTCGGAGTGCTGGCTCAAAAAGATCGCGCTGGGGTTACTCACGCCTTTCAGGCCTTTTTCGGTCATGGCAAACACGCCAATCTCGTTGACCGCGCCAAAGCGGTTTTTGATGGCGCGCACCAACCTGAACTGGCTGTGCGTGTCACCCTCGAAGTACAGCACCGTGTCCACCATGTGCTCCAGAACTCGGGGCCCGGCCAGTGCGCCTTCCTTGGTCACATGGCCCACCAGCACAATGCACACGCCGCTCGCCTTGGCCGCGCGGGTCAGGTGTGCGGCGCATTCGCGCACTTGCGCCACCGATCCCGGTGCGCTGGTGAGTTGCTCGGAATACACGGTCTGAATGGAGTCGATAACGGCAATATCGGGCTGCGTGGCGTCCAGCGTGGCCAGAATTTTCTCCAGCTGAATCTCGGCCAGTACCTTCACCTGGGAGTTGTCCAGTCCCAGCCGGCGCGAGCGCAGCGCCACTTGCGCGCCGCTTTCTTCGCCAGTGACATACAAGGTGTTTTGGCCACTGCGTTGCAGCGAGTCCAGCGCCTGCAACAGCAGCGTGGACTTGCCGATGCCTGGGTCGCCGCCGATAAGCACCACGCCGCCCTCGACCATGCCGCCGCCCAGCACCCGGTCGAGCTCCTCGTGGCCGGTGGGCGTTCGTGCCATGTCGACCGCGTCAATGTCGCCGAGCACCTTGATCTCGGCGGTCTTGGCCAGCGAGGCAAAGCGGTTTTTGGTGGGGGTGTTGCTCTCGGGGGCAGACTCGATCAGCGTGTTCCAGGCATTGCAGCTGGGACATTTGCCCAGCCATTTGGGGCTGGTGCCGCCACAGTCGGAGCAAACGTAGATAGATTTTTCTTTGGCCATGACGCAATACTACTGTATGAATTCACAGATAGCCATCAGGGCGGCAGGTGCCTTGAATTTTGCTATTGTTTTATGTGGTGAAAACAAATAAATACGCCGGCCACAGGCCAGTTCTGTCAAAAATAGGCTCTAAAACGTATGGTGAATGCCTGCGGCGGTCAAACGTGCCGTGTTGTTGGTCATTTTCTCGGTGTTGCGCTGCAGGCCGCCGTACAGGGCGGTTCGTTTGGACAGGGCGTAGGTCAGCAGCAAGCCATAGCCTTGCCGCTGGGCAACCTGGAGGTCAGCGCTCTTGTCGGTGGAGCGCGCGTAACCAGTCGATACCAACAGCGCGTCGCTGACTGGAACTTCCAGGCCCACCTGGTATTCACGGGTACGGTCTGCGCCTGAATCAGGGTGGGTCACCCGACGGGCGCTGGCGAGCAGCTTGACCGCGCCAAAATCATAGGAACCATTGGCAAACACATGGCGCACGTCAAGGCCGGGGACAGACTGCTTGTCGGTCTGCCAGGCCAGGCCCGCATAGAGTGGGCCTTCGTTGTAGTTCACCCTAAAGCTGGTGACATCCCGGCCACGCTGGCCACTCACAGACCGGCTGACGGCTGCCCCCAGACCCCCCACCTCGGGCGTGGCGTAATAAATCTGGCGCAGGGGGTTGGCGTTGAAACCCACCCAGACTCCCGATATGGCCGCCAGCAGGGAGTCGCCGCCGCTGTTGGCGCTGCCATTGATGTCGTCCAGCGGCGTTAGGACGTTGCCTAAGCGAAGCTCGCCAAAGCTGCCGGCCAGGCTCACATAGGATTGGCGGTTGAAGCCGCCTGCAGCCGCTCCGCTGGCCAGATCAAACACCTGCTCCAGTACAAAGCTGGCTTCCAGGCCACCGCCCAAATCTTCTTTGCCCTTGATGCCCCACCGGCTGGCCGCCAAACCGCCGCTGGCCGCCGTGGCGCCCTTGGCTGTGCTGTTGCCGACCCAAAAATCGGCAATGCCATACAGCGTGACGTTGGACTGGGCGCTGGCCAGAGTGGTTGAGACCAGGGCGGCCAGGGCGAAAAGGGATTTCTTCATGAGGTGGGTCCTGAGAGTGCAAAAATACAGACAGTGCCATTGGGTCGGCATTGACTTTACCCGCATTGCGGCAGTGTCTCCTGGACAACAACGTTCGGATACGGTGCATCGACTCGCAGCCGAAACTGGTGGGTGCCACTGTGCAATCCAATTTTGCTACTTAATACATAGCGTTAATATTAAATAAAACGCCGGCTGGAGGCCAATATGACTCAAAATTCATTCAAAAAAGTAGGTGTGGTGGGTGCGGGTGCCATTGGCGGCTGGCTAGGCCAACGGCTCGCGGCTGCGGGCTGTGAGGTGAGCGTGGTGGCGCGCGGGGCCACGCTGGCTGCAGTGCAGGCACACGGCCTGCGCGTGCGCCAAGGCGAGAACGAAGTGGCTGCCAGGGTGCAGGCCAGCGCCAGCCCAGCCGAGTTGGGCGTGCAGGACCTGGTGGTGATTGCCGTCAAGGCGCCGGCCCTGCTGGACGTGGCGCGACAGATTCAACCCCTGATTGGCCCCCACACCGTGGTGCTGACCGCCATGAATGGTGTGCCATGGTGGTTTTTTCAGGGCTTTGGCGGGGCGCTGGAAGGCACCCAACTGCAGGCGGTGGACGCCACAGGCGAGATCGCGCGGTCCATCCCGTCCGCCAGCGTCATCGGCTGCGTGGTGCATGCCAGTTGCTCGGTGGACGCGCCCGGTGTCATTCGCCATCACTTTGGCAACGGCTTGATCCTGGGCGAACCTTCGGGGCACACGACGCCCCGGGTGCAGGCGCTGGCTACGCTCTTGGAGCGCGCCGGTTTTGCAGCCACCGTGTCGCCGCAA
>JBIIVW010000178.1:0-6800 GCA_044339205.1 Rhodoferax sp. | reverse complement strand
GTTTGCTCAACGCCCGAGATTTCGATGTACTTGTTCATGGGATCCTCTTAATCAGTTGAGGACAGAGCAAAGTTCACTGCGTGTAACTCTTGGTCTGTCCCGCAAGTTAGCTTTTCACTTCTTCAAACGTGAATGCGGTGGCGATTTTGATCAGGGCGTATTCCAGTACCAGCCCCACGATGCCAATCACAAAGATGGCGATGATGATGTTTTTGACGTTCAGGTTGTTCCACTCGTCCCACACCCAGAAGCCAATGCCCACGCCGCCGGTCAGCATCTCGGCCGCCACAATCACCAGCCAGGCCGTGCCCACCGCCAGGCGCACACCGGTCAGCATGTACGGCAGCACCGAGGGGAACAAAATCTTGGTGAAGATCTTCCATTCGCTCAAGTTCAGCACCCGGGCCACGTTCATGTAGTCCTGGGGCACGCGCTGCACGCCCACAGCGGTGTTGATGATCATGGGCCAGATCGAGCAGATGAAGATGGTCCAGATGGCCGCCGGGTTGGCGCCCTTGAACACCAGCAAGCCAATCGGCAACCATGCCAAGGGCGACACCGGGCGCAGCAGGCTGATCAGCGGGTTGAACATGCGGCTCAAAAACTCAAACCGCCCAATCATGAAACCCGCCGGAATTCCCACGATGGCCGCCAGCCCAAAGCCCAGTGCCACACGCTCCAGCGACATCAGCACGTTCCAGCCCACGCCCTGGTCGTTGGGGCCGTTGCGGTAAAACGGATCGCTGAACAGCACCACGGCCTGCTTCCAGGTCTCCAGCGGTCCCGGAATGCTGCTGGCCGTGCCAATGCTCACCAGCGCCCAGATACCCACCAACAAACCCAGCCCCATCAAGGGTGGCAACACGGTCAGGGCCCATGCACGCCAGTCGATGGGCGGGGTGCTCGGCGCAGGCACTGCAGGGCTTTTCTCGATGTGGGAAGCCATTTTTAAGTCTTTTTGGCTTCTAGCCGGCGTGTTGATTGGCTGAGTACTATCGGTTTTGATAGCGTTCTCGTCGCTGTCAGTTGACAGGGGCGAATGAAAAACGGCGCTGACCATGGTGAACTCCTTGGGTTACGTGCAGAACAAGGGCGGTTTCAGGCTTTGATGGCGAAGCTGTCGGCGTACTTTTTCGGGTCCTTGCCGTCCCACACCACACCGTCGATGAGCTTGCTGGTGCGCATCGCGTCTTTGGGTAGCGGCGTCTTGCTGGCGGCAGCTGCCTGCTTGTAGATGTCGATCTGGTTGATTTGCTTGGCCACCGCCAGGTAGTCCGGGTGGTCCTTGAGCAAGCCCCAGCGTTTTTGCTGGGTCAGGAACCACATGCCGTCGCTCAAGTAAGGGAAATTCACCGTGCCTTCGTTGAAAAATTTCATGTGGTTGGGATCGTCCCAGGTCTTGCCCATCCCGTTTTGGTAGCGCCCCAGAATGCGCTCGTTGATGGCGTCCACGCTGGTGTTGATGTAGGACTTCTGGGCCACGGTCTCGGCCATCTTCAGCTTGTTTTGCAGGCCTGAGTCAATCCACTTGCCGGCTTCCAGAATGGCAGCGGTCACGGCGCGCGCCGTGTTGGGGTATTTCTTGACGAACTCGGCCGTAGTGCCCAGCACTTTTTCGGGGTGGTCTTTCCAGATCTCCTGGGTGGTGGCCGCTGTGACACCAATGCCGTCAATGATGGCGCGGTGGTTCCAGGGTTCGCCCACGCAAAAGCCGTCCATGTTGCCAATGCGCATGTTGGCCACCATCTGGGGTGGCGGCACGGTGATGACCTTGGCGTCTTTCATGGGGTTGATGCCGTTGGCCGCCAGCCAGTAGTACAGCCACATGGCGTGCGTGCCGGTGGGGAAGGTCTGGGCAAAGGTGTATTCGCGCTTCTCGGCGGCCATCAGCTTCGCCAGGCCCGCGCCGTCCACGGCACCTTTGTCAGCCAGCTTCTTGGACAGCGTGATGGCCTGGCCGTTGTGGTTCAGGTTCATCAGAACGGCCATGTCTTTTTTCGGGCCGGCCACACCCAGGTGCACGCCGTAGATCAAACCGTAGAGCGCGTGGGCAAAGTCCAGCTCGCCGGTGACCAGTTTGTCGCGCACGCCGGCCCAGCTGGCCTCTTTGGTGGGAATGATCTTGACGCCGTATTTCTTGTCGATGCCCAGCACTGAAGCCATCACCACGCTGGCGCAGTCGGTCAGGGGGATGAAGCCGATCTTGACCTCGGTTTTTTCAGGGGCGTCCGACCCTGCGGCATACACCACCGAACGCAGGGCAGGGGAGATGCCGATGGCACCCACGGCGGCGGTTTGCAGCACCGTGCGGCGGCTGAGACTGGGTTTCAAAAGATCGGTCATGGCAAGCTTTCTTTCAAGTGATGGAGGCCGAAAAACAAAAAAGGCGTCCGCACGGGGCCCAAAACGCGTGTCGCATTTCGAACCTGTGGGGACGCCTTTGTCCTTTGCTGACCTGCTGCTCCCGCCGTTGGAAGCCGCCTGTCAACCGACCATCGCTGGTCTTGTTAATAAGTACGCAAACTGCGTGCCAGATTGTTTTGCTGGTTTTTTGCTATGAAATAGTGATGAAAAATTTAATAAAGACGCCGGCTAGAACGTGAATTTGCCAAAAATCAGGTCAAACACTCGTTGCAGCACCGGTTTTGTGCAGTGCACCAAATCAAGGCCGTGCGTAGTTGCGTTTATGTATTTTTTGCCGGGGAGGCGCTGTCAGGTGCATTCGCGGTTGGCGTAAGCCCCGCTTGCCCACTGCGCCCGCTCCGCCAGCATTTGCAAACGCAAGGCCGGTGCCAGTGAATGCGGCAGCATAACCACGCGATCCTTGCCACCTTTGGCCTCGCGAACGCTGATGATGTGGCGGTCAAAATCCACATCCTTGATCCGAAGGCGCATTCCCTCCATCAAGCGCATGCCCGTGCCGTACAGCAGCTTGGCCAGCAGCGCGGTAATGCCGTCCATTTGAGCGAGATGACCAGCTACTTCGTCTTTCGTCAATACGGATGGAATGCGTTTGGTTTGTTTCGGCCGTCCAATGCTGTTTAGCCACGGCAAATCGATATTGAGCACCTCGCGGTACAGGAACAACAAAGCACTGAGCGCCTGGTTGTGGGTGGAAGCAGATGCCTTGCGCTCTGTGGCCATCATGGTGAGGAAGGCCTCAACTTCCGTCACGCCCATGTCGCGCGGGTGTTGCATACCTGACCCTTGGGCAGCATTCCAGCGAATGAAAAACCGTATCCAATAAAGGTAAGCCTTTTCAGTCTTGAGGCTATAGTGCAGGTATCGAACCCGCTCTTGCACCTGATCGAGCAAGCGGGCCGATTTCAACGGAGGAGTGCCGGATTTCATGAAAAATTTATGCCTGTATATAAGCACAGTATATGAGTCGAATAACCATGCTGCAAGCGGTTTGCAGGGGTTTTGTATAAAAGATGTATCGTCAGCGGCTGGATGTATTGACCGGCTTTTGCCGTCTACATTACGCTAGGCCTCATAGGATGCAATGTGATCCCTCAAAGCTGCCTTCTCATTGAGACAACGAAGTTCCCCATTCTTCCCGGAGAGGATCAGGAGCTCGTCAATGAACGCATGTACGGGAAGGCACTTTGCTTGTACCTTCAAGCTCAGTTGCCAGGGGCTGGCATCAGCGTGCCGGCCTACTGCAATGAGGACTGGGGCTGGTGGCTTGAGGTTGAGCGCGGCCCTTTCAGAATGGGGCTTTGCATCTATTCAGACCCTGAAGCAACCGAAAACCCGAAAAGGTACGCGCTGATGCCTTCTGTGCATCAGGCAAAGAAGTGGTCGTGGGCAAAGTTTAGGAGCATTGATGTTTCAGAAGATGTCTTGGGGCTTATAGCTGTCGTCGAGGGAGTCCTGAAAGGCGACCAAGATATTCGGGCCGTTACGAGACACGATGACTTCCCGTTCAAATGAAGCCTAGCTGTCAGTTTCAGCCAGTCCTGTCTCCGCCTGATGTGCGATGAGGCCTACCCTGCGTTCGAGCCGACTCGCAACGGCTGGTCACTACAGGCCCCCATTTCATTCTGGGCCTTTCGTGCCCAGCCGCCGCTCGCGGCTCAACTTCGACGTTAGGCCACATATGCGAATCCTGCACACATCCATTGGCACGCTTGAACCTCAGCTCTCTGCGCATGCCGCAGAGATGTTCGTCGTTCTAAGCGATCCCGCAATCTATGAGTTCGAGAATTCTCCTCCGGCAAGTGAAGCGTGGCTAACGGAACGATTCACAAGATTAGAGGCGATGAAGTCTAAAGACGGCAGTGAGGTATGGCTCAACTGGGTGATCCGTCTGCCAACGGGTGAACTCGCTGGTTACATGCAGGCCACAATCATGCGGGCCCAAACTGCATACATCGCTTATGAGTTATCAAGCAAGTATTGGCGTCGCGGTATCGGAAGCAGCGCTGTCCGTGCAATGCAAGGGGAGCTGGTTGCTCACTATGGCGTGCTTTCGCTCGTTGCCGTCCTCAAGGCTCGCAACTTCAGATCACACTCCCTCCTGTCAAGTCTCGGTTTCAAGCCAGGAAGCTCAGAGCAAATCATTATGTTTGGTGCCGAGCAAGACGAAGCCACCATGGTCAAAGACGTGCGTGGTGCAGAGAATGTGGCCTAACGACTAAGGTTAGATCGTGCGAAGCCACGATCTGAACCGATTGTTGGACGAGCCCGGTCAGACCTACCTCTCTTCTGAAAATATCTTTTCCCGCCCATCGGCCGCGAAGAGCCTTGGAGCAAACCAAGCCCGACGGTGACGACGATTCAAACCATCATTGCAATGGCGCGTTGCCCTGACAGGGCGTTTTGTGTGATCAAGACAACCCAGTTGTGCTGATTTTGGCCGAGCCCAGCCACAGCACCCACTGGGCACTGGTGCGCTGGTGTTGATTCCCGAATTAGCTGGCCGCAAAGTCCTCGCCATTGCACGGCACCGGCGGCGCAATCACCGGCAATATGCGCCGACGCACAACGGCCATGGCAGCGCCGCGACAGCGGCAAAGCAGCTTGGGCCGCTCAGTTGGGGCTACTGGTGCTGACGGGGCACGAGCCTTGCTGCAAGTCTTGAACACCAGCAGTCGCAGCAACGCAATCAAGCGTTTGCTGTTGGGGTGCAAGAAACCATAGTTGCGTGCCTGCCGGAAACCTTTGGGCAACACAGGCTGCAACACCAGCCGTAGAAACTCCACCCCAACGGGCGGGGGACATTTGCGGAACCATTCAGCTCAGTGCCATCGGTGACAGCAAAACAGCCAAGCTTGAAAGGCTGCTCAAGCGCCCTGTTTAAACGCGCAAAAACGCATCCCGTTGAACCCGCAGCCTGTCACCATCGATGAATTGCGCCAGCAACTCAATGTCGCTGTTCGATACCCCCTTGGTTGCAAAGGCTGCTTTCCAGCCGGCAACGCCGGACGCGACTTCGCCCAGAACAGCGTGCGCCGCATCCGGTTTCAGCCCGAACTGGCGCGCCTGCGACAGCGCGTTGGCCAGCGTCGATTCAGTGACCAAGTCGCCAACGGCCATGGCCTGGTAGCCCAGACCCTGCGCGCTGGGCACCACATCAAAAGCTGGCGACAGCCGGTAGTGGCCATCGGCTTGACGCAGTAGCGCATGGTTCTTTTCATGGTCATCGGTGTTGTCCATCAGGATGTTGAACACCATGCGCCGAAACAGCTGCGCCTGCTGGCTGCGAATGTCTTCAGCGGGTGCCATCCGGCGCAGCAGTTGCGCGAGTTGGGGGTAGCCCGGCGCTTCACCGGCAGCGCGCAAGGCCACATGCGCGGACACAACATGCACCCGCATCGGGCCGTTCCGGTCGAACCGCTTGATCGCCACAGCATGGCCCGAGCCGATTGGCAGAGCCCGCGTGGTGGCCACCTCGATACCGCAGGCGCGGGCCAATTCCATGGTGGCGTGCTCGATCAGTGGGGTGTCGATGTCTTCGCCCTCTGAAAACTTGACCAGCCAGGCTTCATCGTCCAAGTTGATCAAGGATTTGGGGCGCGCGCCGCCCAGTGATGCGCCAGGTCGCACCAGGCGTTTTTGCAATTCGGGCACGGCATCGTTCGCCAGCACCTTTTTCACCACATCGGCCATCTCCTGCAGGTTCTCGAACCTGGGCAGGGGTTCATTGCGCCATGGCGCATAGGCATCGGCACGCAAGCTGACACCCAGTGCGCCCGTGCGGTCGTTACCGGCAAACAGCAAAAATTCAAGAATTGACAGCCGGGGCGATGCCTCAAACCGGCGGATGACGCGCTCGCCCCAGCGGTCGGGCCGGGCATCGTCCACCGCGCCGGCGGCGCAGTCTTTGTCGCGCGGCACAAAGTTGTCGTTGGTCAATGGCAGGTCTTCGCTCAGGGCAAAGCCGCAGCGCAACCAGTCAGGCGCGTAGCGCAATGACACGGCTCGACCCCCCAGCGCCAGGGCCAGTTCGCCCACTTGGCGGGGCTGGCTTGGGTCACCCAGCCACCACAGAAACAGGCGGTCTTGGGGCAGGTATTTGTCAGCCATTGGGTTCATTCCTCGGGCGTGCTGGGGCGACGGCGGTGCCGCTGGGCGGCGGTGTTGATCTCGTTCTCCAACGCGGCCAGATCTTCTTTGGGGTCTGCGGCGGCTGCCAGCGTTTCATGACGGCCGATGATCCAAAGCGCCGTCATAAAAACACCGATCGAGACTGCTGCGTCACCCTTTTCCATTTTCATCAGGGTGGGCACCGACACATCAAGCCGTGCAGCCCAGGCGCGCAGCGATTGCCGGCGCCGTTTGCGTGCAGTGGCCAG
>JBIIVW010000177.1:0-6817 GCA_044339205.1 Rhodoferax sp. | reverse complement strand
ATTCGCCCAGGGGGACAAGTGTTCAGTTGGGCACTGCTGTTTCCGGTGATCCTGGTCAGCGCCTACGCCTGGTTTCAAGTGCTGACCAGCCGGCTTAGCGGGGACGAAAATCCCTACACCACCCACTTTTATACGGGTCTGGTCGGTGCACTGGTCATGAGCCCCATCGTGGTATTAAGCTGGAACACGGCTGCCCTGCTGGCGCACTGGCCGTGGTTTGTTCTGATTGGTTTTATGGGGACTTTTGGCCACTTGATGCTGATTCGCGCCTATATGCGGGCCTCTGCTCCGGTGCTGACTCCGTTCTTGTACAGCCAGATCGCGTTTGCCACCCTGGCGGGCTGGCTGGTTTTCAACCATGCCCCCGATGCACTGGCCTGGCTGGGCATTGCCGTGATTGCCGCCAGCGGCGTGGGCAACGCCATGTTGGCAGCGCGGGAGGCGTCCAGGCTGCGCCTCGCTCAATCAGCGCCCACAGCCCCGCGCTGATCCACTTCCATCTTCAAGGACAATACGCATATGCCCCAGCTTTTTGAAGTCCACCCTGAAAACCCCCAACCACGCTTGCTCAAGCAGGCGGTCGCGCTCCTTGAAAAAGGCGAAGTTCTGGCGGTTCCCACCGATTCCAGCTACGCGCTGGTCTGCCACATTGATGACAAGGCCGCCGCCGACAAGCTGCGCCGCGTGCGGGGTGTGGACGACAAGCACCACCTCACACTGCTGTGCCGCGACCTGTCGGAACTGGCCAACTACGCGCGGGTCGACAACCAGCAGTACCGCCTGATCAAGTCCGCCACGCCCGGCCCTTACACCTTCATTCTGGAAGCCAGCAAGGAAGTGCCGCGGCGCTTGAGCCATCCTGCCCGCAAGACCATTGGTTTGCGGGTGCCCGAACACGCCGTGCTACAAGCGCTGCTGGCCCTGCACAACGGCCCCCTGCTGGCAGCCACCCTGATCCCGCCCGGCGAGACCGAGCCCATGAACGACGCCCAGGAAATCCGGGAGCGCTTCAAAAAGCAGATTGCTGCTGTCATTGACGCAGGTGCCTGCGCCCTGGAGCCCACCACCGTGGTTGACCTGAGCAGCGAAGAGCCCGTCGTCATTCGCGAAGGGCGCGGTCCACTCGCAGCCCTTGGCCTATAGAACTGCATAGCCTCCAACTCCCTGAGAGATATTGATCAATGGACATTGCCCAGCTGATTCAAACCGTGGCCATTTATGCCTTGCCGGTGCTGTTTGCCATCACCGTGCACGAGGCAGCCCACGGCTACGCCGCACGGCATTTTGGTGACAACACGGCGTACATGCTGGGGCGCATCACGCTCAACCCGATCAAGCACATTGACCCCGTGGGCACCATCCTGATGCCCCTGCTGCTGTACTTTGCAACCTCTGGCGCCTTTTTGTTTGGTTACGCCAAGCCGGTGCCGGTACGTTTTGGCAACCTGCGCAACCCCAAGCGCGACATGATATGGGTGGCTCTGGCCGGGCCCGGCGCCAATTTTGTACAAGCCTTTCTATGGGGTGCCTTGTTCTTTGTTCTGACCGGGCTGGACATCAATGAGCCGTTTTTCATCAAGATGGCCCAGGGCGGCATGTTGGTCAACATCGTGATGTTTGCCTTCAATTTGTTCCCGCTACCCCCGCTGGATGGCGGGCGCATTCTGGTGGGCTTGCTGCCCTACCGCCAGGCCGAGCTGGTGTCGCGCATCGAGCCCTGGGGCTTCTACATTGTGATGGCGCTGGTGATCACGGGCATCGTCAGCACCATCTGGCTGGTGCCCCTGATGTCTCTGAGTTACTACGTGTTGAACATCCTGCTTTCTCCGCTGGCCATGATTTTTGGCTAACTCCTTATCGCTTTTTGATCGACTTTTTCCATGAGTTCCACGCGCTTTCTGACCGGCATCACCACCTCGGGCACGCCCCACCTGGGCAACTATGTGGGCTCCATTCGCCCCTCGGTGCGTGCCAGCTTGTCGGCTGATGTGGAGAGCTTTTATTTTCTGGCCGACTACCACGCGCTGATCAAAATCAATGAGCCAGCGCGCATCCAGCAGTCCACGCTGGAGATTGCAGCCAGCTGGCTGGCCGCCGGACTGAACCCAGAGCGAGTCGTCTTCTACCGTCAATCGGATGTACCAGAGATTCCCGAACTCACCTGGTTTCTAACCTGCGTCATCGGCAAAGGCGTACTCAACCGTGCCCACGCCTACAAGGCCGCTGTCGACAAAAACACCCAGGCCGGCGATGACCCGGACGCAGATGTGAGCGCCGGGCTATTCATGTACCCGGTCTTGATGGGCGCCGACATTTTGATGTTCAACGCCCACAAGGTGCCGGTGGGGCGTGACCAGATTCAGCACATCGAGATGGCACGCGACATGGCGCACAGCTTCAACCACCGCTATGGCGAGCATTTTGTGCCGCCAGAAGCCGAAATTGAAGAGGATGTAGCTACCCTGCCCGGCCTGGACGGCCGCAAGATGAGCAAGAGCTACGACAACACCATTCCCCTGTTTGCACCGCGCGAGCAACTCAAGAAGCTGATTGGCGGCATCGTCACCGACTCCAGCGCACCGGGTGAGCCCAAAACGGTGGAGGGCTCGGCCCTGTTCCAGATTTACCAGGCCTTTGCCTCGCCCGAGGAAGCGGCCGCACTGCGCCAGGCATACCAGAACGGCATCGCCTGGGGCGACGCCAAACAAGTGGTGTTTGAACGTATCGACCGCGAAATTGCCCCGATGCGCGAGGCCTACCTGGCGTTGATGAACGACCCGGCCAGGATCGAATCCATCTTGCTGGCCGGCGCAGCCAAGGCCCGCCAGATCGCCACCCCCTTCATGGGTCAACTTCGCCATGCGGTGGGCTTGCGGGATTTGCGTGCCCAGGTCAGCGCCAAGGTGGCCAAAAGCAAAGAGGCCAAGCCGGTTTTCAAACAATACCGCGAGTCAGATGGCAAGTTTTACTTCAAGCTGGTCGACACCGATGGACGCCTGCTGTTGCAGAGCCTGGGATTTGAGTCCCCCAAAGACGCCGGAAAAACCATCGGCCTGCTGCAAACGCAGGGTGCAGCGGCCTTGGTTGGCTTGGCCGACAAGCTCGAACCCCTGACGGCTGAGAGCATGCAATCCATTGATGACGCACTGCAGCGCATGCAAGATGGTGACTGAAACTTGATGCCCGGGCAGCGCCAAAAAGCAATAACAGCGCTGCTACAATCAGTGCCACGGAAGAGTGGCAGAGTGGCCGAATGTACCTGACTCGAAATCAGGCGTACCGCAAGGTACCGTGGGTTCGAATCCCACCTCTTCCTCCAGTACAGACAAGGATTTGCCACTATTCAAAATAGCAGCAAATCCTTTTTTATTTGGTACTGCTTTCTGACGGTCTGCGGGCAACCCGCCAGCGGTCAGCCCCTGCCTTGCCATTGCGGGGTGGAATTGGATAGTCAAGCACCAAGACCCCTCCAGGTCAAAACCACCCAGGCCAGCGCATACAAAAGCGTCCCGATGCTGAGGCCCTGGGTTGAATAATTCCCCAAAAATCGATCGGAAAAAAGGCCCAAAAGAGGAATGAATTGTTGGGCGTGTACCGCGAGAAAATGCGATGGGCGAATGTCTTGATAGAGATGCCAACCGACCACCGGCAGGCCTTGACCCGCTGGCGGCTGGTGTCCGCCCAATAGAAATCCGCTGATGGTTGACAACAAGAATGTGAGCGTCAATCCCGCGACCACCCCCATGGCGGTCACAGACAATTCGGTCGATCCCCGTTCACGCCAAATCTCCCATGCCAGCCAGGCTTGCGATGCGGTCAACCCCACTGCAGCCAAAGCCATCACCCCGAAAAGCAGGGCATGCAGTCGGTCCGAGGTGTTGTAGTGGGAAGCTGCGCCTTGCGATGCCTGGTAGGTGATGTAGACGACTTCGAACAACGAAGTGACAACGATGAGCGCGCAAATCCAGCGATAGGCCACAGCGCTGGTGATGGACGGGCTCGCCAAATGACTGACCCAAACAGTGGTCCAGGCAAACAGGGCGGTAGCCGCCATGAATTTCATGGGTTTGACCCAGACGCCAACTTCACGCAGTGTCCTGTCATCGGTCCAGGAATAAATAAATGTCAGCCCGCACGCCAGCCACATCAAAGCTCCGTAGACCACCAAAACTCTGGACGCCCCACTCAAGACCGACTCATCAAAACCCCACCACCCAGACTGAGTACTGAACACATCGGATGACATAAAAACCCCTCATGTTGACGCTGTGAATTATTTTATAAAAGACGTAGAAAGCGTCAATTTTTTTGCAGGTGATGATGAACGGCAGGTTAATCAGTAATTTCGCCAGGCGAATTGTCGAGTGGCCTGAAAAACCGGTGCGGCGTTTGGGTCCGAGGGAGAATCCGGGGGCGATCATGACCTCCATGACACAACCGCCACCGCATCGAAGTAGGAAAGCATCTCCTATGGCCAAATCCATCAACGATCTTGAATTGAAGGAGGTTTGTATCCAGGCAGCCAGAGAGGTGATAGCAGCGCAAGGCACTGAAGGCCTCAGCATGCGGGATGTGGCCAGAAAGTTAAACATCTCGCACCAGGCGCCCTACAAGCACTTCCCCAGCCGGGATCACCTCCTCGCAAAGATCATGCGCAGGTGCTTTGAAGACTTTGCCCAGTTTATTGATGCCGAGGCCAAGGCTCATGTGACCGATCAACTCAGGGGAATGGGCGAGGCGTATTTGGCGCACGCCTCGCTCAAACCGCTGGAATACCGATTGATGTTCGGAACGCCGTGCCTTGACATTTTTTTCCGGGGTGGACACTCTCAGCGTGGTTTGAAATGCCCGCCTCGTCTGAATCCAAATGCGTATTCACGATGCCAACGACTGCATCCGTGACAAGACCTCGGCCAGTCTGCCAATGCCCAGTTCAATTTCTGCCAGTTCCAGGCTGGCATAGCCCAACACCAGACCCGCACAATCGCGTCTGCGCCAAGTGGCTCCCGCCGAATACAGGGGACTGACGGGCCAAACGCCCAGCTGATGCGCCCTCGCTAGCGCCACAAGCGCTGCCTCGTCGGCCCTGCGAATATCCTCCAGCCAAAGAACAACATGCAGGCCTGAGGCTGCGCCTTCGACGTGTGCACAGCCAGGGAGATGCTTTGCAATCGCGTCCACCAGGGTGCTGCGGCGGCGTTCGTTCGCACGTCGGATACGCCGGATGTGGCGTTCGTAGGCCCCGCTTCGGATCAGTGAGGCCAGCACCACCTGCTCCAGTCGCGGCGCATGGCGATCGGCCACTTGCTTGGCTTGTCGAAAGGGGGCCACCAGGGGCAGCGGAATCACCAGATAACCCAAGCGCATTTGGGGTGACAGGGCTTTGGAAAAGGTTCCGACATAGATCACCGACCCTGCCGTATCGAGCGACTGCAGGGTGTCGACAGGACGCAAACCATAGCGAAATTCGCCGTCGTAGTCGTCTTCAATGATCCAGGCGGCGCTGCGCATGGCCCACGACAACAACTCCTGGCGCCGTCCAATCGACATGACAGCACCCAAGGGGAACTGGTGCGACGGCGTGACATACACAAGCGCTGTTTTTTCCTGAGGTAAATCCTGCGTGACCAAGCCGTGGTCATCGACCGGTGTTGCCCGCACCACGGCACCGGCCGCTTCAAAGACGCGACGGGCCATCTGGTAGCACGGCTCCTCAATCACCACGGTGTCTCCCGCATCGAGCAGAACCCTGGCGCACAAGTCGATGGCCTGCTGCGAACCGTGCACGATGATGATCTGCTCTGGCGTGCAGGACAAACCGCGCGCCCTGCGCAGATAACCCTGAAGTTCAACACGCAACTCCAGCTCACCTTCCGGTGCGCCGTAGTACAGACGGGTTTGCTTTTGCAACAGCGCGCGGTCGTAAGCCCGTCGCCAAACCAGGGTCGGAAAATCCTGTGGCGACAGCGCACCGTACAAAAAGTCGATGTCCGGGCGCTCACCGCTCGGCACAAACGGCTGGTGCTGCGGCTGCGGCAACACCAGCTCGGCGAGCCGGCGGCCATAGGCAGACAGCCGTGGCATTTGGACGACACGTTGTGGTGCGCCAGACGGGGCATGGCTTGGCAGCGTGATGCCGGGCGCCACGCGAGCACGGGTGCCCTGGGAGGTCTCGATGTAGCCCTCCGCTGCCAGCTGCTCATAGGCGGTGACGACCGTGGTGCGCGAAACACCCAAGTCAGACGCCAACGCGCGGCTCGATGGCAATTGCCCACCAGGGGGCAAGACACCGTCGCTGATCTGGGTCTTGATCCTCTGGTAGATGTCTGAACGGGTCTGTGCAGGATGCAAGCTCAACTGGTTTACCAAAAAATATGAAAACTGGATCTTTAACTTAAACCAGTTTAGAGGAAGAATCGTCCCCACTCCATCCCAACTTCACTTCTTTACGCCCATGTACACACCTGCCCATTTCGCCATCACCAACCAGGACGCACTGCACCGCATCATTCGGGAACATCCTTTGGGCATTTTGGTGACGCCCACAAGCATGGGCATGGATGCCAATCACATTCCGTTTGAATTCGACCCGGCGGTCGGGGACCACGGCTTGCTCAGTGCCCATGTCGCCCGGGCCAACCCGGTCTGGCAGCAGTGCCGGGATGGCGCCGAGGTGATGGTGATTTTTCGTGGCCATGAGAGTTATATCTCTCCCAACTGGTACCCGAGCAAGCACGAGACGCATCGGCTGGTCCCGACCTGGAACTATGAAGTGGTGCATGTGCATGGTCGGCTGACCGTGATGGATGACGAAAAA
>JBIIVW010000176.1:0-6821 GCA_044339205.1 Rhodoferax sp. | reverse complement strand
ATGTTTACTTTCACTGTATCGCCCATGACGTGGCCGATACTTTCCACGATTGCCTTGATGTTTTTCAGGCACTGGCCCGCCTGCTCCTTGGTGCCGCCAGCGATCATTTCACCAGTTTTTGGATCCACAGCCAATTGCGCTGAAATATGGTTGTAGTGAGAAAAGGCGACAGTTTGTGAGTAGGGGCCTCTTGGCGCATTGTCCGTATTGTTTGCTTTGATGACGATGTTGCGCGCGTCTTCAACCGCTTGCGGGGGTGTGCCGTCTCCGTGTGACACAACAGCCTCGATTTGCACCAACGCGTCCATAGGCAAAGCTGAAGCCACCACGGCCGTCAATGCAGGCACATAGCCTGGGAAGAACGTTTTATAGACTGCAGTTGCAGTTTCAATGTCAGAGACGTTTGTCACGAACAAGGTGATTCTGACCACATCATCCATCACATGGTCGATACTCTCCAAAATGCGCTGGATGTTTTTCAGGCACTGCTCACTCTGCTCTTTGACACCGCCCACGACCAGTTCGCCAGTTTTGGGGTCCAAAGGTAATTGGGCCGAGATATTGTTGTAGTGAGAAAAAGCGACGGTTTGTGTAGACAGAGGATTTCTCGGTGCACTTTCCGTATTCCTTGCCACTTTGATGAGGTCGCCGGCCTGTGGCGCTTGTGGAATAGTGCCTTCGCCGTTGGACACAAGGGCTTCAATTTGCACCAAAGCACCCAAGGGTAAAGCGGCAACGGCAAGGGTTGTCCGTGTAGGAACGTAGCCGGAGAAGAACGTTGTAAAAACTTCATCTACAGCGTCCATATCCGAAATGTTCGTGACGAATGTAGTAAGCCTGACCACATCGTCCATCGCATGGTCGATGCTGTCCAGAATGGCCTTGATGTTTTCAAAGCACTGCCGCGCTTGCTCTTTGACACCGCCGGCCACCACTTCACCGGTTTTTGGATCGACAGGCAGCTGGGCTGCAAGATTGTTGTAATGAGAGAACGCGACGGTTTGTGAGTAGGGGCCTGTGCTTTTGGGCGCATTTGCCGTATTTCTTGCTGAGACTGCGTTGTAATTACTCATGAGATGGTTACTTGCTGCTGATGTTGTAGTTGAAAGCCGGGTTGACGTGATGTGGAAATCGGATACGCATTTCAACCGTCTTTTGGCCAGTATCGTAGCTTTGACCGGTCGCCAACCCACGTTGAACCGTAGAGATTCTCGCCGCAGCGCGACTCTTGGGCAAGCCAATGTCACCACCAAAAATGTGCCTACTGGTCAAAGATGTGGACGCCTGGCACCAGGCCGCCCAAGCCGTGGCCGCTCAATTCAATGTCAGGACCAGACAGCCAGAAGTTCAACGTTGGGGTATGCGGGATTTCACGCTTTGTGGCCCCAGCGGCGTGCTGTGGCGCAATGCGCAAAATATTCCCCGGTAAGCCTGCAGGGAATCACTGCGGATTGAAGGGGCTTGCCCGGGGGCAAGTCAAGGACGCACATAAATTCCATTAATTAAATTGCTATCAAGCCAATGAATACGCCGGCTGGAGGCCAATTTAACCCCCAAACCAAGCAACATTGGGCTCTGACTGCGCCGGCGCGCGCTCGCCCGGATAATCAGAGCCCTTGTCCACTGAAAGAGCTGCCCATGCCCGCCACTGAAATCACTGTTACCTCGGCCGGCAAGGTCGCGGGCAAAGAAATGCTCATCCCCACGGGCCAGGTGGGCCCGCTGCTGCCGCACCTGCAAGATTGGCTCGGCGCCAAAATCAAGTCCAAAACCGCCATCAAAGACGTGAGCGCATCCGTGCTGGTCAAGGGCATCAAGCAATGGGCGGCGTACGAGGAAAAAACCGGCTCCAAAAAGGTGCTGACTGTCTTCAAAATCACCTGACCTCGTCACAAAACAGGTGCCTGCGCCAAGTCCGCAGACTCACTCCAACACCAATCACCAACAGGAACACAACATGACAACAGCCCAAGAAATGCAAGCCTGGGAGGCGCTCAAGCACCTGGGAGACACAGCCCTGGAGCGCGGGGGCATTCAGGCGGTATTGCAGATGTTCGTCAGTGTGCTCACCTCTGCCGAGCAAGTGGCCCAGAAGAGTGAAGCCGCAGGCAACCCCGATGAGATGGCGACCGAAGTCATCTCCACCTGGCTCACCTCAACCTACGTGCCCGACATGCTGGAAGCACTTACTCAGACCCCGCCGTGAGTTCACACCTTCGCCTCTGGTTTCGTCTGGTGCCGGCCTACGCCGCCGGGTATTTTTTATCCTACGGGCTGCGCAGCGTCAACGCAGTCATTGCCCCGGAGTTGATGCAGGAACTCAACATCACGGCGGCAGGGCTCGGCCTGCTGACCTCAGCCTATTTTCTGGCGTTTGGCTTGTTTCAATTGCCGCTGGGCCTGTTGCTGGACCGCTTTGGCCCTCGCCGGGTGGAAGCCGGGCTGCTGCTGGTGGCGGCCTTGGGCTGCGCGCTGTTTGCACTGGGCACTTCACTGGAAACGCTGGCGGTGGGGCGCGCCTTGATCGGACTGGGCGTCTCGGCCTGCCTGATGGCCAGCTTCAAGGCCTTCAGCCAGTGGTTTCCCAGCGACCGCCTGCCCTCGCTCACGGCCACCATCATGGTGGCGGGGGGCCTGGGCGCCTTGTCGGCCAGCGTGCCCATTGAAGCCGCGCTGCCGTTACTGGGCTGGCGGGGGGTTTTTTGGGTCTGCGCTGGCCTGCTGGTGCTGGCTGCGGGCGTCCTGATGACGGTGCCCGACAAGGCGGTTACCGCCACGGGCGAATCGATTGGCCAGCAGATCCGGGCACTGGGCAGCATTTATGGCAACCCCGTTTTTTGGCGCTTTGCGCCCCAGGGCTGCTTTATCGTCGGGGGCTTTATGGCGATTCAGGGCCTGTGGGCGGTGCCGTGGCTGATGGAAGTCAATGGCGCAAGCCGCTCTGAGGCAGCAGGCACCCTGCTCTGGCTGGCCCTGAGCATGCTGGTCGGTTTTCTGTTTGTAGCCACCTGCTCGGGCTGGCTGTCCAGGCGCGGCATCACACCCATGATGCTGCTGCGCATCGGCATGGGTCTGGCGCTGGTGGCCGAGTTGGCCATCATTCTCAAGCTGGCTCCGCCAGCGTTGTTGTGGCCGCTGCTGGGCATCACCTTCAGTCTGGGCAACATCGCGTATTCACAACTGAGTTCGGCCTTTGCGGTGAGCATGTCCGGGCGGGTGAACACTGCCCTCAATCTGGTGGTGTTTGTCGGCGCCTTCAGCCTGCAATGGGGCATTGGCGCGGCAGTTGATGCCTTTGGCGCTGCAGGGATGAGCCGCCCGGAGGCATTTCAGTCGACCCTGGGAGCCCTGCTGATTTTGCAGACGCTGGCTTTTTTGTGGTTTTTGATGCCGCTCAAATGGGGACGTAGGTCCGTCGGCGCTTGATGGTCACCACCGGCGGCGGACCCACACGGGCGACCGCTTTTTGAACCGGATACGACGGCTCCTCCGGCTTGACCTTGGTCATCGCGCGGGTCAACTGGGAACTGTTGAGCGGGGTGACGTAATCCCCCACCACTTGCACGTACTGCCCATCCTCCGTCATGGCGAGCGCCCCCATTTGGGGCCCGCGCCTGACGCTACCGAGCAAACGCAAAGCGTCGCCCTCTGGCCGTGCATAGGTGTAACGGGACCACTCAGGCACCCCGAGTCGCACGAACCAAGCTACTTTTTTTGCCAATTTCTGTCTCTCTCGCGGTTCAGATTAAATATTCAAGCGTGAGGATTTTCGCGCAAAAAGACAGCTTTGCGCAATTTGAAACACCAGCGATACAACTTGGACCCTGTTTTTGGCTGGTTCGGCACACTGCACATCCGCCAAAAATGAACCTGGGCGCATACTGCAGCCAGGGTCTTTGGTCTGTGCCGCACACAACAAGAGCCGCACGCACCCCTCTGCCCGTCTCCTCAACTCCAAGGAAAGCCTTATGCCCACTCGCAAGGAAGCCGCCCTTTCTACTCAGGCCGTTCCTTTTGTGTGCAACGAGCACAACAGCAAATCCCTGCACTTTTCCAATCATCAGGAACAAAGCAAAATGCTGCTGAACCAGCCCAATGAACTGGCTGTGGACTACACCAGGACGATGATGGGCTTTTTGCTGTTGAAACAGAAGCCACGCCACATTTTGATGATTGGCCTGGGCGGAGGCAGCCTGGCCAAGTATTGTCACCAGCATTTGCCGGACACAGAACTCACCGTGATTGAAATCAATCCGCTGGTTATCGCCTTGCGCGGCGAATTCCAGGTGCCGGATGACGGCAAACGCTTCCACGTCATTGAGGCCGATGGCGCCAACTTCGTGCGCGAGACAGACCAGCTGTTTGATGTGGTGTTGGTGGACGGGTTCGATCAGCAAGGCCAGCCTGCACAACTGTGCTCCCAGCATTTCTATGAAGACTGCAGCCGTGTGCTGGAAGCCCCGGGCGTGTTGGTCGTGAACCTGCATGACGACCATGCGTTTTATGAAGTCTTTATTGACCGGATCAACCGGTCTTTTGACAGCAACCTCGCCGAAGTATCAGCCAATGACGAGGGCAATGTGATCATTTTTGCCGGCAAAGGCGTGACCGTGTCGCCTTACGCCTTGCGCAACGCGATCCAGGGCGTTCAAGACACCTGGAGCGAGCACCCGTCATTCACGTCAGATGTTCTCCAAGCCGGGCGCCCCCTGACCCGCACTGTGGCGTGACAGCGGACGTCCCGGGCACCAGCTTGCCGAACGTGGCACCGCTGGCGCTGCCCTTTGTTCGCGCCGATGAGACCACCCTGTCCCTGCATTTCAACCTGAGCACAACCCAGAGCCGGATGGTGAGCCAGAGGCCTTTTGACCTGGATCTGCCCTACACCAAAACCATGATGGGCTTCCTGCTCATCCTGCCCCGGCCAGCGCATATTCTGATGATTGGTCTGGGCGGGGGCTCCCTGGCCAAGTTTTGTTACCGCCATATGCCCGAGACCCGCATGACTGTGGTGGAAATCAACCCCTTCGTGAAGGCGATGCGCCAGCGGTTTTTGGTTCCTGACGATGACGCGCGTTTCTCCGTAGTGTGTGCTGATGGGGCAGCCTTTGTGCGTGACGCCCGACCTGAATTTGATGTCATTCTGGTGGACGGCTTTGATGCCCAAGGGCAGGCCAGCGCCCTGAGCACGCAGGCGTTTTACGACCATTGCCACCGCTGCCTGACCGGGCCCAGCCTGATGGTCGTCAACCTCGATAAGGGGCACCCGGATCACCTCTTGTTCGTACAAAGAATTCGACAGGCCTTCGCCGACCAAGTGCTGATGCTGGACGTGGATGAGCGAGACAACTGCATCGTGATGGCTGCCAAGGGGGTGTCTCTGGCAGCCAACGACATGAGCTTGAACGCGGCGCTGGATCACCATGCGCCAGACATGCAAAGCCAACTCAGAAGCGAGTTCGAGCGCATCTTGCGCGTGGTGCACAAGCTTGAGCCCTTGGCGCCCGAGGCGGGCCTGCAATTTCCCGGACTGACTCTTTAGAGCGCCTGCCCTGCCACGGGCAGCGCCCTGCAGTGCGACCCCTAGTCCGGCAACACCACCACAGGCGCAAAACCGCCCCCCTCGGTACGAAAGTTGGTGGTCTGCCCGGCATACATGCGTGCAGCCACAAACTGCACGCGCCCGGCATAGGTGTAAGCCCGAAGGTCGAACTTGAGGTCGCTCTGCACGCCGTCCACCTCGATCAGGCGCTGCCCCGGCGGCACCAGGGCTTGCGCCACAAAGTCACCCGCCAGAATCTCGCTCCAGACCCGACGCGTGAGCTTGTCCCCCCGGTAGGCGGCCTTGGCACCATAGCCCGCCACGGGTTTGAAAAACAAGTGCCTGCGCTGGGCCCACAAGTCATCAGCCCGCTCCGCGGTAACCAACTGGGTGGACGGCACGCCCGCAGACAAGAGGTCGCGATCTTCCTGCGACACGCCCCAGCCGGCCAACACCTCGTCCTGACTCAACACCACCAGATTGCGCTTGTCCGCCCACAGGGCATGGGCGCGCGGGTCGGGCGTCAGCACCACGGCACCGGCCCCGTAAGCCAGTCTCAGTGCCTCGTGCGCGGGCTCGGCCAGGTAGAAATCGGTCAACCGGTTGTAGACCAGGTCCACCGCTTGCTCGCCATGCCACAGCACGCCCGCACGCCAGGTCAGGACGCTCGGGTCCGCAATGGAGGCAGCAACGCCATGGCGCTCAAACAATTGCTGAAACAAAGCGAATTCAGGTGCGAGGTATTGCGCATCGGGCGCGTCATCCACGATCAGGGCCGTGCGCAGGGGCGTATCGCCGCGCTGACTGCGCCACTCGGTCATGAACATATCGAAAAAATCGGCCTCCAGCGTGTCGGGAGGCGGCATGGGCCCTAGCGCCATGTCCATCGCCTCACAACAGCTTTGCTGGGCACGCGCCAATGCCACATTCAGGAGCGCACCTCCAGCATTGGTATTGATTTCAATCAGCTGAGGCCCCGTGGAACTCAAATGAAAGTCGTACCCCATACACGCGCCCACCGGACCCCAGGCGTGCCGGGCCATCGCAGGCGCACGGTCCAGTGCCTGTGCCTGGTAAACCGGCAGCGTGGCCACCCGTTCAATGGCGGCGACCGTGCGGGCGATGCGATCCGCCATCTCGCGGGACAAAAAAACCACCGTGGAAGAAAAAAGATGGGGGCGGGTTTGCGTGATGCTGTCCATCAGGCCGGGCAAGCCCGCGTGGTTCTCCAGCTCCTCACGCAAGCGGTCCCGGCTCAAGGTGCGGCAATAACAATGCT
>JBIIVW010000175.1:0-6863 GCA_044339205.1 Rhodoferax sp. | reverse complement strand
TGGGGTCGTAGCGGTTGACGGTGGCGTTATTGCGGACATAGATGATGCGGCCCCCTATTGCCCTAGCTTGGCGTGGCGCTGGTGGTTGCAACGCCCGTGGCTGATGGCGAGGTTCTCCTGGTGGCTGCTGCCACCTTCGCTTAAGGGGCGGATGTGTTCCAGCGTGGCGTCTTGTGGCTCCACATGCTCACCGCACATCCAACAAGGCACTTTGCCATGCAGTTGTCGTGCCACGGTTTTGTAGATTTTGTCGCGAGTGAGAGAAAGTCTGCTCATCTTTTAAGAATTGCTGGCGCAGTTGAAAAAATCAGGCCTGGCAGCGCAGTCACGCGCTTCAGGCCTTCGGGTCGGCCTTGAGCGCCTCGGCCCACAGCCGTTGCGGCACATGCGTGCTCAGCTTGGTGACAACCAATTCAATAATGTCAGGATGAATTTCGTGGCCAATAAAGGGCAACACCTCAGCGGTGATGTCGGCACCCAAATCCCGCAAGTGGTGCGCTGCCGACACGGCTTGACTGTACGGAATGACCTCATCGACCTTTCCGTGCAAAAAATGAATGGTGGTCTCGATCGGCGCCGCTTCGGGCAGCGTGGCAAAACGACCGCTGAGCGCAAAAACCCGCGAGGCAATCGTCGGGTTTGATTTGCTCGACTCCAGTGCCATGATGGCGCCTTGCGAAAACCCGACCAGGGCCGTGGCCGCCGCACCAACCCCGGCCACTTGCTGCCAATGCGCGACACAGGCCTGAAAAGCGGGCATGGCTTCTGCAACGCGCCCCAAATGGTTTTCTTCAGTGACGCCGCTCACTGAGTACCACTGAAACCCGCTGGACATGTCGCTGCGCTGGTAGGCCGCCACGGCCACCACCATCGCTTGCGGGAACTCAGCCGCCATCCGGTCACCGAGCGGACGCAGGGAGGCGGCATCAGCGCCAACACCGTGAAAAAGCAGAATCAGTTGCGCAGCCGGCAACGACGGTTGTTGAATCACATGGGCGTTTTGGGTCATGGCTTTTTCATTTTTTGGAACAGGAAGGTCGCCATTTTAAGAAGGTCCCGATGTGATCGCCGCAGCGGGGCCGTTTGACAGGGCACGATACGCTGAGCCGGTTGGCGGATAGGTGTTTTAGCCAGATGCGGCCAAGTAGGGCGCAGGTTGCGGGAGCAGTGCCACCAAAAATATTGCACAGCCAGATATCTCGCTGCATATTATTGGCAGCGTTGCTGCAAAACTGCTTTGCACCCCAAGTTTGAGCCTCGGGTACAAACCAGGAAACTGCTTGACCGATAACTGGTGCAATTGAATGGGTCTGGACCACGATAGAGAACCTTCACAAATCCAAACTCCCTTAATTGCCGCCATATTTGCCGTCCTTGTAAATGCGATGCCCCATGTCGCAACGGAGACTGCTGGTCGGGTAAACCCCTCTCCTCGGCATCAAGGCTGCGGCCGTAAACTGAATTTGGTTTGACATACCTCAACCGATCCACCCAATTTTTTGTAATGGAAAAAAACCAATGCGAATTCATTCAGCCTTCCGACTGAGCAGCCTGGCAGCTGCGGCCTTTCTCGCCGCGTGCGGTGGCGGTGGAGATTCGAGCATCACGCCGGTGGTCATTGCCACCCCCGTGGCTCCAGAAGAAACACGGGCGCAGGACAGCCGGGTATTCACACCCGCTGACCCCACCGCGACAACATTTGCAGCCATGGCTGCAGACCCATCGGACACGACGACCATGAGTACGACCAGTCGGTGGGCGGGTGTTCTGGGCGGCGCCTCGTACCAGGTCGAAGTGCCAGCCAATTGGAACGGCAAGCTGGTGATGTATGCGCACGGCTATGCGGGCACAGGTGACAAATTGGGTGTCGGTGGCCCCTCCATCCGGCGCTACCTGATCCAAAACGGCTATGCCTGGGCCGCGTCCAGTTATAGCAAAAACTACTACGATGTTCGTGTCGGGGTCGAGGACACCAATGCATTGGCGCTCGAGTTCACAAAGATCGCTGCGAAGAATGCTCGCACTCTCGCGGCGCCGATAAGAACCTACATCACAGGTCACTCAATGGGCGGACACATCACTGCCGCAGCGATTGAGGACGAGGCCTATGCCACGGCCATCAATAAGGTGAAATACCACGGCGCAGTGCCAATGTGCGGCGTGGTGGGTGACAGCGAGTTGTTCAACCAATTCGCGGCTATGCAAGTGACTGCCCAGGCGGTTGCCGGAGTGCCCAGCTACCCGACAGACAAGTGGTCGGAAATCCAGACACTGGTGACTAGTTCGCTTTTCACGACCTTCCCGTCTGCGCCCACAGCCAAAGGCGTGAAGTACCTCTCGGTTCTGCAAAATATCACTGGCGGTCAACGTCCGATGTTCGACTTGGGTATCGCGTTTGGCGGCAGCTTTCCGTCTGCATGGGGCACCTTTGGTTCAGACGGCACCGTCACGGGCATCCTGAACAAATTTTCACTGGATACCACCGCCTACACCTACACGTTCGATGGCGACGCGGCAGGCAGCGCAGCACTCAATGCATCAGTACAAAAGCTAACCGCCCTGCCCGACGCCAACCGACTGCGCAGGGATGGCTTGCGGTGGATTCCCAAGGCCAATGGCGAATTCAAGATTCCAGTCGTCTCAATCCATACACTCGGTGACTTATTTGTCCCGTTCAGCATGGAACAGGTTTACCAGAAGCGTGTGACCGCCAAAGGCAATGGAAGCTGGCTGGTCCAACGCGCCATTCGGGGCGCCAGCCACTGCGACTTCACCACGGCCGAACAGGTCGATGCATTTGACGCGATGATCAAGTGGGAGCGTGATGGCGTGAAGCCGGCGGGTGATGACGTGGTGACGCCAGCCACTGTGGCGGCCACAAGCTACGGCTGCAAATTCACCAAGAACACGCTGGGGCCGGACGAAAGCGGAACTACCAAGGCCTTGCGACCGGCAATTGTGGCCAACTCGGCTGCATGCCCGGCCGTCTGATCTGAACCACCCACGGTAAAGATAAAGAGGGGGCCCTTCGGGCCCCTTTTTTTCTTCTGAACGATTCAAGTATTTTTCAGGGATCAGACTTTAAGCATGAAACTGCCTGCATCCAACTTGCAACCCACTTCACCGTCGCCATCCACCAGACGAATGCTTTTGACCTTGGTGCCTTTTTTCAGAACCGCGGAGAAGCCTTTGACTTTCAGGTCTTTGATCAAAATGACCGCATCACTATCGGAGTTTTAACCAGATGAGGCCAAGTAGGGCACGAGTTGCGGACACCCAAACGCACATGACCTCAGCGGTTTTAGCCATCCAAAGTATTGCAAGGTGCATCCGCTGCTGTATCCGCTATGAGGTGACTCGGACGCCACACCAATGTGATCGCGTATTCAAGCGCTCGCTCCAGACCAGTCTGATCAGTTGAGCGCGGTGGACTCGCGCGCCTTCGCCAGCGCCACATACCAATCCAGGCACCCCGGATTGGCCATGGCTTCGCGGTTAACGACTTTTTCCAGTGGCTGCCCCAGCAGCAGCTTCTTGATGGGCAGCTCCTGCTTTTTGCCCGACAGGGTGCGCGGGATCTCGGCCACCTGAAAAATCTCGTTGGGCACAAAGCGCGGCGACAACGCGGTTTTGATGGCGTCATTGAGCCGGACGCGAACCGCGTCATCCAGCGTCATGCCGTCGCGCAGCACCACAAAGAGTGGCATGTAGCTCTCGCGCCCCAGGTACTCCAGGTCAACCACCATCGAGTCCAGTACCTCGGGCAGCGCTTCCACGGCGCTGTACAACTCGCTGGTGCCCATGCGCAAGCCGTGGCGGTTGATGGTGGCGTCACTGCGGCCATAGATGATGCAACCCCCCGTGCTGCCCACCTTGAGCCAGTCGCCGTGGCGCCAGACGCCGGGGTACATGTCGAAGTAGCTCGACAGATACCGCTGCTTGCCCTCGTCGCCCCAAAAATACAGCGGCATGCTGGGGATGGGCTGGCTGCACACCAGCTCGCCCACTTCGTCCAGCACAGGCTGGCCTTGCTCGTTCCAGGCCTCTACGGCACAGCCCAGCAGGCGGCACTGCATCTCGCCGGCCACTTGTGGTAACTCGCGGTGGCCACCAATGAACGCGCCAGCGAAGTCGGTGCCGCCCGAGATGTTGCACCACCAGATGTCTTGCTGCGCATCGGTGGTAGCGATGCTGCGAAATTGGTTGGTGCCCCAGATCTGCGACTCTGCGCTCAGGGGCGAGCCGGTGGTGCCCAGGGCGCGCACATGAGAGAGGTCTCCGCAGATGCTCAAGTCCACATCAGCTTTCAGGCAATTGGCAAAGAAGGCCGCACCCGCGCCAAAAAAGGTCACGCCCAATTCGGCCGCAAAGCGCCACAGCGTGGTCCAGTCCGGGGCAACCTTGTTGCCCGCTGCGTCCACCGTGCGTCCGCCCGGGTTGCCATCAAAAATGCAGCAGGTGGTGCCGCTGAGCAGGCCGCTGATTTGCGCGTTCCACATCACCCAGCCGGTGGAGCTGTACCAGTGGTAGCGCTCGCCCAGCGAGTTGGGCTCGTAGCTGCAGCCCACATCGTTGTGCAGGCCCTTGAGCGCCAGCGCCACCACCACCGTGCCGCCGTGGCCGTGCACGATGGGTTTGGGCAAGCCGGTGGTGCCGCTGGAATACACAATCCACAACGGATGTTCAAAAGGCAGCCAGATGGGCTCAAAAGCAGCTGTTTGAGCATCATTTCGGCTTGTAGCCGTCAAGAAATAATCATGGTCACATGCTATTTTGATAGCATCCGTGGCCAAGCCCAGGTTGCGCTGAATAAGGACATGGCGCACTGAAGGCAGGGCGGCGCATAACTCGGCCACCACACCGGTGCGGTCAAAGTCGCGCCCGCCGTAGGTCACGCCATCGCAGGCAATCAGCACCTTGGGCTCGATTTGCCGGAAGCGGTCCAGCACCGCGTGGGTACCCATGTCGGGCGCGCAGATGCTCCACACCGCGCCAATGCTGGCGGTGGCCAGAAACGCCACGGCGGCCTCGGGAATATTGGGTAAGTACGCTGCCACGCGGTCACCGGGCTGCACGCCCTGGGCCTGCAGGTGCAGCGCGAGGGACGCCACCTGGCGGCGCAGTTCGGGCCAACTCAAGGACTGGGCTGCCTGCTGACCCAGGCTATTTTCGTTGTGGCTCAGAATGGCCGCAAAACCGCCGGCGTGCGCGGCGTCCACGTGGCGCAGCACCTGCTGCGCGTAGTTCACTTGGGCGCCGACGAACCAGCGCGTGTGGGGCATGGGCGCACCGTCGCACACCACGCTGTGCGGCGTGGGCGACTGCAGCTCAAAGTAGTCCCAGATGCTTTGCCAGAACCCATTCAGGTCGGTCGTGGACCATTGGCGCAGGGCTTCATACGATTCAAACGACAGGCCACGCGCATCGCGCAGCCAGTTTTGGTACAGCCGGATTTGGGGCACGTAGGGTGGAGTGAGGTTTTCAGTCATGCGCAGAGATTAGCGTGACTCGGCCTTCACAGGCAAGCACGTCGGCGTCAGGCCGCGCTTGCGTATAGTGGGGCTCATTGATTATTTGGAGCCCTCATGCGCATCTGGAAAAAGCCGATATCTGTAGATATTCTCACCACGGGCAGCCTCAACACAGCCACCTCCCATCTGGGCATCGAATTTCTGGAAGTTGGCGACGACTTCATCACGGCCCGGGTACCGGTAGATGAGCGCACCAAACAGCCCTATGGCCTGCTGCATGGCGGTGTAAGCGTGGTGCTGGCGGAGACGCTGGGGTCGTGCGGCGCGGCCTTTTCCACCCCGGAGGGTCACCGCGCAGTGGGGCTGGACATCAATGCCAATCACCTCAAGGGCGTGACCAGCGGTTGGGTCACCGGCATCACCCGCCCGGTGCACATCGGGCGCACCACGCAAGTCTGGCAAATCGAGATGCGCAGCGACACCGGTGAACTGACCTGCGTGTCCCGCATCACCATGGCAGTTCTGGCACCGCGTTAAGAATCAAATAGGGCTCTAGCCGGCGTGATATATAGCTTGACCGCTCTCTATTTTAAACAAGTACCGCACCGCATTTACTCGGGTGCAGCTTGCGCAAGCTTCTCGCTTTTCCAGTAGACGTCGTCTCCTGTCGTGCCGTCGATGCGGTGGCGATTGAGCACGCGGGCCAGTACAAACATCAAATCACTCAAGCGATTGAGGTACTGGCGCGGCGTGTCTTTGAGCGCCTCCTGGCTCTCCAGCGCGACCACGGCGCGCTCGGCACGCCGGGCGACCGTGCGGCACACATGGGCCAGGGCGGCGGCGCGGGTTCCGGCGGGGAGAATGAACTCCTGCAACCTTGGGAGGGCTTCGTTGTGCTCGGCCAGCGCAGCGTCCAGCGCCAGCACGGCCTCGGGCTTGAGTAACTCAAAACCCGGAATGGACAGCTCGCCCCCCAGGTTGAACAACTGGTGCTGCACCTCCACCAGCAGCGTGCGCAGACTGGCGGGCATGTCTTCGCACAGCAGCACGCCCAGGTTGGAATTCAACTCATCCACGTCACCCATGGCGTGCACGCGCAGGCTGTTTTTGGAAACCCGGGTGTTGTCACCCAGGCCCGTAGTGCCGTTGTCGCCGGTGCGGGTGGCGATTTGAGTCAGTCGTTGTCCCATGGTGAATCTCCTTGATGTTGTTCATGGTGGCGCCAATAGAGAGCGCGGGTAGGCGGTGTGTGTTCTCAAACCCCGAGGGTTTTGGCAGCATGGACTGCAGGCAATCCTGGGCATTTTTCAGCCGGGGGTCGTCCGGATGCGCATCATCCGTGGTGTCATTGATGCAAAAGAAATCAAGGGCACCAAATTCCTGGGCCAGTGC
>JBIIVW010000174.1:0-6868 GCA_044339205.1 Rhodoferax sp. | reverse complement strand
TACGCTGCATCACCGCTTCGCCGTCCTGCAGGGCCGGAATAGCCTTGGCGGAGGTGAACGAAGTGACCTCGATCTTGGCGTAGCCCAAGTCGCTCAAACGGTTGATGAAGGCGACCTTGTCGTCGGTGAGGATGAATCGGCTTTCCATCTGGAAGCCGTCGCGTGTGCTGACCTCATTGAGGTAGAGGCGCTTTCCGTGACCTGATTGCATATGTATGTCCTGAGTACTTGGGCGGGGTGGCATCAAAGGGTTCGCGCGGGCCAGCCTTGGCCCGTCAGCTCGGCGGTATGCTGGCCAAGCGTTGGTGCACCGTGGGTGATGCGTCCCGGGGTCGCACTGAGCTTGGGGACGATGCCCGGGACTTTCAGCGGGCGACCGTCTGAAGTGGGCGAGTCAACAATCATGTCGCGCGCCAGGTATTGCGGGTCCTGGGCGATGTCCTCGACAGAGTAAATGTGCCCGACCGGAACCCCGGCGCCTGCCAGGATGGTCAGTACATCTTCACGGGTGCGTTGGCGTGTCCAGTGTTCGATGGCGGCGTCAATTTCATCGCACCTCGCAACACGGCCGTCATTCTGGGCCAAGGCCGGATCATCGGCCAGGTCAACCCGGTCGATCGCCCGCATGAGCCGGCGGTAAATGGAGTCACCGTTGCCGGCCACCAGCACATAGCGGCCGTCGCTGCACAGGTAGGCGTTGGTTGGGGCAATGCCCGGCAACGCGCTACCGGCCCGCTCCCGGACAGCACCAAAGGCGTCGTACTCAGGCAACAGGCTTTCCATGACATTGAAGACCGATTCATACAGGGCCACGTCAATGAATTGCCCCTCGCCACCATGGGCGTGGCGGTGGTGCAGAGCAGTCAAGATGCCGATCACCCCGTGCAGTGCCGACAAGGTGTCGCCGATCGACACACCCACTCGCACCGGTACACGGCCTGGCTCGCCGGTGAGGTGACGCAGCCCGCCCATCGCTTCACCCAGCACACCAAAACCAGGCCGGTCTCGGTAGGGGCCAGTCTGTCCATAGCCGGAGATACGCAGCATGATCAGCTTGGGATTGAGCTGATGAAGCTGCTCCCACCCCAGACCCCAGCCCTCCAGCGTGCCGGGGCGAAAATTCTCGATTAGCACGTCAGCCTCGGCGGCCAATGCCTTGACGGCTTCTTGCCCTTCAGGGGTGCGCAGGTCCAGGCACACAGAGCGTTTGTTGCGGGATTGAACCTCCCACCAGACCGACGTGCCGTCACGCAGCATGCGCCATTTGCGCAAAGGGTCACCGGTGCCTTCCGGCTCGACCTTGATCACATCCGCCCCAAAATCGGCCAGCGTCTTGCCGGCAAATGGCCCGGCGATGAGCTGACCCATTTCGATGACTTTCAACCCGTGCAGAGCTTGCATGTCTCCAACTTTCTTGAGATTTCAATGAGAGTGAATTGTGGGTCAGCAGGGTCGCCAAGTGGAATTGCCAAGGCAAGCTGATGACTTCGCGTTTTGCGAAGGCTGGGCCAAAGACAGAGATTTAAAATCGGACATGCCCTCTTCGCCCATCAACCCCGCCCGCCTTGACTTTGTTACTTTGCGCCTGTTTTGTGCGGTTGCCCATTCAGGGAGCATCACCAAGGGTGCCGCCCAATGTCATTTGGCGCTTTCGGCGGCCAGTCGCAGGCTGTCCGATTTCGAAGCCGCCACGGGATCTCAACTGTTGGAGCGCAGTCCCCAAGGGATCACCCTGACGCCCGCTGGGCACGTGGCCATGCAGCACGCCGTGCGTCTGTGGCAGGGGTTTGAGTTGTTCAGCAATGAAATGTCTGAATTCTCGGAAGGTTCACGCGGCCATGTCAGGCTCTGGGCCAACATGTCCGCCCTGACGGAATTCTTGCCGGATACGTTGGGACGTTTCATGGACACGCATCCGCAGATCCGCGTGGAAGTCGAGGAGCAGCTCAGTGGCGACATCGTGCGTGCGCTTCTGGACGGCGTTGCCGACATTGGCGTGTTCGCCGACGGCACGCCGGCTGGCGGCATCACGGTGGAACCGTTTCAAACCGATGAGCTGGTGATGGTGTGTTCGCGGGATCATCCTCTGGCCAAGCGCAAGCGGTTAGCCTTTGCCGACTGTCTGGAGCACTCGTTCGTCGGCCTCAACCGGGGCAGTTCCTTGCTTGAATTGACTTCGCGGGCGGCAGCGGAAGCGGGACAGCCGCTGCGCCTGCGCATTCAGGTCCGAAGCTTCGATGCAATGTGCCAGATGATTGCCGCCAACCTGGGTATCGGCGTCTTGCCCCTCGCGACATGTGCACCGCTGTTGCGACCGCGCGGCCTGGTGGCATTGAGGCTGTCGGACCCCTGGGCCCAGCGCCGCCTGCTGGTGGGCTACAGCAGCGAGTCATCGCTGTCGTCCGCTGCACGGCTGTTGCTGGAACATTTGAAAGCCCCCTTGCTGGCGCCGAAGAAAAAGTAAGCTCCGTAAGACGCTGTGTAGGGGCGAAGCACACACGGCCTCCCGCCGGGTCGGCAGGAAGCCGTGCTGCGACTTAGCGCTGGCCGGTAACCTCAATCTCCACCCGGCGATCGGGCTGCAGGCAGGCAATCAGGGCGGGTGTAGGTTTTGCACCTTTGCATTCACCAGGGCGGGTCACCGGATCGGCGCCGTTCACGCCGCGGGCACTGATCTTTTGAGCCGGAATGCCTGCCGACTCCACCAGGTAAGCGCTCACCGCTTCGGCGCGGCGGGTCGACAGCTTGAGGTTGTAGGCCTGTGGACCGAGCCGGTCCGTGTGCCCCGTCACGTTGATCACGTCATATTGCAGCCCCTTAAGCCCTGTGGCCAACTGGTCCAGCTCGGCCCGGCCGCTGGGCTTGACAGTGGATTTGTCAAAGTCAAACAGCGAGTCTGCGGACAAGGTCACTTTGGTGGGAACACGCGGGGTCGGCGCAGGGTACACAGGCGCTGGCGCGGGAGGAACCACCACCACGGGTGCGGGCATGGGCGCCAGAGCGATGGGTTCCGGCTGGTACGACTGCGCCACCGGGGTGGGCGCTTTGGCACCAAAGCGGTACACCAGCCCCACCGACACCATGTCCACATCGCCCTTGTTACCAATGGCATCGTTCACTCGGTAACGCTCCAGCTCGGCCCGCATGCTCAGAGCCGGGGTGAATGCGTATTGCAGTCCGAGGCCGACCTTGAGGTTGTTGTCGCGAGTACTGGGGTTGGGGTTCAGTACCCGGACAGCGCCGGTTCCGACAAAGGTGTCCCGGGACTCAATGCGGGTCACGCCCAAGCGGCCAAAGGCTGAGAATTTTTCTGTGATCGGCACGGTGCCAACGAGGTCCAGATTCAGACCCCTGAGCTTGATGTTGCCAGTCAGGCTGCCGGCCGGGACGGTATTGGCCCGGTAGCCAAATTCACCCAGGTCAAAGTAGCCGCCCTCAAGCCCCAGGTTCTTGTTGAATTGGTAGCCGCCAAACAGCTTGTAGCCCCGGCTGCTATCGTCGTTCTGAATGGAGGTGACCGCCAGGCCACTGCCCAGCAAACCGCTGGTGATTCGCTCGTCATCAATCGATGCGCGGGTGGACCCCGCGTTGGCGCCGGCATACCAGCCGGTGTCTTGTGCCGCTGCACCGGTGCTGGCCAGTACGGCAAGGGTCATCATGCTCAGCGTCAAGGGGGTTGTGAACAGTTTTTGAACAGAAGGTTTCATGGTTTTTTATAGAAAAATTACCCTCTTCCCATGCAGGCATGGAAGATAAGGGTGACAGGTTGATCCGAATGAGCGGACAGATGCAAGGACAGGCAAATCGCCCAGGCCCTACTGGGGAACGTTGATGACGGTATTGACCAGCGTGACGGAAGCGCCCAGTGACAGGGCACGCCCGTTCAGGGTTACCACCGCGACGTTGCCGGCGGTCGAGAAGGAGGCACCCCGCTGCGAGATCACCGTGCCCACCATGGTGCCGCCACCGGCTGCATTGATGGTGGCAAAACTGCCCACTTGCCAAAACACGTTTTTGGCCTGAGCGCCACCCGCGAGAATGATGCTTTGCGGGAACGCCGCACCCGGACCACCCACGGTCAGCGTGGTTGCCATCTGGAAGACCCACACCGCATTGGCGTTGCCTTGTGCGTCCAGGGTGAGGTTTCCGCCTTCAAGCATGAAGGAGCCTGCGGGTGCGGTGTAGGTGCCCGGCAACAGTGTCAAACCCGCCAGATTGGCTCCCGGGTTGGCACCAGCAGGCATCGCCACCAGCGCTTGGTAGGCAGTTTGGGCGTCCAGCCGAGCCTGGGTTGCGGCGGCACAGGAAGCGGCATTGGTGCCGGTGGAAGTAGGGCCGGTCACGGAGTTGGTGCAGCTGTAGATCTTGCCGTTCACCGTGCCGATGTTGTCCCCGGTTTCGGTATAGAAGTCGCCCGCCGCGTCATGAAAGCCGGTGACCATCGAGGTGCCGGTGGCCGTGGTGCCAATGTCGCCATTGATCAAGGTGAGCGTACCCATGTTGGTCATGCCGGCGGTGCCGCCAAAGGTGCCGAATCGCGCGGCTGAATTCAGCGCGATGATGGGCGTCACCCCAGGGTTCACCGGCACCACAGGGTCCACGGCGGTGGTAAAGCGCCAAACCTTGGCCTGCTTCATGGTGTTGCCCGCCAGATCGGCCACCGCCGTGCTGACAATGACGGTGTAGAGCGTTCCCTTGGCGAGGGGCATGGCCGGTGTGAAGGTGGCGATTCGCTGCGCGGCGTTGTACGCCACCGATCCTGCCACGCCGGCCACAGTGAAGCTGGCGGTGTTGATCGAGAGTGGGTCCATGGCCTCATCGAATGTGGCGTTCACTGTGGCGCTGGTGGCAACGCCTGTGGCCAGGTCGTCCGGGTTGAACATCACCACGGTGGGGGCCGTGCGATCCATGGGCGTCGCGTTGCCTGCCGTGGTCCAGCCGGTGATGAAATCAGCGGCCATCGGATTGCCCGCCACGTCTTCAACCCCTGCGGCGCCGCCTTTGACAGTGAGTGTGTAACGCGTACCGGGCAACAGGCTGGTGAGCGGCATGAACGCCGCGTTCACACCCGAATAGCTCACCACACCCGGAACCACCACGGCGCTGGCTGACTCCCTGAGCACGACATTGGTGTTCTTGATGGACAGGGGATTCATCGCCTCGCTGAACGCCACACCCGCCTGGGTATTGATGGCGACGTTCACCGCGTTATTGGCCTGGACGGTGCCCGTCACGGTGGGGGCCGTGGTGTCCAGGGCGGCGCCAGTGGTCCAGCTCCAGACGTAATTGGCGGCCATGGCGTTGCCCGCCAGGTCTTTGGCGGAAGAACTCACCGTGGCGGTGTAGGAGGTGTTGAGCGCCAGCGCGCTGGTCGGTACAAACACGGCGCTCACGCCCGAATAGCTGGTGTTACCCGGGACCAGGTTGCTGCCCTGCATCAGGGTGAAGGTCGGGGCCGCAAGGGTCAAAGGATCCATGGCCTCGCTGAACGTCGCGCCCACCTTGGTATTGACTGACACATTGGTGGCTCCGTTGGCATTGATGGTGCTGGTGATCAGGGGCGCCGTGGTGTCCAGCGCGCTGCCGGTGGTGAATTGCCAGACGACATCCTGCCCCAGGGTCGCACCAGTGGCGTCGCGCACCCCCGCACCGACCGTGGTCGTGCAAACCTCGCCTGCTGGAAGAAGGGTGTCTGCGGGCAGGGCCAGCGTTGCCGTCTTGTCTGACTCAAAGTAAGTCACGGCGCGGCTTGTAGTGGCCGCAAGCGAGGGGCAGGTCAACGTGAAACTGTCTGTGCCCAGCGAGGCACCCTCCATGGCTTTGCTGAAGGTGGCTGTGATCAGGCGGGTATTGAGCGGCACAAGGGCTGCCCTCGGCAAAGGCGCCACGCTGGTGACCGTGGCTCGCACAAGCAAAGCGGTATCGCCGGCGCCCAGAATCGGATCCTGTCCGCCGCCGCCGCAGGCCGTAGCGAGGGCGCTCAGGGACATCGCCATGGCCCATGGCCACGCGCGCGGGCAAGCCACCGATTTTTTCATTCGTCTACCTTTGGGTGTTGCAGTTGCAATGACCGCGACACCAAAAATGTCGACGCCTGCGGCTACAGGTCCGCAGTATTGATTTGCTTGATCAAGGTGTCTGTGCGCTGACGAACCAAGCCAGGGCCACCCGCCCGGCTATCCCGCGATGGCGCTACCGATTCATATTTCAACCGTCTATTGTTTCTAATTTAGAAACACGACAGTTCAATATTGATTGTTTATCTTCTTTAAAAGAAATTATATAGTTCATCCATCGACGAAACGAATGCAATTAAAGCCTCTTCGAATCAGGTCAGACAAACACACAGCGTCCGCTGACCAACCCTTTTTAACCTTGTAAGGACTACACCATGAATCGCAAGACTCTCTCCATCATCACCCTGACACTCGCAGCTTTGGCTGGCGGAAACGCCATGGCCCAGAACGCCGGCCCGGTGGACGCATATGCCAAAGCCCAGCAAAAGGACCCCAGCAGCTTTGCCGCCAAATTGAGTACAGGACTCAGCCGCGACGCAGTCCAGGCAGACTTGCGTGACGCCCAGCGCACCGGCGAGATCGTTGTCAATGCCGAAGCAGGTATTCCGGTCAATGAAGTGTTTCCTGCCCGCTACCCTGCTCAAGTGGCTGAGCACAGCATGAGCCGCGAAGAAGTCCGGGCTGACCTGCGTGAAGCCGTGCGCACCGGCGACATCGTGGCCAATGGCGAGACCGGCATGAAACTCAACGAAGTGTTCCCCGGCCGTTACGCCCAAAAGTCCTGAGAACGGGATAAAGACGCACCTGGTGCTATTTAATAAATAGCACTATAGTGTCTTGAATCGACGGCT
>JBIIVW010000173.1:0-6928 GCA_044339205.1 Rhodoferax sp. | reverse complement strand
GCAGACGGGCGGTCACTACATGGACCAGTTCACCTACGCCGAACGCGCCACCGACTGGCGCGGCAACAACAACATTGCCGAGAGCATGTTCAACCAGATGACGCGCGAGCGTTTTCCGGTCCCGCGCTGGATCGTGGTGGGCGCGGGCACCGGCGGCACCAGTGCGACCATCGGTCGCTACATTCGCTACCAGCGCCATGCCACCCAGGTGTGCGTGCCGGACCCGGAAGGCTCGGTCTTTGGCGAGTACCACCGCACGGGCGACCCGACATTGAGTGGCCCGGGCTCCCGGATTGAGGGCATTGGACGCCCTCGTGTCGAGGCCAGCTTCATCCGCACGCTGGTGGACCGGATGATGGAGGTGCGCAACGCGGATTCGGTCGCGGCCATGCGGGTGCTCTCCGGCCTGCTTGGGCGCAAGGTCGGGCCGTCTACCGGCACCAACTTTGTGGGCATGCTGGCCCTGGCCACCGAGATGCGCACCTCTGGAGAGACCGGCTCCATCCTGTCCTTGCTGTGCGATGCCGGCGAGCGCTATTTGCCCAGTTACCACGATGCCGGCTGGGTGCAGGCGCATCTGGGCGACTGCGATGACGCCATGACCCGCCTCCAGATGCAATTGAGCTAAACACCTTGATGCCCCCCGGACTCACGAACCTGTTGCGACGCCGGCTGCTGGAGGCAGGCCTGAGCTTGCCCCTGTGGCCAGGCCTCGCGCAGGCACAGACCCCACCGCCCGTGCCGGTATTGCGGCCCAAGACATTGCAGTTCCCGCGCGACCTGGGCAGCCACCCGGACTTCGGCATTGAGTGGTGGTATGCGACCGGCCGTTTAAACGCGGGTGAGCGGGCGTTTGGGTTTCAGCTCACTTTTTTCCGCTCACGTGTGAACGCGACGCAGGACATGCGTTCGGCCTTTGCCGCCAAGCAACTGATTTTTGCGCATGCGGCGGTGACCGATGTGGGCGCTAAGAAGCTCCACCACGACCAGCGCATTGCCCGCGAAGGCTTTGAGGTGGCCAGCGCCAGCACGCTTGACACCGCCATCACCCTGCGCGACTGGTCGCTGGTGCGCACGGCCACGCACTACCAGGCCGTCGCCAGCGGTGAGGGTTTTGCCTTCTCACTGGCCCTGCGCGAGACCCAGCCGCTGCTGCTGCAAGGCGATCAGGGCTTGTCACGCAAGGGGCCGCAAGCCGAGCACGCCAGCTACTACTACAGCCTGCCCCAACTCCAGACCTCGGGCAGCCTCACGCTGGCAGGGCGTGAGCTCGCGGTGCAGGGCAGCGCCTGGCTGGACCACGAATGGAGCCAGGCCCTGCTGCCACCCGGCGCTGTGGGCTGGGACTGGATCGGCATGAATCTGCTGGATGGCAGCGCGCTCACCGCCTTTCGCCTGCGGGACAAGGCCGACCAGACGGTATGGGACGGCGGCTCGTTTCGCCACCCCACCATGGGCGCCAAACCCCACATCTTCAGCCCCGGCGAGGTGATTTTCAAACCCGTGCGCAGCTGGACCAGCCCGCTCACCCAGGCCCGCTACCCGGTGGAGTGGATGGTGCGCACTCCGGCCGACTTTTATACCGTGCGGGCCGTCATCGACAACCAGGAGCTCGACAGCCGGGCCTCCACCGGCGCCATTTACTGGGAGGGCCTGTGCGAGCTGCTGGACAGCAACGGCAAGCTGGTTGGGCACGGCTACCTGGAAATGACGGGCTATGCCAGCCCACTGCGCTTGTAGCGCGGGTCAGTGCGCGCCTGCCGCCGCATCCGCATGGCCCGCGCCAGCGCCCGCCACTTTGGGCCGGGACAGCCACACCACCGGAATCAGCAGCAGAAAGATCATGGCCGAGGCGTAAAACACGTCATTGACCGCCAGCATGTAAGCCTGCTGATCCACCAGCCGGTTGACTTGTGCCAGGGCTTGCTCGGGGCTCAGGCCCGCACTGCCCAGACCGCTCAGCACCTGGGTGGCAGCCAGGTTCCCTGCGTGAACCGACTCGGACAGCTGCGCATGGTGCATGGCGGCGCGGTCTTGCCAGACCGTGGTGGCAATCGAGGTGCCAAACGAGCCCGCCACAATGCGCACAAAGCTGGACAAGCCCGAGGCCGCGGGAATCTTGTCGGGTGTGATGCCCGAGAGCGTGATGACCGACAAGGGAATGAAGAAAAACGCCATGGCAATGCCCTGCACCAAGGTGGGCAACATGATGGTGCCAAAGTCTGCTTGGGTATTGAAGTACGAACGCATCAGCAGCACCACGGCAAACACCACAAAGGCAAAACTGGCGAGGTAACGCGGGTCCACCTTGCTGATGTTTTTGCCCACGATGGGCGACAAGATGATGGCAAACAGCCCCACCGGCGCGAGCAACATGCCGGCGTCAATGGACGGGTAGCCCATGTACTGCTGCAACCACAGCGGCAGCAGCACCACGTTGCCAAAAAACAGGCCATAGCCGACCGAAATGGCGACGGTGCCGGTCCAGAAATTACGCCCCTTGAACAGGCGAAGGTCCACCACCGGATGTTCCTCGGTCAACTCCCACGCCAGGAAGAACGCCAAGCCCACCGCAGCCACCACCCCCAGACCCACCACCTCGGGGGAGTGGAACCAGTCCAGCTCCTTGCCCTTGTCCAGCATGATCTGCAACGCGCCCACCCAGACCACCAGCAGCCCCAAACCCACGCCATCGATAGGCAGCTGTCGCGTCACACTTTCGCGCTTGTGGTAAATCGACCAGACCATGAAGGCCGACAGCAGGCCAATGGGAATGTTGATGTAGAAAATCCACGACCAGTAAATGTTGTCGGTGATCCAGCCGCCCAACAAGGGGCCCATCACCGGGGCGACGAGTGTGGTCATGGCCCACAAGGCCATGGCCAGACCGGCCAGCGCCGGCGGATAGCTGGAGAGCAGCAAGCCCTGCGACAGCGGAATCATCGGCCCGGCCACAAAGCCCTGCAGTGCCCGAAACGCAATCAGCGAGGTCATGTTGGGTGCCAGGCCACACAGCCAGGATGCCAGCACAAACAACAAGACGCTAGTGATGAACAGGCGCACCTGCCCAAAGCGCTGGGACAACCAGCCTGTGAGCGGCAGCGAGATCGCGTTGGCCACCCCGAAGCTGGTGATGACCCAGGTACCCTGGTTGGCGCTGACGCCCAGGTCCCCCGCGATGGCCGGCAGGGAGACATTGGCAATGGACGAATCCAGCACGTTCATGAACGTGGCAAGCGACAGGGCAATCGTGCCCCACAGTCGGGCGGAGCCCTGCAACGGCGGCAGGGGCATAAAAATTGGGGCGGTGGCCATGGCGGGTGCAGTCAGGCGGCGGCCCGACTATCGGCGCCCGAGGTTGGCGGCGATGATTTTTCGCACCTCCTCGGCCGCGCCTTGTTCGGCCGAGGCGTAAACCGCTGTTTCAACCAACGCGGCGGCACGGGGCGCATCCGCGAGCATCTTGCCGCTTTGCTCCCTTACATCCACAGTGGCTTCCATCGACAAACCCACGCGCAAGGGGTTTTGGGCAATTTGGGCGGCATCCAGCGCCACGCGCACGGGCACGCGCTGGACCACCTTGATCCAGTTGCCGGTGGCGTTTTGCGCGGGCAGCAAGGCAAAGGCGGCCCCGGTGCCCATGCCCAGACCAGCGATCGTGCCCTTGAACTCGACTTTTTTGCCATACACATCGGCGGTCAGCTTGACTGGCTGGCCGATGCGGATGTGGCGCAGCTGGACTTCCTTGAAGTTGGCATCCACCCACACCTGGCTCAGGGGAATGATCGACATCAGGGGCGTGCCAGCCGCCACGCGCTGACCGAGTTGCACCGTGCGCCGGGCGACATACCCATCCACCGGCGCGGGCAAGGCGGTACGCTGACTCGCCAGATAAGCTTCACGCACTTTGGCAGCGGCCGCCATCACGCTGGGATGCTGCTCTACGGCAATACCGTCGGTCATGGACTGGTTGCTGATGAGCTGCTCCCGCGCTGCGGCCACCCCTGCGGTGGCCGAGGCCAGTGTGGCCTGGCCCAGAGCGAGCTGGCTTTGCGCGTGCTGGAGTTCTTCGCCCGACACGGCGCCGGTTTGAACCAGCCCCTGGCGGCGCTTGACGTCATCCGAGGCCCGCGCGATGTCGGTTTGTGCCTTGAGCAAATCGGTCTCACGCAGGGTGATTTGCGCGCGCAGGCTGCCGTTGTTGGCGTACAGCGTGCGCACCTGGCGCACGGCTTGCGCCAGATTGGCCTCGGCTGCATCCAGGGTGACCTGGGCATCAGCCGGGTCAAGCTTGACGAGGGGCTGGCCAGCTTTCACAAAGTCGGTGTCATCAGCCAGGATGGCCATCACGGTGCCGCCAATTTGCGGCGTGATCTGGATCACGTTGCCCTGCACATAGGCGTTGTCGGTGGACTCGAAGTGGCTGGCCACCAGCCACTCGTAGGCGGCCCAGCCCAGCCCGGCGAGAACGACCACGCCGGACAGGGCGATCAGCGCCCTCTTGCGGGCCGGATTGCGTCCCGCACGGGCAGTGGGCGCTGGAGTTTGAGGTGTTGTCATGGCGGGTCACTCAGAAATAATGGATGAACGGGTCAAAAGGGGCTTGGGCGCGGGCAACTCGGCACGGTAGCCACCACCCAGGGCGCGCATCAGCGCCACCTGGGTGTCGAGCACGCGCGCCTGCAGGTCCAGGCCGGCGCGCTGCTGGTTGAGCACCGCCGTCTGCGCGGCAATGACGGGGAGAAAATTGCCCAAGCCCGCGCCATGGCGCTGCACGGCGAACGCGTGGCTGCTGTCGGCTGCGGCTTGTGCTGCGCGATGCGCCTCCTGTTGACGCACCACCGCCTGCAGCATGGCGAGCTGGTCGGCCACGTCGCGCACGGCGTCGATCACGGAGGCGTTATAGCTCTCGATGGCGCCATCCAGATCGGCGGTTTTTCCGGCCAGATTGGCCCGTAGGCGGCCACCGTCAAACAGGGGCAGTCGCAGCGCCGGGCCCATGCCCCATTGCTCGCTGCCTGTGCTGATCAGGCGGTCCAACCCAATACTGGAGAACCCGGCAAAGGCCATCAGGTTGACGTTGGGGTAGAACTGCGCGCGCGCGCTACTCACGTCCTGCGTGGCAGCTTCCACGCGCCAGCGGGCAGCCGCAATGTCAGCCCGCCGCCCCAGCAGGTCGGCGGGGATCGACCCGACTGGCGCTATTATTTTTACATCGATTAAGCCATGATATACGCCGGCTAGAACCTGATTTGGCTTAGAAACCAGTGCATTGAGGGCATTTTGGGTCAAGGCCCGCTGCTCTTGCAGGGATTCGATCTGCAGGCGCATCTCGGGCAGGGTCGCCTCGGCCTGGCGCAGTTCAACATTGGAGTCGAGACCCGCAAAGACCCGGGCCTGCACCAGTCGCAGCGCCTGGTTGCGTTGAGCCAGGAGACGCTGCGCCAGGGCTTGCTGGTCATTCAGCCGCAGCCACTGGAAATAGGTGCGCGCCACCTGGCTGGCAAGTAGCGTGCGGGCAGCGGCAAGGTCGGCCTGCGCAGCGCGGGTGTTGCCCAGCGCTGCCTGCAGTGCAGCGCGGTTCTTGCCAAAAAAGTCGATCTCCCAACTGCCGGAGAGCTGGGCTGTGCCCGTGCTGCGAACCGAACCCGCCAGCGGCGCCGGTACGGCGCCATGGGCCGTGTACTGCTGCCGGGTCAGGTCGAGACCCGCATTGAGCTGGGGGCCACCCGCAGCAGAGGTCAAGTCGGCACCGGCTTGCGCCCGGGCCAGACGGGCCTGAACCACACCCAGGCTGGGATGGGTGCTCAGCGCATCATCGATCAGGCGGTTGAGTTGAAAATCGCCGAACTGGTGCCACCAATGGGCATCAACCGGCGCGACTGCGACTTGCTCGACCGGAAAACCTGCTGACTGGGCGTCTCGCAGGGTGGCTTTGGAGACAATACCCCCGGGGTTGGCGCAGCCCGCCAAGGCGAGGGTGGCAACCAGCAACAGCGCAGCGGGCCTGACGCTGGCAACCGGTTTTGCGAGACAGCCATCAGACTTCATGAGCGTCTCCTGCATCGGACAGGGGCGACGTTTGTGATTTGGCGCGCGCTTGCGCGTTGTCCAGAATGCGCCGCAAAAAACCCTTGAAAGCCTGAAACTCGTCGGCTGAAAACCCAGCCAGGTGGGCGTTTTGAATGCGGCACAGAACGCCCGGAATGCCCCGTGCGGTTTCTCGCCCCGGTTCGGTCAACTCGATATTGACCACCCGGCGGTCTTCAACCGACCTCACCCGGCGGCACAAGCCCTTGGCCTCCAGGCGGTCCAACAGGCGGGTCATCGCCCCGGCGTCCAGATGGCACTCACGGGCCAACTCGGCCACGGTGGATGCCTCGCCCATGAACAGCTTGAGAAGTGGCACCCACTGCGCGTTGGTCAGGTCGCTGACCACCAACTCGCGCTCCACGTCTTGCGCCACCATGGCCAAGGCGCGCCGCATCAGGTAGCCCACACTCTCTTCGGTGACGTAGTTGTCCGCACGGTAGAACTCCAGGCTGCTGGCGGGGGCATCAGACGGCGGCACGCTGGAACTCGGATTGGTATTTGTCATGGTGCATTTTTAATTGCCTAAGCAATTATTGTCAAGGCCGTTTTTGGTCAGGCAACTTATTTGGCCATATTGGCTACACTGTGACCCATGTCCAAACCCGACCTTCCCAAAGCTTCGCCCCGCTCGCTCTCCGGGCTTATGCCCTTTTTGCGCCCGTATCGGGGGCGCATTGTTCTGGCGCTGGTATTTTTGGTGATGGCGGCAGCCGCGACGCTGGCGTTTCCGGTTGCGCTGCGCAGCCTGATTGACGGCGGACTGGTTCAGTCCGACAAGGGCGCGCAACTCATGGCACTGCGCGAGCACTTTGTCGCCCTTTTTGCCGTGGCAGTC
>JBIIVW010000171.1:0-7005 GCA_044339205.1 Rhodoferax sp. | reverse complement strand
AAAGTCATCCGCATCAAGCTCCCGGTTGGAGAGTTCCCGAGCGATCCGCATCAGTTGTTCCTGGCGTTCCAGCAGTCGCAAGCGCAGCCGCTGCTGGGTGTATTCCACATCCCTGCTGACGGCCTCTTGCTCACGCTCGATTTCTTCAATTTGCAGGTAACCAAACGCTGACACGATGGCTGCAAAAAACAGCAGCACCGCGGCAAGTGGCGCCAGCACAGCGAACCGATCCTGCCGTTGGGGCGGCAAGTGTTGCCACCAATTGTTCAGTTTGGACAAGAGCGGCAAAGCCATGGGGCTTGGCAAGGGGATCGATCGAGGCAGCGGCATTGAGCGAAGTGTAAGCCAGAGCTCAGGTACCAGTAGGTAATACAAATGTTAAAAAAACACGACAAATAATTTCACATAGTAAAAAGTTTAATCATCAATTGAAATTTGCAACGCACTGACAGATAATTTATTTCAATTTTCGGGGTTGTTAATCCCGTTAATATTCGACTCACATATAACTACGGAGACAAACATGTCAGCATCACCCCAGAATTCACCGGGACTGAACGCGCCTGACGCGGACAGCCAGGAAACCCGCGAATGGATGGACGCCCTGAGCGCCGTTATTCAGGCCGAAGGCCCCGAGCGCGCCCACTTTCTTCTAGAGCAACTGCTTGAGCACGCGCGCCAAAGCAGCATCGACATGCCGTTCTCGGCCAACACCGGTTATGTGAATACCATCGAGACAGACCAGGAGGCGCACTGCCCCGGCAACATCGAGATCGAGGAGCGTCTGCGCGCCTACATGCGCTGGAATGCCATGGCAATGGTGGTCAAGGCGAACCGGCATTACCCTGCCGACGGCGGTGATCTGGGTGGGCACATTGGCTCGTTCGCCTCGCTGGCCCACATGTTTGGTGCGGGCTTCAATCATTTCTGGCACGCCGAGAGCGAGAACCACGGCGGTGACTGTCTCTATATCCAGGGTCACGTGTCGCCCGGCGTCTATGCCCGCGCCTACCTTGAAGGTCGCCTGACCGAAGAGCAGTTGCTGAACTTCCGCCAGGAGGTCGATGGCAAAGGTCTGTCGAGTTACCCCCACCCCAAGCTGATGCCCGAGTTCTGGCAATTCCCTACGGTGTCCATGGGCCTGGGCCCATTGATGGCGATCTACCAAGCCCGCTTTTTGAAATACCTGCATGCCCGTGGCATTGCCAACACCGAAAACCGCAAGGTCTGGGTGTTCTGTGGCGACGGCGAAATGGACGAAGTCGAGTCTTTGGGAGCCATCGGTCTGGCCGCCCGCGAGAAGCTGGACAACCTGATTTTTGTCATCAACTGCAACCTGCAGCGCCTGGACGGCCCGGTGCGTGGCAACGGCAAGATCGTGCAGGAGCTTGAAGGCGAGTTCCGTGGTTCGGGCTGGAACGTGATCAAACTGCTGTGGGGCAGCGAGTGGGACCCCTTGCTGGCACGCGACAAAGACGGCGCCTTGAAGAAGCTGATGATGGAAACACTGGACGGCGATTACCAGTCCTTCAAAGCCAACGACGGCGCCTATGTGCGCAAGCATTTCTTCGGCCGTGACCCGCGCACGCTGGAGATGGTCGCCCACATGAGCGACGACGAAATCTGGGCCCTGAAGCGGGGCGGCCATGATCCGAAAAAGGTGTACGCGGCTTACCATTCGGCGGTCAATCACAAAGACCAACCCACCGTGTTGCTCATCAAGACCGTCAAAGGTTACGGCATGGGCAAGAGCGGCGAGGGCAAAAACAATGTCCACCAGACCAAGAAACTCACCGATGAAGATATCAAGATCTTCCGTGACCGTTTCAACATTCCCGTGCCAGACAGCCAGATTGCTGACATCCCGTTTTACAAGCCGGCCGATGACACGCCAGAGATGAAGTATTTGCACGAGCGCCGCAAGGCCTTGGGTGGCTACCTGCCACACCGCCGCGTGAAGGCGGACGAGCAATTCACCGTGCCGTCGCTGGAGACCTTCAAGACCGTGATCGAGCCCACAGCCGAAGGCCGCGAGATCTCGACCACGCAGGCTTATGTGCGTTTCCTGACCACGCTGCTGCGCGACCAGGCTTTGGGCCCCCGCGTGGTGCCGATCCTGGTGGACGAGGCCCGTACCTTTGGTATGGAAGGCCTGTTCCGTCAAATCGGTATCTACAACCCTGAAGGCCAGAAGTACACGCCGGTCGACAAAGACCAGGTGATGTATTACCGCGAAGACAAAGCGGGTCAGATTCTGCAAGAAGGCATTAACGAGGCCGGCGGCATGTGCAGCTGGATCTCTGCCGCCACCAGCTACAGCACGAACAACCGCATCATGGTGCCGTTCTACGTGTATTACTCGATGTTTGGTTTCCAGCGCATCGGTGACCTGGCTTGGGCGGCTGGCGACATGCAGGCCCGCGGCTTCTTGCTGGGTGGCACCTCCGGGCGCACCACGCTGAACGGCGAAGGCCTGCAGCACGAAGACGGCCACAGCCACATTTTGGCCGGCACCATCCCCAACTGCATCTCTTATGACCCGACCTTCGCTCATGAAGTCGGCGTGATCCTGCATGAAGGCTTGAAGCGCATGGTGGAGCGCCAGGAGAATGTGTATTACTACATTACCCTGCTGAACGAGAACTACCCCATGCCGGGCCTGTTGGCCGGCACCGAGGCGCAGATCATCAAGGGCATGTACTTGTGCAAGCCCGCCAAAGATGCTGCCAACACGATGCGGGTGCAGTTGCTGGGTTCGGGCACCATCCTGCGCGAATCGATTGCTGCGCAAGAGTTGCTGGAAAAAGACTGGGGTATTGCGGCCGACGTCTGGAGCTGCCCAAGCTTTAATGAGTTGACCCGCGACGGCCAGGACGCAGAGCGCCACAACCTCCTGCACCCCGTGGACGAGCAGCGTGTGTCTTTTGTTGGTCAGCAGTTGGCTGGCTCCACTGGCCCTGTGGTCGCGTCGACCGACTACATGAAGGCTTACGCCGAGCAGATTCGCTCCTTCATCCCGAAGGGCCGTACCTACAAAGTGCTGGGTACCGACGGTTTCGGTCGCAGCGACTTCCGCAGCAAGCTGCGTGAGCATTTCGAGGTCAACCGCCATTACATCGTGGTTGCGGCCTTGAAGGCGATGAGCGAAGAGGGCACCGTGCCGGTGGCCGATGTGGCCGCCGCGATTGCCAAATATGGCATCCAGACCGACAAGGTCAATCCGCTGTACGCCTGATAAACAGAACGCAAGGAGACACCTATGTCCTTAATCGAAGTAAAAGTACCTGATATCGGCGACTTCGCCGAAGTGACCGTGATCGAGTTGATGGTCAAGCCCGGCGACACCGTGGCCGTGGATCAGTCCCTGATCACAGTGGAGTCCGACAAGGCCTCCATGGAAATCCCGAGCAGCCACGCTGGCGTAGTTAAAGAACTCAAGATCGTCCTGGGCGACAAGGTCAAAGAGGGTTCCGTGGTCATGATGCTGGAGGTGGCCGGCGAGGCCGCTGCACCGGCCGTAGCCGTTCCTGCGCCTGTTTCAGAGCCAAAACAGGCTCCAGCCGGCGGATCCATTGCCTCGGTAGCTACTGAATCTGAAGCAGCTCCAGCGGCTGTTGCTGCGACTGGTGTCATTGAAGTACACGTGCCCGACATCGGCGACTTCAAAGACGTGGCCGTCATTGAAGTATTTGTGAAACCCGGTGACACCATCAAGGTCGAGCAAAGCCTGGTGACCGTGGAGTCGGACAAAGCGGCGATGGAGATTCCATCCTCGGCCGCTGGTGTCTTGAAAGAACTCAAGGTCAAGGTTGGCGACAAGATCAACATTGGCGACTTGTTGGCCATTCTGGAGGGTGCCGTGGCGCCCGCCAAAGCGCTGGCGGCAGTGGCTTCTGCTCCTGCGGCCCCCGCTGCCGCAGTTGCTGCGCCGGCAGTTCCTGCTCCCGTTGCGGCCGCAGCGGCCGCCGCGCCTGCGGCTGCCGCATTGGCTGTTCCGGCTCACAACCCCACCACAGCACCGCTTGGTTTGCCCCATGCATCACCATCGGTGCGCAAGTTTGCGCGTGAGCTCGGTGTGCCTTTGGGCGAAGTCAAAGGCAGTGGCCTCAAGGGCCGCATCACCGACACCGACATTCAGTCGTTCACCCGCTCCGTGATGAGCGGCGCGGTGCAGACCCTGGCGATTGCAGCGCAAGCCAAGCCGGCAGCAGCAGCTGGCAATGACGGCGCCGGCCTGGGCCTGATTCCTTGGCCCAAGGTCGACTTCACCAAGTTCGGCCCGGTGGAGCGCAAGGAGATGTCGCGCATCAAGAAGATCAGCGGCGCGAACCTGTTGCGCAACGCCATCATGATTCCGGCCGTGACCAATCATGACGACTGCGACATCACGGACCTGGAAGCTTTCCGCGTCTCCACCAACAAAGAGAACGAGAAGTCGGGCGCCAAAGTCACCATGCTGGCGTTTTTGATCAAAGCCTGCGTGGCGGCGCTCAAGAAGTTCCCCGAGTTCAACAGCTCACTGGACGGCGATGCGCTGATCTACAAGCAGTATTTCCACATTGGCTTTGCAGCGGACACGCCCAACGGCCTGATGGTTCCGGTGATCAAGGATGCCGACAAGAAAGGCATCATGCAAATCTCCCTGGAGATGGGCGAGTTGGCCAAAAAAGCGCGTGATGGCAAGCTGAGCCCGGCAGAAATGTCTGGCGCTTCATTCACTATTTCTTCATTGGGTGGTATTGGCGGGCGTTACTTCACGCCCATCATCAATGCGCCTGAGGTGGCGATTTTGGGTGTGTGCAAATCCACCATCCAGCCGGTGTGGGACGGCAAAGCCTTCCAGCCGCGCCTGATGCTGCCCTTAAGTTTGACGTGGGACCACCGCGTGATCGATGGCGCGGCGGCTGCCCGCTTCAATGTATATCTGGGTCAGATCCTGGGCGATTTCCGCCGGGTCATGCTGTAAGAAAGAAACAACACTATGGCAATCCTAGATATCAAGGTCCCGGACATTGGCGACTTCGCTGAAGTGACCGTCATTGAACTGATGGTCAAGGTGGGTGACACCATCAAGCCCGACCAAAGCCTCATCACCGTGGAGTCTGATAAAGCGTCCATGGAAATCCCTTCCAGCCACGGCGGCGTTGTCAAAGAATTCAAGGTCGCCGTGGGCGACAAAGTCAAAGAAGGCTCGCTGGTTTTGACACTGGAAGTCGTTAGCGAGGCTGCAGCACCGGTTTCGGAGCCAAAACATGCTCCAGCTGGCGCATCTATTGCCTCGGTAGCTCCTCAAACCGTAGCAGTGACGCCCGCTGCACCTGCACCGGCTGCGGCCAGCTTTGGCGGCACGGCCGACCTGGACTGCGACCTGCTGGTGCTCGGTGCAGGCCCCGGGGGTTACTCTGCTGCGTTCCGCGCCGCTGACCTGGGCCTGAAAGTGGTGATGGTTGAACGCTACGCCTCCCTGGGTGGCGTGTGCCTGAACGTTGGCTGCATTCCGAGCAAGGCGCTCTTGCACGTGGCTGCCGTGATGGACGAAGTGAGTCATCTCGGCGCCCTGGGCATCGAATTTGGTGCGCCCACGGTCAACATTGACATGCTGCGCGGTCACAAAGACAAAGTCATCACCAAGCTCACCGGCGGTCTGGCCGCCATGGCCAAGATGCGCAAAGTGACCATCGTGCGGGGCTATGGCTCGTTTGTGGGCGCCAACCATGTGTCGGTCGAAGAAACTGGCGGCCCAGCCCAAGAGAAAACAGGCAAGACCCAAACCATTGCGTTCAAAAAGGCCATCATTGCCGCAGGTTCTCAAGCCGTGCGCCTGCCTTTCATGCCCAACGACCCGCGCGTGGTCGACTCCACCGGCGCCCTGGCGCTCAAGGAAGTCCCCAAGCGCATGCTCATTTTGGGCGGCGGCATCATCGGCCTGGAGATGGGCACCGTCTACAGCACGCTGGGCGCACGCCTGGACGTGGTGGAAATGATGGACGGCCTGATGCAAGGCGCCGACCGCGACTTGGTCAAGATCTGGCAAAAGATGAACGCCAAGCGCTTTGACAACATCATGCTGAAGACCAAAACGGTTGGCGCACGCGCCTTGCCTGAAGGCATTGAAGTGACGTTTGCAGCGGCAGAGGAGGGCGGCACCGCCCCCGAGCCACAGGTCTATGACCTGGTGCTGCAAGCCGTGGGCCGCACGCCCAATGGCAAGAAGATCGCGGCTGAGAAAGCTGGTGTGGCTGTGACGGACCGTGGCTTCATCAACGTCGACATCCAGATGCGCACCAACGTGCCCCACATCTTCGCCATTGGCGACATCGTGGGCCAGCCGATGCTGGCGCACAAGGCGGTGCATGAGGCGCATGTGGCCGCTGAAGTGATTGCCGGTGAACTGCAAGGCAACAAAGAACTGGCCGCCTCAGCCTTCAACGCCCGTGTGATCCCCAGCGTCGCCTACACCGACCCCGAAGTCGCCTGGGTCGGTCTCACCGAAGACCAGGCCAAGGCGCAGGGGATCAAGGTCAAAAAAGGTTTGTTCCCTTGGAGCGCGTCCGGTCGCGCGATTGCCAACGGCCGCGACGAGGGTGTCACCAAACTGTTGTTTGATGACAGCCCTGAGGCGCACGGCCACGGCAAGATCCTGGGCGGCGGCATGGTTGGCACGCATGCGGGCGACATGATTGGCGAGATTGCCCTGGCGATTGAAATGGGCGCGGACGCGGTGGATATTGGCAAGACTATTCATCCACACCCCACGTTGGGTGAATCCATCGGCATGGCGGCGGAAGTGGCGCATGGTAGCTGCACGGATTTGCCGCCAGTGCGGAAATAAGCCAGCCTTCAAGCTCCAAGCTACCCTGACAAAGCCCGAACTGGCAACGGTCCGGGCTTTTGGCTTTCCGTGCCCAATCAATCGTCGCAGAATGCTGTGTAGCCGTGCAGTATCGGTGTCAGCCAAACACAAACTCTACAACCCACGCCACCCCGAACGCACGCTGCTGTACC
>JBIIVW010000170.1:0-7174 GCA_044339205.1 Rhodoferax sp. | reverse complement strand
TGGGCTGCATGGCTCTGGGCAGCGCATTCACCGTCTCACCTCGGCTGACCGACTGAGTCAAAACGCCCGGCACTCTGTCCAGCGCGGACCAGGCGCCCACCCGGTTTTCCATGGTGGACCAGCGGGCACCCAAAGGATACCCTGCCGATTTACCCAGTTGATCTTCATCCGGTTCGGCGGCAACTGTGCCGCAGAACAGCATCCAGGCCCCAACGATGGCCAGGCCCGACCGCAGAGGATGACCCGTCAATGTCAAGATGAGCTGGCGGTACAAGCTGCAGTGCAACACGGTCAACCCGCCCGCTTGAACATGGCCAACAGGGAGCCAGCCAGCACAAAAAGGCCGCCAAAGGTACGGTTCAGGGCACGGATATGGGCGGGCGACTTGAGCGCGCCAAGCACCCGGGACGCCAGCACGGTGTAGCCGGCCATGACCACCAAGTCCGTAAAGGCCAGCGTCGCGGCAATGATCAGGTACTGGGGCAACAGCGGTTGGGACAGGTTCATGAACTGCGGCACCACGGCCAGCAAAAACACAGTGCCCTTGGGGTTCACGGCATTGATCATCCAGGCCCTCAAGACCATGGAGCGACGGGTGATGAGCGCGCCGCCGTCTGCACTGGCGACCATGGGGGTCGCGGGGGCGCGCCACTGGGCAATGCCGAGCCACACCAGATAGGCCACCCCCAGCCACTTCACCACCAAGAATGCTGAGCCTGAAGCCGCCACCAAGGCGCCCAAACCCACCCCGACCACAATCACCTGCGTCCAGATGCCCAAGACCAAACCGAATGACGTGAAATACCCCCGGCGAAAACCATGGTTCAAACCAGCGCTCATGGCCGCAATCGCCCCCGCGCCAGGAGACACACTGATAGCCCAGGAGGCAGCAAAAAAGGCAAGCCAGGTAGATAGTTCCATTAGCGGAACTATACCGGCTTGCCTCCTGATGAGACCCTGACAGGGTCAGGGGTCAGATTTGTGCGTTTTGCAGTGCTGAAATGCGCTCTTCAATGGGCGGGTGCGTCGAGAACAACTTGCCAATGCCACCGGCGATGCCCATGGCCGCCATGCTCTTGGGCAGCTCGCCCGGGGTCATGCCACCCAAGCGGGCCAAGGCGTTGATCATGGGCTGCTTGCGGTTCATCAACTGCGCGGCACCCGCGTCGGCCCTGAATTCACGCTGACGCGAAAACCAGGCGACGATGATCGCGGCTACAAATCCCAAGGCAATGTCCATCACGATAGTGGTGATGTAGTAGCCCATGCCTGGGCCGTCATTGGTATTTTTCAGGATGACTTTGTCGACAAAGTAGCCCACCACGCGGCTGATGAACACCACAAACGTATTCATCACGCCCTGAATGAGCGTCATGGTGACCATGTCGCCATTGGCAATGTGCGCTACTTCGTGACCAATGACCGCCTCGACCTCTTCCCGGGTCATGCCTTGCAGCAAGCCAGTGGACACCGCCACCAGCGCTGAGTTTTTGAACGCGCCGGTCGCAAACGCATTGGGCTCACCTTCAAAAATCCCGACCTCAGGCATGCCGATGCCAGCCTTTTCGGCAAACTTGCGCACGGTTTCCACAATCCAGGCCTCATCCGTATTTTGCGGCTGGTTGATCACGCGCACCCCCGACGACCACTTGGCCACCGGCTTGCTGATCAACAGCGAGATGATCGCGCCGCCAAAGCCCATGATCAGCGAGAACATCATCAAGGTACTCAAATCCAAACCATTGGCGCCCATAAAGCGGTTGGCGCCGGTCAGGCTGGCAACAATGCCCAGCACCACCATCACGGCCAGGTTGGTCATAACAAACAAGAGAATACGTTTCATGATTTCTTTCAAATACGGCTCAATCGACTGAGCCAATGGGACGAATGTTAGGGGCGAGCACGGCAATTACAAGAGACTCGAGCGCCAAATGCACACCAAGTTTACGGGCATTCAGTGCTAGAGCGGATCAGCACATCACCGGTAGTTTTGGGCAGGCGGAACACGCTCACATCGTCATAAAAAGCGGGGTCCTCATTGCCAGCCCACCAGCCGGGCACGCCCAGCACAGGCAAATGGGCAAATGGCTTGCTCGCCAGCTTGTCGGCGTTGAGATCATGGGCCAGCCAGCGGTCGATTTCAGCTGCTGAATGACTGGTGCAAGAGACCCTGTAAACGTGGGCGGTCATCGACTTTCGGGCAAAAACCAGCTTCTCCATCAGCGCGTGACCGAACAGCACCAAGTGCGCCTCACGCCACAGGGGGCGCAAATCCACAAACAGGCGCTGCCAATCTTTGGTCACCAACGCCTCCCACAAGGCGTCCGGGGCCTGCAAGAGCGCGGCGTTCTCATCAAACACGGTTAGCGCATCACGCGCCGGCCCCCGCTCGGGCTGGATACCCGTGCGGGCGATTTGCGTGGCCTGCAACTCGTTCAGGCGCTTTTTGGTCAGGGGAAAGCTGTGCCACACCAGACCATTGAAGAAGTCATGCAAACCATCCCGAGTAGGCACACGGCCCCTGTCAAAGATGTACTTCTCGTACGCCACGCCAGCAGGCAACGCGCTTTGTGGCACAAAACACACGGGAGCGGTGCCAGCCTGATTCAAGGCGTCTGGCTGCGCCATCCCGGCAAGCACGCTGCGGGCCATCGGGTTACCCCGGCTACTCCACGGCGCGAGCCAGGGTGCGGCCCAATCGATGGCGTCTAGACCAGGCGCCACGGCAAAGCTTCGCCAGAGCGCAGGGGTTTGAGTTCGGCTTCACCGTAGGCAAAGCTCTCGGGTGGCGTCCAGCTTTCACGGCTGAGCGTGATGGAGCCCGTGTTACGAGGCAGACCATAAAAATCAGCGCCATTGAAACTGGCAAAGGCTTCGAGCTTGTCCAGGGCGTGCACCGATTCAAAGGCTTCAGCATACATCTCCATGGCCGCATGCGCGGTGTAACAGCCGGCGCAGCCGCTGGCATGCTCCTTCAAATGGGCAGCATGCGGGGCGCTATCGGTGCCTAAAAAGAACCTGTTCGATCCACTCGTGGCCGCTTGCAGCAGCGCCACGCGGTGGGTCTCTCGCTTCAACACCGGCAGGCAGTAGTAGTGCGGCCGAATGCCGCCGGTGAAGATGGCGTTGCGGTTGTAGAGCAAGTGGTGCGCCGTGAGCGTGGCGGCAGTGAAGCGGTCGGCCTCGGCCACGTACTGCGCAGCCTCTTGGGTGGTGATGTGCTCGAACACAATTTTCAGCTCCGGAAAATCCCGGCGCAGGGGGATGAGTTGCGTGTCAATGAACACAGCCTCGCGGTCAAACAGATCAATGTCTGGCGAGGTCACTTCGCCGTGCACCAGCAGCAGCAGGCCTGCGCGCTGCATGGCTTCCAGCGTTTTGTAGGTTTTGCGGAGGTCGGTCACACCCGCATCGCTGTTGGTGGTGGCACCGGCCGGGTAAAGCTTGGCGGCCACCACACCAGCGTCTGCCGCGCGCTTGATCTCATCGGGGGGCAGGTTGTCGGTGAGGTAGAGCGTCATCAGCGGCTCGAACTGCACGCCTTCGGGCACTGCAGCCTGAATGCGCGCCTTGTAGGCCAGCGCCTGCGCCGCAGTGGTCACGGGCGGGCGCAGGTTGGGCATGATGATGGCGCGGCCAAACTGGGCGGCGGTATGCGGTACCACGGTGCGCAGCGCGTCACCATCACGCACGTGCAGGTGCCAGTCATCGGGGCGGGTGAGAGTGATTTGTTGTGTCATGGGCCGTATTCTCCCAAATCACCCGACCCAAGCGCCCTAAAACGGAACGATATCGGTGGGGTATTTCCAGAAATCCTTGAGCAAATAGCTCACGGGCATGTTCAACGCGGTGTTTTTGGGCGGAATCGGCTTCAAGAACCACTTGTCGTAAATGGGGTTGATGTCCTTGCTGGTGATCAGTCGTCGCATTTCATCGTCCACCAGCTTCTTGAACGCCGGATCGCCTTTGGGCATCATGATGGCCAGTGGCTCGGTGGTCAAGAACTTGCCCACCACCTTGAGCGCGTTCGCATTGGCTCGGTTGGCGGCTAGGCCGTACAAGAGCACGTCGTCCATCACAAAGGCCTCGACCTCCCCGCTCTCCACCATCTCAACTGCTTTGCCGTGGTCGGGCGCGCTCAGAATGTCGATGCGCAGCAGGTGCGAACGGTTGGTTTGCTCAACAGCCTTGAGCGGTGTGGTGCCCTTGGTGGAGACCAGCTTTTTACCCCCCAACTCCTCGATGCGTTGCACCGGGCTGTCGGCCCGAACCAGTAAACGTGCGCCTGTGATGAAGTGCGGAATCGTGAAAGCCACCTTCTCGCGGCGCTCTGCATTGTTGGTGGTGGAGCCGCATTCCAGATCGGCCTTGCCGGACTCCACCATGGCAATGCGATTGGCCGGCGTCACCATCAAAAACTCCACCTGCATGGCCTTGGCACCCGTTTTCTGGCGGACGGCTTCGGCGATCTTGAGGCACAGGTCCATGGCATAACCCACGGGTTTCTTGTTTTCGTCCAAATAGGAAAAAGGAATGGACGACTCTCGGTGGGCGATCACCAGCTTGCCACCCGCCGTGACGCGCTCCAGAACAGTCTGTGCACCAGAGGTTGCCGCCAACATTGCCAGACCCAGCCCTGCACTCACGCGCACTAAACAAGTCTTCATACTCGCTCCGTTGTCAAACAAAGAAGGGAACTGTAGCGAGCGTTTAATGAATAGCCCAATGCCTATTGCAGGTCACGTCATGCAAATTATTCATACCCTGCCCTGTGGGCAGCCAAGCTGGCTAAGGAACGTCGCCCTGAGTCGTCAAAAAATTCCACAGCGCCTGCGCCGTGTTTTTAGGGGCATGGTGGGTGGATGCGGCATTGCGCGGCGCGAGAGATGGCCGCTCGCGGTAGGCGCGTATGTCCATGGTGATTTGCAGGCCGGCCAGCCCGGGTGGGGCTGCGCTGACCAGCTTCTTGGCGCGCAAGTCTTTTTTTACGGCGCTCAAGGGCAAGAAGGCGATGCCATGCCCCTCAAGGGCCATGGCCTTCAGGCCCTCGGCCATGTCGGTCTCGTACACCCGGTCAAAGTGAATGGCCGTGCCCGACTGTTTGAGGATCATCTCCACCATCTGGCCGAGGTAGGCGCCCGGTGCGTAACCCAGATAAGGCAAGGTCTGCCCCGATCGGCCTGGTAATACAAACATCGGCTCGCCACTGGCGTCCGGTTTGACGTAAGGCGCCACCACCTCCTCGCCCAGGCTGACCATCTCATAGCGGTCGGCATCCAGCTGATAAGGCTGCGACGGGTGGTGGTAGGCAATCAACAAGTCGCAACTGCCCTCCACCAGACGCATGACCGCATCGTGCACGTTGAGCGCAATCAGACGGCTCTTCATGGGCCCGAACTTCTCGCGCAAGCCCGACACCCACGCCGGAAAAAACGTGAACGCCAGCGTGTGCGGCACAGCAAACTCGATCACATCCTTGCCCGCCGAGGTGTGGCCGCGCAGCATGGCGCGGGTGCTTTGCAGCGCCTGCAACACCTCCAGCGACTGGGCATACAAGGTCTCGCCCGCTGGTGTCAGGCGCGTGGGGTAACTGCTGCGGTCCACCAGGTCGGTGCCCGCCCAACCCTCCAAGGACTGAATGCGGCGTGAAAAAGCGGGCTGCGTCACATGACGCAACTGAGCAGAGCGGCTGAAACTGCGGGTTTCAGCCAAGCTCACAAAATCTTCAAGCCATTTGGTTTCCATGCGCAGGATTATGCGCGGCGAGCCTGCATCAGGGGACCAGCGCAGCCAACTGCGCCTTCAAGGCCACGTTCTCCAGCGTCAGCTCGGAGATGGTCTGGCGCAAGCGGGCAATCAGGCCCTCCGGGGTTTCCGGCTCGGTGCGCGCCACCGCTCGGGCCTCGCGCACTTGGCGGGCGGCCTGTTGCAGTTCTTTCTTGCCACCCGCTGCGGCCACCACTTGCTCCTCCACCGGGAGCGAGGCCACGGTGGCGGCGGTGTTGATGGAAATCGTGCCGGACTTCACGGCGGCCAGCAACTCCGGCGTGGCGGACTTCTGGATTTTTTCAATCTGCACGATGGTGTTGCTGCTGATGCGCGCCGCTTTGGCAATGGCCTCGCGGGTGAGCAAGGCCTCCGGGCGGGCCAACGCGGGCGCAGGCACCGCAGCGGCAGGGTCGGACTCGTCCCACGGGGGTGAGCCATCGACGGCCACAGGCGCAGGGCTTGTGGCTGGCGCGGTGCGAGCCGCCAAAATATCTTTTTTGCGCAAGGCCAACACGCCACGCTGAAAGTCAGACACACTGCGCCGGCCCAAATGCTGGTCAATCATCCACAGATGAACATCGTCCAGCGACTTGAACGCGGTGTTTTGCACGGTGTTGAAGGCGATGCCGTGCCGGGTGCAAATGCCGTAGCGGTTGTGCCCGTCAACCAACACATCGCCCCACAGCACCAGGGCATCCCGGCAACCCTCGGCCAGCAGACTGCGCTCCAGGGCCTCATGTTCATCGGGCGTGAGGGGGTCGATGTAGGCAAGCAGTTCTTCGTTAACCGTGATGTTCATGGGGTAGCGGGACAGATAGTGGCAGGGCGGCCATTCTAGGCGCTGGCCTCAAAGGTCATTTTTTGATAGCTACTAACCGTTATAAAACGCCGGCTAGAGGCCAAAATGATCAAAAACATTAAGCCCAGCCGGATCAGAGCGCCGGTTCAACGGGTTGAGTAACCCATCGTGCGGGACTTTGCGAGTTAGCGTCCTAAATGCCCATACTTTCAAGCACCACCAAACCTTTGGGCGTGTTGAGGGTTGCCTTGAGGTTGGCCGGGCCGGTCTCAACCATGATGCCCTCCAGGCCAATGGCCTCATAAGCGGCCTGCAGCTTGGGCGCGGTGGGGTGGGTCACGGCCAGACTCTGCAGCGTGACCCCTGAGCGGGGCAGGCTGTTGCGTGGATGCAGGCGCAGCGGCTCGGCGGCATCCACCTTGCCCCACTGAATCAGGCTGGGCAAGGCGCCGTCAAACAAGCGCTGCCCGTCGTCCCGTACCGTGATTTGCCACTGCAACACGCCGCGGCGCGAGTGGCGACTGGCGTGCATGGCCGGACCGCGATCAATGCCCAAGGCCTTCAGCGCATGGCGCGCGGCCTGAATTTCAGTGGTGTTGGCCACAA
>JBIIVW010000169.1:0-7222 GCA_044339205.1 Rhodoferax sp. | reverse complement strand
GCGGGTGCTGGATGGCCTGAGTCTGGGTGACGCCACCGCCCACAGCCTGGGCTTGCCGCTGGGGCCATTGCGCGTGGCGCTGGTGGCCGTACTGGCGTTGGCTACAGGTACGGCCGTGGCGCAAACCGGCTTGATCGCTTTTGTGGGGCTGGCAGCGCCGCATGTGGTGCGCTCCATCATCAAAACCACGCATGGCGGTCTGATGCTCTTGGCCAGCCTGGTGGGCGGCGCCTTGCTGATGGCGGCCGACGCCATGGCGCGCTGGCTGATTGCCCCCCAAGAGCTGCCCGTGGGCGTGCTCACGGCGGTGCTGGGTGGCGGCTACCTGCTGTGGCTGATGCACCGCAACACCCGCCTTACATCAGGCGGTGTCCCATGAATATCGCTACACATTCAATAGCAATAAAGGCAAGCAATCTCTCTGCTAGCCTAGGAAACATCGAGATATTGCACAACATGACCCTGGCGCTGCCGCAAGGGCGCTGGACAAGCATTGTGGGCCCCAACGGCGCGGGCAAATCGACCTTGCTCAAGGCGCTGGCGCATGTGCTGCCCCACACCGGCACAGTCGAGCTTCTGGGTCGGCCCCTGCACAGCCTGCCCGGGCTTGAGCGGGCAAGGCAACTGGCCTGGCTGGGGCAAAACGAGACCTCGGGTGACGATTTGACGGTGCTGGATGTGGCGCTTTTGGGCCGCCTGCCGCACCAGGCGTGGCTGGCCGCGCCCAGCGCTGCAGATCACACGGCCGTAGAGCAGGCCTTGAGGGCGACCCAGGCCTGGGAGTGGCGTCACCGGTCCTTGGGCCAACTCTCAGGCGGGGAGCGCCAGCGCGTGTTGCTGGCCCGCGCTTTGGCGGTGCAGGCGCCAGTGCTTCTGATGGACGAACCCTTGGCCAATCTTGATCCGCCGCACCAGGCTGACTGGCTGGAGGTGGTGCACTGTTTGTTGATGGCTGGCACGACCGTGGTGAGCGTGTTGCACGAGATCACCATGGCTTTGCATGCCGATCAGATGGTGATCATGGCGCAGGGGCGCGTGACGCATCAGGGCGAGTGCGCTGATGTTTCCACCCACCGGGCGTTGGAGGCGGTGTTTGATCACCGGATTGCGATTCATCCGTTGGCGGGACAGTGGGTTGCTTTACCGGCGTCTCGGGCTATCTGATGAAGGCTTTGGTGCGGCATGGATTGGCGGTCGCGGGCTGGCATGGCACTCGGCTCTGCGGCTGTCCCCCGCGTCTGCCTGGGGCAGACAGCTCCTCCTTGATGCCGCGACGCCGAGTGCCATGCCAACCCGCTTTTGCTGCTGCGGTTGGTGCTCGAAAATTTCGCACTCACGTTCACGCACAGTCGCTGATGCGGCTGGGGTGGGCGTTCTGCGTAGGTCAAGGAGTAGGACGAAGGACGGGGGACACGGAGCAGAACGTCCGCCCCAGCCTCACCAGCCTGCGCGCCAACAATATTGCATCCCTTATTTGTTCTCAGTCCCCATTCTTTTCAACCGGTCAGATTTCAAAATTAATTGGAATCTGACCCCTATTTTTTCAAACCATGCAAATTGAAACTCCTCCCACTGAAAAGCCTTACGACAAACCCGAAGGCGAGCGCCGCGGGCTGGTCATCGTCAACACCGGCGACGGCAAGGGCAAGAGCACGGCGGCTTTTGGGCTGGCTTTGCGGGCGCATGGCCGGGCCAAGGCGGTCAAGATTTTTCAGTTCATGAAGGTGCCCAGCGCCCGCTTTGGCGAGCACCGCATGTTTGAGCAGTTGGGCATTCCCATTGAAGGACTGGGCGATGGCTTTAGCTGGAAGAGCCAGGACCTGGAACATTCGGCTCAACTTGCGCGCGATGGCTGGGAAAAAGCCAAGGCGGCCATTTTGAGTGGCGACTACTTCATGGTGACGCTCGACGAGATCACTTACCCGCTGATTTACGGCTGGATGCCGGTTGATGATGTACTGGAAACCCTCAAGACCCGCCCCAGCCACGTGCATGTGGTGCTGACCGGGCGCCGCTGCCCGCCGGAAATCATCGAGTTGGCCGACACTGTGACCGAGATGACCATGGTCAAACACGCCTTCAAGGCCGGCATTCCGGCGCAGCGTGGCATTGAAGATTGATTTTTTCTTCCCTTCGTTGAATTTTTGAAAGACCTGAGCAATGACGCTTGATGTGATTCTGTTTGAGATGGCCCGCCTGTCCTTGTGGCCCGTGTCGCTGGATGCCGCCATGCGCCAATTGGCCGTACTGCCCGCCCATGACAATTTTGTGGCCCGCAACACTTAAGCCGTGGCGAACAAACTGGTGAAAGAGGGCGCCGGTGACGCGCAAGTGGACACAGCCCTGCTCTCGCGCACCTCCAACACCTATGGCGTGCTGACCAGCGACGACCCGTTCCAGTACCGGGGCGGCATAGCCCGGACTGTCCGGCAAAACCACTGGCAGTCGCTGCACAACGTCCATGTGCGCGACCAGTACCAGCTCGGCACCCGCCAGTGGGTTGAGGGCGATAACCGCACCGCCTTTGCCCATCCCCAGGTCTCACCCAGTCTGACCCCTCCACCGGTGCTCACCAGCCTGGCGGCCCTCTGCGGCGTAGGCCTGCTGCTCGCCTTGGGCGTGTGGCGCCAGACGCGCCGCTCCATTCTTCAAACCTTAAAAACCACATGACCACCATAACCGCTCCCGCCCTCGTGGCCCAACCCCTGCATTTCCACGCACCCCACAAAACCCCCGCCGCCCGCCCACCCAGCAGCCAGCGCATATGGACCGTGGCCGAGGTAGCGGTCCTGTTTGACTTGCCCTTTTCTGACCTGTTGTTCCAGGCTCAAACCGTGCACCGCACGCACTTCGACCCCAACCTGATCGAGCTGGCCACGCTTCTGTCCGTCAAAACCGGCGGCTGCCCGGAAGACTGTGGTTACTGCCCGCAGAGCGTGCACTTTGACACTGGCGTCGAGGCTGGCAAGCTCATGGACGTGGAGGCCGTGCGTGAGGCCGCCGAGCGCGCCAAGGCCGCCGGCGCCACCCGCTTTTGCATGGGCGCGGCCTGGCGCGCGCCCAAAGACCGCGATGTGGAGGCGGTGGCCGAGTTGGTCAAAGCCGTCAAGGCCACCGGCCTGGAGGCTTGCGCCACCCTGGGCATGCTGGGCGACGGCCACGCCGAAACCCTGCGCGATGCCGGGCTGGACTACTACAACCACAACCTGGACAGCGCGCCTGATTTTTACGGTGACATCATTTCCACCCGTGACTACCAGGACCGCCTGGACACCCTGGCACGCGTGCGCCACGCAGGCGTCAGCGTGTGTTGTGGCGGCATCGTGGGCATGGGCGAATCGCGCCTGCAGCGCGCGGGTCTGGTAGCCGAGCTGGCCAACCTGGCGCCCTACCCCGAGTCGGTGCCCATCAATCACCTGGTCAAAGTGGCGGGCACGCCCTTGGCCGAGCAGCCTGACCTGGACCCCCTGGAGTTTGTGCGCACCATTGCCGTGGCCCGCATCACCATGCCGCGTGCCCGGGTGCGCCTTTCAGCGGGCCGCCAGAGCATGAGTGAGGCGGTGCAGGCACTGTGCTTTGTTGCCGGAGCCAATTCCATCTTTTATGGCGAAAAACTGCTCACCACCGCCAACCCCGATGTGGACGCTGACGGGGCAATGCTGCAGCGCCTGGGGCTGACCACGGGCCACCCCGTGCCGCACGCCTGACGGGGTACGCGCCTTGGATGCGGCTTTCTTCCCTTCGACCGCCTGGGTGAACGCGTTGGCGTTACTGGTCGCTTTGGCCGTTGATCGCTGGCTGGGCGAGCCGCGCCTGCGCCTGCACCCGGTGGTGTGGATGGGCAACTACCTCGCTTGGGGTGGTGAACTTGTGCAGCGGGTGGCCGGGCAGGGCGCGGCATTCACGCACCGGAACGAGGTGGATTCGCAGGCTGATTTCAAAGCTTTTTGGCTTGCAGCCGTCGTGTGGCTTGGGGGAGGTGGTGTGGTTTTAATAGCAAGCATGACGCTGCAATGGAGCGTGCTTAGCGTGCCAAAGCTGTTGATGCCGGTGCTGGGGAGCGCGCTGGGGCCGGTCTTGGGTGGGTTCGCAAGTCATTTTTTGGCGGTGGTGCTGATGGGCTGCCTGCTTAAACCCATGTTGGCCTGGGCCATGCTCAAAAGCGAGATGCTGGCGGTTGGAAAAGCCCTCAACCCGGCGCACGGCGGGTCGCTGGTGGCGGGCCGGGACCGCCTGAGCTGGCTGGTGAGTCGCGATGTGTCGAAGCTCACGGACGTGCAGGTGCGCGAGAGCGCCATCGAATCGCTGGCCGAGAATCTCAACGACTCGGTGGTGGCGCCGATCTTCTGGTTTGCGCTGCTGGGCTTGCCCGGGGCGGCGCTGTACCGGTTTGCCAACACGGCTGACGCCATGTGGGGCTACCCCGGCCTCTACAAAGGTCATAACTGGCAATGGGCAGGCAAGTGGGCGGCGCGGGTGGACGATGTCTTGAGTTACATCCCGGCACGGATCACGGGTGTGCTGTTGGCAGCGGTATCAGGCGGCATCGGCTGGTCAACCCTGCGTACGGAGGCTGCCCGCACGCCGTCGCCCAACAGCGGCTGGCCGATGGCGGCAATGGCGCTGGCATTGGGGGTATGCCTGCAAAAACCCGGGGTCTATGTCTTGAACGCCTTCGGGCGCCCTGTGCAGGCCCCGGATGTGCATCAGGCGGTCATTTATGCATCAAAAGCACTTCTAGCCGTCGTATTGATTACCTTGACAGCTATTAATTTTATTAATCTACTGGGGTTCCAAGGCCATGTCCCCTAGCCATTCAGCCGATTCGCCGGACCCGACGCAGCCGCTGCGAGCGCACCGCCAGCACGGCGGTCCCGATGCCCTGGGCGTTCCGCGCTTTGATTTTTCGACCAACAGCAACGCCTGCGGCCCCTGCCCCCAAGCGCTGGCAGCCGTGCAAAACGCGGATGCCACCCGCTACCCGGACGCCACTTACACCACCCTGAAGCAGCAGCTGGCCGATTTTCACAGGGTTGATGTAGTGCGCGTGGTGCTGGCGGGCAGCGCGAGTGAGTTCATTTTCCGCATCACAGCCTGGGCGGCGCAGCGCACCGCCGGGCAAGGCCGGGTGAGCCTGCCGCCGCACAGTTACGGCGACTACGCGCAAGCTGCGCAAGCCTGGGGTTTAGACGCCACGCTCAATGCCAACGCAGCCCAACTGGTCTGGGCCTGCGAGCCGTCCAGCCCGCTTGGGCAGGCGTATGCCACTTGGCCGCTGTGGCTGATGCAGGCGTGCGAGGTGCTAAGTGGCGGTAGGGATCGCGACCTGGCACTTCATGCAGAGACAAACCGACCGAAGCCGCCGGGCGCAGTTCAACGCCCTTCAACCTCAACGCTTGTACTGGACTGCGCCTACGCTCCGCTGCGCCTGAGTGGCTCGCCGTCACTGACCGCAGCCCAAAGCGACCACGTTTGGCGGCTTTATTCGCCCAATAAATCACTGGGCCTGACCGGTGTGCGCGCCGCCTATGCCCTGGCGCCGCTGGGTTCAAACGTTGCGGTGCTTGAGTTGGACCGCCTGTGCGCCTCCTGGCCCGTGGGCGCGCACGGCGTGGCGATGCTGCAGGCTTGGGTACAAAGCAATGTGCAAGATTGGTTACGCCAGAGCTTGTTCACCTTGACGCAATGGAAAGAACGGCAGATTGACCTGCTGGAATCCGCAGGCTGGACCTGTCTGCACAGCGACGCCAATTTTTTCTGCACCCACCCACCCGTGGATGATTTGGCAGCTGATTTGCACCGTCTGCGCACCCACTACGGCATCAAGCTGCGCGACGCCACGTCCTTCGAGCTGCCCGGCCACGTGCGTCTGGGCGTGTTACCACCCGATGCGCAGGATGTTTTACACGAAGCAATTTGTATGTCAAATTGACGTACACTTTAGTGCTTAAGGAGCTTGATCATGCAAACCAGCACCCCCAATGAATCCGCCCGAATCAACTTTCGCACCAGTGCCGAGCTCAAGACGCTGATTGAGCGCGCTGCGTCTATTACAGGCGCCACAGTGTCCAGTTTTATCTCGCAGACCATGTATGAGACGTCCAGCCGAATCGTCTCAGACACGGACACGCTCATGATGTCGCAAGAAGCGTTTGAAGCCTTCGTGGGCGTTTGTGAAAACCCGCCGGAGCCGACCGAGGCTTTAATCAAACTCATGGCTTTGCGCTGAATGCCCATCCGGATTGAGCGGCTGGCCGCGCACCACCAACGAGGCACTTTTGATTGCGGCGAGCCCGCGCTCAATGAATTTTTGTTCCGTCAGGCGGGCCAAATGGCGCGCAAAGGGTTTGGCAAAACCTATGTGGCGCTGGCAGACGATGGCCTGACGGTAGTGGGTTTCGTCACCCTCAGCGCAGGGCAAACCCAGACATCACAGCTACCGCCCCATCTCAAGCTGCCGCGCTACCCCGCACCTATTTTGCGGATCGGCCGGTTGGCGGTTGACAAACAGCAACAAGGCCAAGGTACCGGCCAGCAACTGATGTCATTCGCATTGCAATTGGCGCTGGAGTTTTCACAGCAAGTGGGTTTGTATGCGGTGGTGGTGGATGCCAAGCACGCCAAAGCCAAGGTCTTTTATGAATCGCTGGGTTTTACCGCGTCGCTGGATGACGCGCTGTGTCTGTATCTGCCGATTTTGACGCTTGAACGCTCCATTTAACCCATGTCTTTAGACCACAGCACCCTCACCGCCCTGCGCGCGCAGCATCCTGCCTGGCGCTTGCTGGCAGCGGAGCATGCGCCGCTGGTGGCGAGCTTTTTGCACCGGGTGTTCATCACGCCCAACGTGCGGGTTATGGCGCAGGCCAATCTGGTGGAGTCTCTGGAAGACACCTTGTTTGGCCTGCGCGAGCGCCTGGGCGACGCTGCTTACCCCAAGGCCGCGCACGAGTATCTCAATGACTGGGCTGCCAACGACAAGGGCTGGTTGCGCAAGTACTACCCGCCGGGATCGGACGAGCCGCATTTTGACCTGACGCCCGCCACCGAGCGTGCCTTGTCCTGGCTGGTGGGCCTGAGCGAGCGTGCGTTTGTAGGCACCGAGTCGCGCTTGCTGACCCTGTTTGAGTTGCTCAAGCAAATGAGCGTGGGCAGCGAGACCAATGTCGATGCCCGCCTGGCCGAGTTGCGCCAGCGCCGCGACCAGATTGACGCCGAGATT